>NZ_CP079865.1:3905627-4206060 GCF_025263565.1 Mycobacterium sp. SMC-8
CAACCTGGTGTCCATGCTGGGTGTGGGCCTCACCGAGATGGGGCTGCTGAAGTACCTGATCGGTCAGCTGCTGCTCAGTGAGTCGGCCCGCGTCGAGAACCTGCGTGACTTCGCACCCAGCGCAAGGGATTCCGACTGGGAACTCGTCATCGCCGGACAGCGCGTGCAGGTGATCCGCAAGGCCAAGGGCAAGGGCGGGGTGCTGGAATTCGGCACCACGGTGCTCGCCGCGGCCGACGGCAGCATCGCCGGCCTGCTCGGCGCGTCGCCGGGCGCGTCGACCGCGGTGCCCGCCATGTTCGACGTGATGAAGCGGTGCTTCGCCGACCGCTACGCCGGCTGGGAACCCAAGCTCAAGGAGATGGTTCCGTCACTTGGGGTCCAATTATCCGATGAGCCTGCGCTTTTCGAGCAAATATGGGCGCACGGGACCAAGGTGCTCAAGCTTGACCAGCCGGCCAGCGGTGTCCCGGCGATCACCGGCGACGGATCGACGGCGGGCACCGAACACACCCCGACCACCGCGGCGACCGTCTGAGCCGGGACCACCGGATGACAGTGGCGCTGCGCCGCAGCTGGGCTAAGGACCTCGACGCCGCGACCCTCTACGAGTTGCTCAAGCTCCGCGTGGAGGTGTTCGTGGTCGAGCAGGCCACCCCCTACCCTGAGCTCGACGGTCGGGATCTGCTTGCCGAGACGCGCCACTTCTGGCTGGAAAACCCTGAAGGAGAAGTTATTTCGACATTACGCCTGATGGAGGAACATCCGGCTGGGCAGAAGGCGTTCCGGATCGGCCGGGTGTGCACCAAACGCGGTGACCGCGGCCGCGGACACACCGCCCGGCTCCTGCAGGCCGCGCTGGCCGAGGTGGGTGACTTCCCCTGCCATATCAACGCCCAGACCTACCTGGAGGAGATGTACGGCAGGCACGGGTTCGTCCGCAACGGTGACGAGTTCCTCGACGACGGGATCCCGCACGTGCCGATGGTGAAGCCGTGATCTCGTTGGATCCGTCCCCTCCGATCTACCCGTTCAGCGCGGTCGTCGGCCACGACCGGCTTCGCCTGGCGTTGATGCTGTGCGCTGTTCGGCCCGACATCGGTGGAGTCCTGATCCGCGGGGAGAAGGGCACCGCGAAGTCGACTGCGGTGCGCGGCCTTGCGCAGGTGCTGGCCGCTGCGTTCAGGACGGCCGGCGACGAGGGCGGGCAGCTGGTGGAACTGCCGATCGGCGCCACCGAGGACCGGGTCGTCGGATCCCTGGACCTGCAGAAGGTGTTGCGAGACGGCGAACACGCGTTCTCGCCGGGGCTGCTGGCGCGCGCACACCGCGGAGTGCTTTACGTCGACGAGGTCAACCTGTTGCACGATCATCTGGTCGACGTGCTGCTGGACGCCGCGGCGATGGGGCGGGTGCACATCGAACGGGACGGCGTCTCGCACAGCCACGACGCGCGGTTCGTGCTCATCGGCACGATGAATCCCGAAGAGGGGGAACTGCGTCCGCAGTTGCTCGACCGGTTCGGGCTCACCGTCGACGTGGCGGCGTCGCGCGACGTCGATGTCCGTGCCGAAGTGATCCGCGCCCGGCTGGCCTACGAGGCAGACCCGGCCGCGTTCGCCGCCCGGTACGCCGCCGAGGACGCCGAACTGGCCGCCCGGATCGCGGCGGCACGGGCGTTGGTCGCCGAAGTGGTGTTGCCCGACAGCGAGTTACGGCGCATCGCGGCACTGTGCGCGGCCTTCGACGTCGACGGCATGCGCGCAGACCTGGTGGTGGCTCGCACCGCGGTGGCCCACGCGGCGTGGCGCGGTTCGACCCCCGGGGCGAGCCAAACGACGGGTGACGTGACGGTCGATGAAGAGGACATCCGTGTGGCTGCCGAACTCGCGCTGCCGCACCGCCGCCGCCGCGACCCGTTCGATGATCCCGGACTGGACCAGGATCGGCTCGACGAGGCCATGGAGCAGGCGGCCGAATCAGCAGAGGCGCAGCCGGATCCCGAGCCGGACCCGGATCCGTCCGGCGGCGGGGCTCCCGAGTCTGAGCAGCCTTCTGATGGTCAAGGGCAGCAACGCCGTTCAGGTGCGCCGCCGCGCCAGAGCGCACCGCCGTCGACCACCTTCAAAACCCGCGCTCTCGTCGTCCCCGGCGTCGGCGAAGGGGCGCCCGGGCGTCGCTCCCGGGCACGCAACCGGACCGGCACCGTGGTGTCGGAGACCGCCGAGCCGGACGCCGGCCACGGGATGCACGTGTTCGCCACGCTGCTCACGGCCGCGGGCCGGCAAGCCGGTCCCGGCGCGGTGCGGCCCGCCCCCGACGACGTCCGACGCGCGGTCCGGGAGGGACGCGAGGGCAATCTGGTGATCTTCGTCGTCGACGCGTCGGGGTCGATGGCGGCGCGGGACCGGATGTCGGCCGTCGCGGGTGCCACCCTGTCGCTGCTGCGGGATGCCTACCAACGCCGGGACAAGGTCGCGGTCATCACGTTTCGCGGCCAGGACGCCAGTGTGCTGCTGCCGCCGACGTCGTCGGTGTACATCGCGAGCCGGCGGCTTTCGCGCTTCGACACCGGCGGCCGGACACCCCTGGGGCAGGGGCTGCTCGCGGCACGCGACATGGTGGTCCGGGAACGTGCCAGGGACCGCGCCCGTCGCAGTCTGGTCGTGGTGCTGACCGACGGCCGCGCGACCGGCGGGCCGGACCCGCTGGGGCGCGCGCGGACCGCGGCGGCCCGGCTCGTCGCCGAAGGCGCGGCCGCGGTGGTCGTCGACTGCGAGACGTCCTACATCAGGCTCGATCTGGCACAGGAGCTGGCTCGTCAGCTCGGCGCGCCGGCGGTGCGGCTGGCCGAACTGCGGGCCGACAATCTCACCTCCCTGGTCAAGGCGCAGGCCGACCGGGGCGCTGCATAGGAGGTGGCGCGATGCCACAGGGGCAACCGCTGACTGTTCCCGACGATGGCCTGACCACCCGCGCGCGGCGCAACGCTCCGCTGCTGGCGGTGCACACCGGGCCGGGCAAGGGTAAGTCGACGGCCGCGTTCGGAATGGCGCTGCGCGCGTGGAACCAGGGCTTCGACATCGCGGTGTTCCAGTTCGTCAAGAGCGCGAAGTGGAAGGTCGGCGAAGAGACCGCGTTGCGCGAACTCGGCCGCGCGCACGACGAGCGCGGGGTCGGCGGTCCGGTGGAATGGCACAAGATGGGCGCCGGCTGGTCGTGGACGCGCAAGGCGGGTTCCGAGGTGGACCACGCAGCCGCGGCGGCGGACGGCTGGGCCGAGATCGCGCGCCGCCTCGGCGAGGAGCGCCACGACTTCTATGTGCTCGACGAATTCACCTATCCACTCAAGTGGGGCTGGGTGGACGTCGATGAGGTGGTCGCCACGCTAACGGCCCGTCCCGGCACCCAGCATGTGGTGATCACCGGCCGCGACGCGCCGCAGAAGCTGCTCGACGCGGCCGATCTGGTCACGGAGATGACCAAGGTCAAACACCCGATGGACGCCGGCCGCAAGGGCCAGAAGGGCATCGAGTGGTGAGCGCCGTCCCCCCCTGCGCGAGCGTGCGTGTCTGCGACCGACACGCCGTGCATTTCCCGAAGAAAGCGCACACTCGCACCGCATTCGGCGCACGCTCGTTCGGTTTCAGCTTGTACTCGTCCCGCGCCGGCGCACGTTGGTCGGCCTCTCTCACTCACCCGCCATCAACGCAGGTTCGTCCCAGCGCGGCGCACGCGTGTCGCCCAACCGGTGGTACCGCCGCCGAGCGTGCGCAATATTCGGAGTTTCCGCGGAGTGTCGCCCGCAGACACGCACGCTCGCGCAGGTGGGGGAGCGGCGCGTGAGCACCCCGGCCGTCGTGATCGCCGCGCCGGCTTCCGGCAGCGGGAAGACGACCGTGGCCACCGGGCTGATGGGCGCGCTGGGCCGGGCCGGCCGCCGGGTGGCGCCGTTCAAGGTCGGACCCGACTTCATCGACCCGGGCTATCACGCGCTGGCAACCGGCCGGCCGGGCCGCAACCTCGACCCGATGCTGGTCGGCGAGCCGCTGATCGGGCCGCTGTACCGGCACGGCAGCGACGACGCCGACATCGCGGTGGTCGAGGGGGTGATGGGACTGTTCGACGGCCGCATCGCCGACATCGCTGCCGGCCCGGCCCGGGGCTCCACCGCACACGTGGCGGGGCTGCTCGGGTCTCCCGTGGTGCTCGTGGTCGATGCGCGGGGCCAGAGTCACAGCATCGCCGCACTGCTGCACGGTTTCGCCACGTTCGACCGGTCCGTGCGGCTGGCCGGGGTGATCCTCAACCGGGTCGGCTCGCCCCGCCACGACGACGTGCTGCGCCAAGCGTGTGAGCAGGCCGGGGTGCCGGTGCTCGGCTCCATCCCGCGCGCCGACGAACTCGCCGTCCCGTCGCGCCACCTCGGCCTGGTCACCGCCGTCGAACACGGCCGCCGGGCCACCGCCGCGGTCGCCGCGATGACGGAGCTGGTGGCCCGCCACGTCGACCTCGACGCCGTCGTCGCCGTCGCCGCCAGCCGAGTCGACGGTCCGTCGTGGACCCCGTCCCAGTGCGCGCCGACCGAGCGGGTCACCGTCGCGCTCGCGGCGGGCCGGGCGTTCACCTTCGGATACGCCGAGCACCGCGAGATCCTGACCGCTTCGGGAGCTGATGTGGTGGACTTCGACCCGCTGGCGGAGCCGTTGCCCGAGGGCTGCGCGGCGCTGGTGCTGCCCGGCGGGTTCCCCGAGGAGTTCGGGCCGCAGCTGGCGGCCAACGAACCCGTGCGGGCGCAGATCAGGGCGCTGGCCGGGCGCGGCGCCCCCGTGCACGCCGAATGCGCCGGCCTGACCTACCTGGTGAACGACCTCGACGGACACCCGATGTGCGGCGTGGTGTCCGGATCGGCGGCGTTCACCGACTCGCTGACGCTGGGTTACCGTGACGCGGTGGCGGTCGCGGACTCGTCGCTGCACGCCGTCGGAGACCGGGTGGTCGGTCACGAATTCCACCGGACCACAGTGAAATTCGCCTCCGACCGGACACCCGCATGGCGCTACGCGGGCCGCGGTGGACGCCCGGTCGAGGACGGCGCGGTGCTCGGCGGGGTGCACGCCGGCTATCTGCACACCCACCCTGCCGCGCACCCGCAGGCAGTCGCCCGCTTCGTCGCGGCCGCGGCAACCTCTAAGCTCGCCGGGTGAGTTCGGCGGACGCGAGGAGCAGTGTGAGTTCCGAGAACGCCTATCTGGTGGGCCTTCGTCTGGCCGGCAAGAAGGTCGTCGTCGTGGGCGGGGGCACCGTCGCGCAGCGGCGCCTGCCGCTGCTGGTCGCCAGCGGCGCCGACGTCCACGTCATCACCAAGGCCGCCACCCCGGCGGTCGAGGCCATCGACGGAATCACGCTGACGCTGCGCGAGTTTCGTGAAGGCGACCTGGAGGGCGCCTGGTATGTGATCGCCGCCACCGACGACCCCGCGGTGAACGCCGCGATCGTGTCCGAGGCCGAGCGCAGGCATGTGTTCTGCGTGCGCGCCGACGTCGCGGTCGAGGGCACCGCCGTCACGCCGGCGACCTTCGACTACGAGGGTCTGTCCGTCGGCGTGCTGGCCGGCGGCGAGCACCGTCGCTCCGCCGGCATCCGCACCGCGATTCACGAGGCCCTTGCGCAGGGCTTGATCGGGGTGGACAGCTCGGCGGCGCCGGGGGTGACGAAGGGCACCGTCGCTCTGGTCGGCGGGGGACCCGGGGATCCCGAGCTGATCACCGTGCGGGGCCGCAGGCTGCTCGCGCATGCCGACGTCGTGGTCGCCGACCGGCTCGCCCCGCAGGACCTGCTCTCCGAGCTCTCGCCCGAGGTCGAGGTGATCGACGCGGCCAAGATCCCGTACGGGCGCGCGATGGCGCAGGACGCGATCAACGAGGTGCTCGTCGCGCGGGCCCGGGAGGGCAAGTTCGTCGTCCGGCTCAAAGGTGGCGACCCGTTCGTGTTCGCCCGCGGGTACGAAGAGGTGATCGCGTGCGCCGAAGCCGGGGTTCCGGTCACCGTCGTACCGGGTGTGACCAGTGCCATAGCGGTCCCCGCGCTGGCCGGGATACCGGTCACGCACCGCGGTCTGACCCACGAGTTCGTGGTGGTCAGCGGCCATGTTGCGCCGGACCACCCCGAATCGTTAGTGAATTGGGATGCGCTGGCCGCGATGAGCGGCACCATCGTTTTGCTGATGGCTGTGGAACGGATCGAACAGTTCGTGGAAGTGCTGCTAAGAGGCGGCAGACCAGCGAATACGCCGGTTCTGGTGGTTCAGCACGGCACGACCGCCGCGCAGCGGACTTTGCGAGCGACGCTCGCCGACGCCCCTGAGCGGATCCGGTCCGACGGCATCAGGCCCCCGGCGATCATCGTGATCGGCGCTGTGGCCGGCTTCGGGGCTTAGAGGATTCTTAATATTACTGTAGGGTAGCCCGTTATGACGGCTCTCAACGATGCGGAGCGTGCCGCCATCCGACGTGATGCAGAGGGCAGGGACAAGCGGGGCTCGGAGCGGGCCCCGAAGCGAGCCCTGCCCGCCCGCGTCACGGGGACGGGTGAGACGGCCGGCGGCCGCGGAGGCGACGGAGCACGAGTTGGCAAGACACCGGCATGGTTGCCGTCGCGGCGCTTCATCGCCGCGGTCATCGCGATCGGCGGCATGCAGCTGTTGGCCACGATGGACAGCACCATCGCCATCGTCGCACTGCCGAAGATTCAGGATGAACTCAACCTCTCCGACGCGGGCCGCAGCTGGGTCATCACCGCCTATGTGCTGACCTTCGGCGGCCTGATGCTGCTCGGTGGCCGACTCGGCGACACCATCGGCCGCAAGCGCACCTTCATCGTCGGCGTCACGCTGTTCACCATCGCCTCGATCCTGTGCGGCATCGCATGGGACGAGGCCACCCTGGTCATCGCCCGGCTGCTGCAGGGGGTGGGCGCGGCGATCGCGTCGCCGACAGCGCTGGCGCTGATCGCCACAACGTTCCCGAAGGGCCCCGCACGCAACGCGGCCACCGCGGTGTTCGCCGCGATGACCGGCGTCGGCTCGGTGATGGGCCTGGTGGTCGGCGGCGCGCTGACCGAGGTGTCCTGGCGGCTGGCGTTCCTGGTGAACGTGCCGATCGGGCTGATCATGATCTATCTGGCCCGCAAGACTCTGCGCGAGACCAACCGCGAGCGCCTGAAGCTCGACGCGGCCGGCGCCCTGCTGGCCACCATGGGCTGCACCGCGGCGGTGTTCGCGTTCTCGATGGGCCCGGAGGCCGGCTGGGTCTCGCCGGTGACCATCGCCTCGGGCGTCGCCGCCGTCGGCTGCCTGCTCGCATTCCTGTGGGTCGAGCGCACCGCCGAAAACCCGGTCGTGCCGTTCGAGCTGTTCCACGACCGCAACCGGGTCGCCACGTTCGCGGCCATCTTCCTCGCCGGCGGCGTGATGTTCACCCTGACCGTGACCATCGGGTTGTACGTGCAGGACATCATGGGCTATAGCGCGCTGAAGGCGGGCGTCGGCTTCATCCCGTTCGTGATCGCACTCGGCATCGGGCTGGGCTTGTCCTCGGCGCTGGTGTCGAAGTTCCCGCCCCGGGTGCTCGTGATCGGCGGCGGCGTCCTGGTTCTGGCCGCGATGCTCTACGGCTCGACCCTGGACGCCGGAATCCCGTACTTCCCGAATCTGGTGCTGCCCATCACGATCGGCGGCTTCGGTATCGGCATGATCGTCGTGCCGCTGATGATCTCGGCGATCGCCGGCGTCGGCTTCGACCAGATCGGCCCGGTGTCGGCGATCGCGCTGATGCTGCAGAACCTCGGCGGTCCCGTGGTGCTCGCGATCATCCAGGCGGTCATCACGTCGCGCACGCTGTACCTCGGCGGCACCACCGGCCCGGTCAAAGACATGAACCCCGCGCAGCTGCACGCCCTGGATCAGGGCTACGCCTACGGCCTGCTGTGGGTGGCCGCGGTCGCGATCGTCGTCGGCGGGGCGGCGCTGTTCATCAAGTACACCGCCGAGCAGGTCGCGCACGCCCAGGAAGTCAAGGACGCGATCGACGCGGGGGAGCTCTAAGTCCCGAAATCCGCCGGAAGGTGCGGGGTCAGTAAGGTGTTCGCCTGTGATCACCCGCATGTCCGAGCTGTTCCTGCGCACGCTGCGCGACGACCCGGCCGACGCCGAAGTCCCGAGCCACAAGCTGCTCATCCGGGCCGGATACGTCCGGCCGGTCGGCCCCGGCCTGTACAGCTGGCTGCCTCTCGGACTGAAGGTGCTGCGCAAGATCGAGAAAATCGTCCGCGACGAGATGGACGCCATCGGGGGACAGGAGATCCTCTTCCCGGCACTGCTGCCGCGTGCGCCCTACGAGACCACCAACCGCTGGACCGAGTACGGCGACACCCTGTTCCGGCTGCAGGACCGCCGCGCCAACGACTACCTGCTCGGGCCCACCCACGAAGAGATGTTCACCCTCACCGTCAAGGGTGAGTACTCGTCGTACAAGGATTTCCCGCTGCGGCTGTACCAGATCCAGAACAAGTACCGTGACGAGGCGCGGCCGCGTGCCGGCATCCTGCGCGGCCGCGAGTTCCTGATGAAGGACTCGTACTCGTTCGACATCGACGACGCCGGCCTCAAGAACGCCTACATCGCCCACCGCGAGGCCTATCAACGGATTTTCGACCGGTTGATGGTTCGCTACGTGATCGTCTCCGCGGTGTCCGGGGCGATGGGCGGCAGCGCCTCGGAGGAGTTCCTGGCCGAAAGCGAGGTCGGTGAGGACACCTACGTGCGCTGCGTGCAGTCCGGCTACGCGGCCAACGTGGAGGCCGTCATCACCACCGCGCCCGAACCGATCCCTTTCGACGGCCTGCCCGACGCCGTCGCCCACGACACACCCGACACCCCGACCATCGCCGCGCTGGTCGACTGGGCCAACGGCGCGAACCTGCCGAGCTTCTCCGGGCGGGCCGTCACCGCCGCTGACACGTTGAAGAACGTGCTGATGAAGGTGCGGGAGCCGGGCGGGGACTGGGAACTGCTCGCCGTCGGGGTGCCCGGCGACCGCGAGGTCGACGACAAACGCCTCGGTGCGGCGCTGGAACCGGCCGAGTACGCGATGCTCGACGACGCCGACTTCGCCCGCTACCCGTTCCTGGTGAAGGGCTACATCGGCCCGAAGGCGCTGTTGGCCAACGGTGTTCGCTACCTGGTCGATCCGAGGGTGGTGGACGGCACCTCCTGGATCACCGGCGCCGACGAGTCGGGCAAGCACTACGTCGACCTGGTCGCCGGCCGCGACTTCACCCCCGACGGCACCATCGAGGCCGCCGAGGTCCGCGAGGGTGACCCGTCCCCGGACGGCGCCGGGCCGCTGGTCGCCGCGCGCGGCATCGAGATCGGTCACGTGTTCCAGCTGGGTCGCAAATACGCCGATGCGTTCAGCGCCGACGTGCTCGGCGAGGACGGCAAACCGGTGCGGCTGACCATGGGCTCGTACGGCATCGGGGTGTCGCGGTTGGTCGCGGTGATCGCCGAACAGCACCACGACGAACTCGGCCTGCGTTGGCCGTCGTCGGTGTCGCCGTTCGACGTGCACGTGGTGATCGCCAACAAGGACGCCGACGCGCGCACCGGCGCCACCGAACTGGCCGCTCAACTCGACCGGCGCGGTGTCGAGGTGCTGCTCGACGACCGCACGGCCTCGCCGGGGGTGAAGTTCAAGGACGCCGAACTCCTCGGGGTGCCGTGGATCGTCGTGGTGGGCCGCGGATGGGCCGACGGGGTGGTCGAGCTGCGGGACCGTTTCGGCGGCGACAAGCGCGAGATCCCCGCGGCGGAGGCGGCCGAGCTGATCAGCGCCGCGCTCGCCGGGGCGTGACGGGAGGCTCTATTCGGTTCCGCCGGGGAACGCGACGGTGACCGAGGTGTCTCCGCGGATCGTGCGCCACCGTGCGGCGGTGATCGCGCATTCGGTCAGTGCGGTCACGCCGAAGGCTCGGACGTCCTGGTCGGTGGCCTGCTCGACAACGGCGCGCCAGGCCACCGCGGCGTCCTCCTCCATCGTGATCGCGAGGTTGACCGCGTCCTTCGGTGTGTCCACCTCCGACGGCATCCGGTAGCCGGCCGCGGGCAGGGCGGGCTCGACCCCGCGCTCCTCCAGGAGGGCGACGGCCGCTTCGCGCCGCTTGCGATGCTCTGCCATCGCGTCCGAGACCAGGTAGTTCACCTCCGGAGTCGAGTGCGCGGACACCAGGCCGTACCCGTAGATGGTGGCGTGCTCGGTGGCCAGGGCGTCGAACAGCGCGCCGTCGGCCGCGTCGTCGGGCCGCGACGGCGCGTCCGGGCGGGGTGAGGTCATCGCGCACCCCCCGCGCCGGCCAGGGCGACGGTGTAGGCGCACGTGCAGGAGGCGGCGATGGACGCCAGCAGTCCGGCCCGGTATCCGGACAGCGCGCCGGCCGCGGCCGCGGCGCTGTCAGCCGACGTGCGTAGCGCGCCGATCACGTCGTCGACCCGCGGTTCGGGCACCGACGCCGGGGTCGACGTCGTCGTGGCGGTGGCGCTGGTGGTCGGGGCGGCCTGCCCGGTCATGCGCACGATCTCCTCGGCCAGCGCCTCGGCGTGCGCCGAGCGCTGCGCGGCGACCTCTGTCAGCGCGTCGGCGAGCTGTCCGCGCGACGTGGTGGCGAGGTCGCCGGCGAGCCGGCTGTCGGAGCGGGCCCGGTCCAGTGCGGTGGTGAGATCGTCGAGGTCAGGGGGAGGCGACGGGGCGCCGCAGGCCGCAGCGCCGACACCCAAGGCGGCCAGGGCGGCCGTACCGACGAGCACACGTCGACGGCTGACGGTCGGCGGCTGGCTCGGCACGACCACATCCTGCCACCCCGTCCCGGTGCCGCGTGCTTTCGGTCCTTGACCCCTCGGCGCTGGCGTATCGTGGGGTGTCGGATTCGCAGGAGCCCTTCCTGCGGGCCGTGTCCGGACAACTCAAGACGAGGAGCTCGCCGTGGCGGAGCGGTCTGCGGGATTACCGTCGCAACGACAGGTGGTCGAACTGCTCGACGGCGAATTCGCGCGCGCCGGATACGACATCGAGGACGTGGTCATCGACACCGCCGCGCGTCCGCCGCGCATCACCGTCGTCACCGACAGTGATCGGGGCCTGGACCTCGATTCGATCGCCGAACTGTCCCGCACGGCGTCCGCGCTACTCGACGATCTCGACACCGCACCCTACGTGCTCGAGGTGACGTCACCTGGGGTGGACCGCCCGCTGACCACCGAGAAGCACTACCGCAGAGCGCAGGGCCGGCTCGCCCGGATCGCGCTGGTCGACGGCTCGACGCTGACCGGCCGCATCGGCCGCGTCGGCGACGGCACCGTCGGGGTCGTCGTGCGTGAGGCCCGGAACAACCTGACGGTCCGCGACATCGCGATCGACTCGATCGCCGAAGCTGTTGTCCAGGTGGAGTTTTCGCCGCCGAACCCACGGGAGCTGGAGCTGGCCGGCGTCTCCGGAGAGGAAGCCTGAGCATGAACATCGACATGGCGGCCCTGCATGCCATCGAAGCCGACAAAGGAATCACCGTCGACGTGGTGGTCGACACCATCAAGACGGCGCTGCTGACGGCCTACCGGCACACCGAAGGCCACGAGCCCGACGCCCGCATCGACATTGACCGCAAGACCGGCGTGGTCAAGGTCATGGCCAGGCAGACCGATCAAGACGGCAATGTGCTGCACGAATGGGACGACACCCCTGAGGGTTTCGGCCGGATCGCGGCGACCACGGCTCGGCAGGTGATCCTGCAGCGCCTGCGCGACGCCGAGAACGAAAAGAACTACGGCGAGTTCTCGGCCCGCGAGGGTGACATCGTCGCCGGGGTGATCCAGCGCGATGCCCGCGCCAATGCCCGCGGTCTGGTGGTGGTGCGGATGGGTAGCGAGACCAAGGGTTCCGAGGGCGTGATTCCGGCCGCCGAACAGGTGCCCGGTGAGAGCTACGAGCACGGCGACCGACTGCGCTGCTACGTCGTCGGGGTGACCCGCGGGGCCAGGGAACCGCTCATCACGCTGTCGCGGACGCACCCGAACCTGGTGCGCAAGTTGTTCTCGCTGGAGGTGCCCGAGATCGCCGACGGCTCGGTGGAGATCGTCGCGGTGGCGCGGGAGGCAGGGCACCGCTCCAAGATCGCCGTCGCGTCCAGGGCGCCCGGGCTCAACGCCAAAGGCGCCTGCATCGGGCCGATGGGGCAGCGGGTGCGCAACGTAATGAGCGAGTTGTCCGGCGAGAAGATCGACATCATCGACTACGACGAGGACCCCGCCCGGTTCGTTGCCAACGCGCTCTCGCCGGCCAAGGTGGTCTCGGTGACGGTGATCGACGAGGCCGCACGGGCGGCGCGGGTCATCGTGCCGGACTTCCAGCTGTCCCTGGCGATCGGCAAGGAAGGTCAGAACGCGCGCCTGGCGGCGCGGCTGACCGGCTGGCGCATCGACATCCGCAGCGACGATGCGGCGGCCGAAGGGCATCCCGGCCCGTCCGCGCACGCGCCGCGACCGGAGAGGTCCGGCGAACGGTCCGGCGAACACTGAGCCGACACCACTGGCCATTGCGCACCGGTTTTCCTCTCAGCACTGCGGTGACGGTAGACTCAGCCGTGGTCCAGCGCGAGACATCGGCTCGGATGCGGAAAAACACCGTCAAACCCTCGGGTGCACCGGTGCGGACCTGCATCGGATGCCGGAAACGAGAGCTGGCCGTCGATTTGCTCCGGGTTGTCGCTGTCGACTCCGGGAATGGCGAGCACGCCGTGACCGTTGACGAAGCGAGACGGCTTCCTGGGCGGGGCGCTTGGCTGCACCCCGATCCGGGTTGCCTGCAAGCCGCAGTTCGGCGGCGGGCGTTCAGCCGAGCGCTACGGATCACCGGTTCACCGGACATCACCGCGTTGTCCGACGCGTTCCCGACCGGGGGCGCCACGACACACTCGGGCTAGAGAACAGGTAAGCGAAGAACATGAGCACACCGTGAAGTCCCGATGACCATGCGTCATAGCTAAACCGAGGCGCGGCGCCTACCACCGCTGTCGCCTCCCAGACAGGAGATGTAGTGGCAGGTAAGGCCCGCGTGCACGAGTTGGCTAAGGAACTCGGTGTCACGAGTAAGGAAGTGCTCGCCCGGCTCAGTGAGCAGGGTGAATTCGTCAAGTCGGCGTCCTCGACGGTGGAGGCTCCCGTCGCGCGCCGGCTGCGTGAATCGTTCGGCGGATCCAAGCCGGACAAGTCCGCCGGTGCCGCCGGCGGAAACGGCTCCGCAGCAGCCGCGGCCAAGCCGGCCGCGCCGCAGAGCCGGCCGGCGCCCAAGCCCGGCCCTCCCGTAGTCCAGCAGCCCGCGGCACCGGCCGCACCGCCTGCGCCTCCGGCACCGCCGGCCGCGCCGGCGCAGCCCCCGGCCGCACCGCCCAGCCCGGCTGCCGCGGCCCCGCAGGCGACCCCCGCGGCACCGTCGGCCCGGCCCACCCCGACCCCCGGACCGCGGCCGGGTCCCGGCGGTCCCCGGCCGGGCGCCCCGAAGCCCGCGCCGAGGACGCCTCGCGTGGGCAACAACCCCTTCTCTTCGCAGCAACCGGTCGAGCGGCCGGCGCCCAGGCCGCAGGGTCCGGGCGGGCCCCGGCCCGGCCCCGGTGCCGGCGGCCCCCGCCCCGGTGGCGGCCCCCGCCCCGGCGCTACGCCCGGCAACATGCCGCCGCGCCCGGCCGGCGCGCGTCCCGGACAGGGCCCGCGCCCCGGTGGCGGCCCTCGCCCCGGTGGCGGCCCGCGCCCTGCACCCGGCGGCGTCGGCCGTCCCGGCGGCGGTGGCGGTGGCGGTAACTACCGCGGTGGCGGTGCCGGCGGTGGCGGCGGTGCCGCTGCAGGCGGTGGATTCCGCGGTCGTCCCGGTGGCGGCGGTGGCCGTCCCGGTCAGCGCGGCGGCGCCGCAGGCGCCTTCGGCCGTCCCGGCGGCGCCCCGAAGCGTGGTCGCAAGTCGAAGCGCGCGAAAAGGGCCGAATACGAGAACATGCAGGCCCCGGTCGTCGGCGGCGTGCGGCTCCCGCACGGCAACGGCGAGACGATCCGGCTGGCCCGCGGCGCGTCGCTGAGCGATTTCGCCGAGAAGATCAACGCCAACCCGGCCTCGCTGGTCCAGGCGCTGTTCAACCTCGGTGAGATGGTGACCGCGACACAGTCCGTCGGCGACGAGACCCTCGAGCTGCTCGGCAGCGAGATGAACTACGTCGTGCAGGTCGTGTCCCCGGAGGACGAGGACCGCGAGCTGCTGCAGTCCTTCGACCTGTCCTACGGCGAGGACGAGGGCGGCGAGGAGGACCTCGAGTTCCGGCCGCCGGTCGTCACCGTCATGGGTCACGTCGACCACGGCAAGACCCGCCTGCTGGACACGATCCGCAACGCCACCGTCCGCGAGGGCGAGGCCGGCGGCATCACCCAGCACATCGGCGCCTACCAGGTCACCGTCGATCTGGACGGCAACGAGCGGCCCATCACGTTCATCGACACCCCGGGCCACGAGGCGTTCACCGCCATGCGTGCCCGCGGCGCGAAGGCCACCGACATCGCGATCCTGGTGGTCGCAGCCGACGACGGCGTGATGCCGCAGACGGTGGAGGCGGTCAACCACGCCCAAGCCGCCGATGTGCCGATCGTGGTCGCGGTCAACAAGATCGACAAGGAGGGCGCCGACCCTTCCAAGATCCGTGGTCAGCTCACCGAGTACGGGCTGGTGCCCGAGGAGTACGGCGGCGACACGATGTTCGTCGACATCTCCGCCAAGGCGGGCACCAACATCGAGGCGCTGCTGGAAGCCGTCATCCTGACCGCCGACGCGTCGCTGGACCTGCGGGCCAACCCCGACATGGAGGCCCAGGGCGTCGCGATCGAGGCGCATCTGGACCGGGGCCGCGGCCCGGTGGCGACCGTGCTCATCCAGCGCGGCACGCTGCGGGTCGGCGACTCGGTGGTCGCGGGCGACGCTTACGGCCGCGTCCGCCGCATGGTCGACGAACACGGCGAGGACGTCACCGAGGCGCTGCCGTCACGGCCGGTGCAGGTCATCGGGTTCACATCAGTGCCCGGCGCCGGTGACAACTTCCTGGTCGTCGACGAGGACCGCATCGCACGGCAGATCGCCGACCGGCGCAGCGCGCGCAAGCGCAACGCGCTGGCCGCCCGCACCCGCAAGCGGATCAGCCTGGAGGACTTGGATTCGGCGCTGAAGGAAACCAGCCAGCTGAACCTGATCCTCAAGGGCGACAACGCCGGTACGGTCGAGGCGCTCGAGGAGGCCCTGCTGGGCATCCAGGTCGACGACGAGGTGGAACTGCGCGTCATCGACCGCGGCGTCGGCGGTGTCACCGAGACCAACGTCAACCTGGCGTCGGCGTCGGACGCGATCATCATCGGCTTCAACGTCCGTGCCGAGGGCAAGGCGACGGAGCTGGCCAACCGTGAGGGCGTGGAGATCCGGTACTACTCGGTGATCTACCAGGCCATCGACGAGATCGAGAGCGCGCTCAAGGGCATGCTCAAGCCGATCTACGAGGAGCGCGAGCTCGGCCGCGCCGAGATCCGGGCGATCTTCCGGTCGTCGAAGGTCGGCAACATCGCCGGCTGCCTCGTCCAGTCGGGCATCATGCGGCGCAACGCCAAGGCGCGCCTGCTGCGCGACAACGTCGTGGTCGCCGAGAACCTCACCGTGTCGTCGCTGCGCCGCGAGAAGGAGGACGTCACCGAGGTCCGCGACGGTTACGAATGCGGTCTGACCTTGACGTACTCCGACATCAAGGAAGGCGACGTCATCGAGACGTACGAGCTGGTCGAGAAGGCGAGGGCGTAGTGACCGAGCGCTCGCGCGAGGAGCGTCGTGCCTGATCCCGCACGGGCGAAACGGCTCGCCAAGCGGATCTCCACGGTCGTCGCCTCAGCCATCGAGTACGAGATCAAAGATCCCCGGCTAACCGGGGTGACGATCACGGACGCGAAGGTCACCAATGACCTGCACGACGCGACCCTGTACTACACGGTGCTGGGCCGGTCCCTTGACGAGGAACCCGACTACGAGGGTGCTGCCGCCGGGCTGGAGAAGGCCAAAGGTGTGCTGCGTACCAGGGTCGGCGCCTCGTTGGGGGTCCGGTTCACGCCGACCTTGTCGTTCGTCCGCGACACGGTGCCCGACGCGGCCCACCGCATGGAGGAGCTGCTGGCCCGGGCGCGGGCCGCAGATGAGGATTTGGCGAGAGTTCGGCAGGGTGCCAAGCACGCCGGGGAAACCGACCCGTACCGTGTAATGGGGGCGGAGGACGAAGCAACCGGGGACGCTGAGGACACGGGTGACTTTGACGCGCTCGATGACAGACGCGACGACTGACGTCCCGACCACCGCCCGATTCGGCGGCTCGGCCACCGTCAGCAGTGCGGCCGCCGCCCGATTGGGCGCGCACGTCGACGCCTCCGCAGCCGCCGAATTGCTGACGGCGGCCGACAGTGTCAGCGTGGTGTGTCACGTCTTTCCCGACGCCGACACCATCGGCGCCGGACTGGCGCTGGCGCTGGTCCTCGCGCAGGCGGACAAGAGCGTCCAGGTGAGCTTCGCCGAGCCTGACGAGCTTCCCGAGTCGTTGCACACGCTGCCGGGTGGGCACCTGCTGGTGGCGCCGCAGGACCTGCGCCGGGATGCCGACCTGGTGGTCACCGTCGACATCCCCAGCATCAACCGGCTGGGCGCGCTGCGCGAGCTCGTCGAGTCCGACCGCGACGTCCTGGTCATCGACCATCACGCGTCGAACCAGCTGTTCGGCACCGCCAACTTCGTCGACCCCGCCGCGGATTCGACGACGATGCTGGTCGCCGACCTGCTCGACGCCTGGGACAAACCGATCGATCTCGCGGTGGCGCACTGCCTCTACGCCGGGCTGACCACCGACACCGGGTCGTTCCGCTGGGCCAGTGCCCGCGCCCACCGGTTGGCGGCGCGACTGGTCGAGATCGGCGTGGACAACGCCGCGGTGAGCCGCACTCTGCTCGACACCCACCCGTTCGCGTGGCTGCCCATGCTGTCGCGGGTGCTGGGTTCGGCGCGCCTGGACACCGACGCGGCAGGCGGACGCGGTTTCGTCTACGCCGTCGTCGACCACGAGGAATGGTCGGCGGCGCGCTCGGAGGAGATCGAGAGCATCGTCGACATCGTGCGCACCACGCAGCAGGCCGAAGTGGCGGCGGTGTTCAAGGAGATCGGTCCCCGCCGCTGGTCGGTGTCGATGCGGTCGAAGTCGCTGGATGTGTCCACGGTGGCAAGCACTTTCGGCGGCGGCGGGCATCGGTTGGCGGCCGGCTATTCCGCGTCGGGAACTGCCGACGACCTCGTCGAGGCGCTGCGTACCGCCCTTGGTTGAGCCGGTCCCGGCGACCAACCGGCGGATCGCCGCGCTCGCCTTCCCCGCGCTCGGCGTGCTCGCCGCCGAACCGATCTATCTGCTCTTCGATCTGGCGGTCATCGGTCGGCTGGGCGCCCTGAGCCTGGCCGGACTCGCGATCGGCGCGCTGATCATGGGCGTGCTCAGTTCACAGCTGACCTTCCTGTCCTACGGCACCACTGCCCGCGCGGCACGCTTCTACGGCGCCGGCGATCGGCGGGCGGCCGTCGAGGAAGGCGTGCAGGCCACCTGGTTGGCGCTGGGTATCGGCACCACGATCGTCATCACCGTCCAACTGACGGCGGTGCCGCTGGTGTCGGCGCTGGCCGCCGGCGGCGAGATCGCCGAAGCGGCGCTGCCCTGGGTGCGCATCGCCAGTCTGGCGGTGCCCGCGATCCTGATCGCGGCCGCAGGCAACGGGTGGATGCGCGGCGTGCAGGACACCGTGCGCCCGCTGCGCTACGTGATCTTCGGCTTCGCGGTTTCGGCGGTGCTGTGCCCACTGCTGGTGTACGGCTGGCTGGGCGCCCCCGAACTGGGTCTGGCCGGCTCCGCGGTGGCCAACGTGGTGGGGCAGTACCTGGCGGCGGCATTGTTCTGCCGCGCGTTGGTCGTCGAGAAGGTGCCGTTGCGGCTGCGGCCGCAAGTGCTGCGCGCGCAGGTGGTGATGGGTCGCGACCTGGTGCTGCGGACCATGGCGTTCCAGGCCTGCTTCATCTCCGCCGGAGCGGTGGCCGCCCGGTTCGGGGCCGCCGCCGTCGCCGCGCACCAGGTGGTGCTGCAGCTGTGGAACTTCCTTGCGCTCGTCCTCGATTCGTTGGCCATCGCCGCGCAGTCGCTGGTCGGCGCCGCGCTCGGTGCGGGTCAGCTGAACCACGCCAAGACGGTGGCGTGGCGGGTGACGCTGTTCTCAACGGTGGCCGGTGTGGTGCTGGCGGCCGTGTTCGCGCTGGGTTCGCAGGTGTTCCCGACGGTGTTCACCGACGACCGTTCGGTGCTCGACCAGATCGGCGTGCCGTGGTGGTTCCTGGTGGCCCAGCTACCGGTCGCCGGAATCGTTTTCGCGCTCGACGGGGTGCTGCTCGGGGCAGGCGATGCGACGTTCATGCGCAACGCGACACTGATCAGCGCGCTGGTCGGCTTCCTGCCGCTGACCTGGCTGTCGCTGGCCTTCGGGTGGGGGCTGCTGGGGATCTGGGCCGGGCTGAGCACCTTCATGGTGCTGCGGCTGATGTTCGTCGGCTGGCGGGCGCTGTCGGGCCGCTGGCTGGTGCCCGGCACCCGCTGACGGTCGCCTTCAAGACCGTCCTCATACAGCCGGGCGCCGTGTCGCGGTGACCGTCCACACCTCGCGCCGGCCGGCGCGGGCAACATCGACTGTGGCGTCTCCCAGTCCGGCGGTGTCGGACAGTGCCGCAAAGGTTCTCGCTTGCTGTTCGGTCCATCCATGGCTGGCGAAACCGGTGGCGTCGGGCGCCACCTGCCGCTCCACGGCGAGTAACCGCCCACCGGGCACGAGCACCCGATGAATCTCGGCCAGGGCCAGGCTGACGTCGCGCCAGTGGTGCACCGTGGCCAGAGCCCACACGACCGTCGCTGACGCGTCCGGCACCGGCAGCACCTCGGCTGTGCCCTGGGCCCAGGTGATCGCCGGACGCCCCCGGGTGACTGCGCGCGCCACCCGCAACATCGAGTCGGACGGGTCGACACCGGTGACCCGCGCACCCCGCGCCGCCGCGGTGCGGGCGCCGTTGCCTGGCCCGCACCCGATGTCGACGACGTGGTCGCCCGCCGTGATGTCGGTCAGGTCGGCCGCCAGCACCGCGGTGCGGCGGCCGGCGAGCAGGAAGAGCACCGCGAACAGATCACCGGTCAGTCCGCAGAATCCCGGGTGATCACCATGGTGGTTGACCGGGCGTTCGACTGCGCTCATGGCTCGACTCTGGCGCACCCGGCGGGGGCGCTGTCAAGCCGCCGAGCGTGCGGATCTGCGAGCGACACGCCGGGGCGGAAGGCACAGACACGCACGTTCGCGGTACCAGTAGGTGCCGGACCTGCGTCCGGCTTCGCCCTATTGCCGGACCTGCGTCCGGCCGCGGTCCATCACACCGCTGCGGCTCGCCGCGATGTCGTCGCCGCTGGTGCTTTTCATCCATTCGCGGGCCGCTGCCGCCTCCTGCCACAGCGCCGCACTGTTCTGCGCCTCGTCGATCTGGTGGTAGGACGCCATCAGCGCGCGCACCGCCTTCTGGTTGTTGCCGACGATCGACGTCGCGATCTGGCGAGCTGTGCCGAGCAGCTCGCCGTGCGGCACCACCTGCGTGACCAGCCCGCACCGCAGCGCGTCCTCGGCCGACAGGTAGTCGCCGGTCATGCTCATACGCCTGGCCATTCCGACGCCGACCTTCTGCGGCAGCCGGACCGACAGGCCCCAGGTGGGCAGCAGGCCGACCCGGGCGTGGGTGTCGGCGAAGCGGGCCTGCTCGGAGGCGATCAGGATGTCGCAGTACAACGCGATCTCCAGGCCGCCGGTCACCGCGGCGCCGTTGATCGCCCCGATCACCGGCTTGGTCATCGGCGGCCACTTCGGTGAGATGTCGGGCAGTTCGGTGGTGTCGCCGAGCTCTTTGAGGTCCAGACCGGCGCAGAAGACCGGATCGGCACCCGTAAGGATCACGACATCGACGTCATCGTCGGCCTCCGCTTCACGTAGCGCCTCGAACAGGCGGCCGCGCAACGCGGCCGACAGCGCGTTGCGGGACCCGGGCCGGTTCAGCGTCAGGATCTGGATGCGGTCCTGGGTGTCGATCAGCAAGACGTCCTCTGCGGTGCTCATCGCCACACCGTATCGGCCCCCGCCTGCGCGCCCTATCGTGGATTCCATGTGCCGAAACATCACCGAGCTACGCGGCCTCGAACCGGCCGCGACGGCCGACGAGATCGAGGCCGCGGCCCGGCAGTACGTCCGGAAGGTCAGCGGCATCACCCGGCCGTCGGGGGCCAACGTTGACGCGTTCGAAGCCGCGGTCGCCGAGGTCACCGAATCCACCCGAAGACTGCTGGCCGGCCTGCAGCCACGTCGGCAACCCCCGAAGACCGTTCCGCCGCTGCGCCGCCCCGAAGTGCGGGCACGGCTGAACCTGGCATGACAGCCACCCTGGCCCGGCCCGCCCTCAAGGAGTGGAGTGCGGCGATCCACGCGCTGCTCGACGGCAGGCAGACCGTGCTGCTGCGCAAGGGGGGAATCCACGAGAAGCGCTTCGAGGTGGCTCCCGAAGTGGCCGCGTCGCGGTTCCTGTTGTTCCCGACCGTGGCGCACAGTCACGCCGAGCGGGTCCGTCCTGAACACCGCGATCTGCTCGAGCCGGCAGCCGCCGACAGCACCGAGGACGCCATCGTGGTGCGCGCGGGTGCGACCGTGGTTGCCGCTATCGCTGTGGAGCGGCCAGAAGGACTGAAAGCCGTTGCGCCATTTCATATCTGGACGGAAGAGTCGGTGCGGTCCGACCGGCTCGACTTCCGCCCCCGGCATCGGCTGACCGCACTGGTCGTCTCGGCGGTGCCGCTGGCCGAGCCGGTGCGCCTGGTGCGCACCCCGGACTACCGCGGTTGTTCCAGCTGGGTCCAGCTGCCCGTCGACCCGGTCTGGGGCCCGCCGGTGCACACCGACTGCGAGCTGGACCGCGTCGCCGGGCTCGTGCGGAGCTCAGTCGGCTGACGGCGGGTGTGGGCCGGCCGGCAGCCTCAGATGGGTGTCCGCTCCCAGGTGCACGGTGTGCCGGGCGGTCGCACATGCGGTTGCGGTGGCTGCGTGTTCGCCGGTGCCCAGGTTGCGCAGGAAGCGAGGGTGGGAGCCGCCGGCGATCAGCAGCCGGATCCGTGATCCGGCCGGGAACGTCCACGCGGTCGGGTCGAGCTCGATTCGCACGGTGCCGGAGTCCGGTGCCGACGCCACGTAGCCGTCACTGACGTTGCGGGAGCGTCCTTGCGCGTCGACCTGACTGATCCGCGCGAACAGGTCGTTGTGCGGGTTGGCGCACGAGTGTGCCACCTCCAGCACGGGCGCACCGACGAGGTGCAGGTCGGCGGCCAGCGGCGGGCCGGTGAACGTGACGACGTCAGCGCGACGGGCCAGTGCGGTGTCGTCGCGGTATCCGCCGACGGGGGAGAGCAGACGCCCGCCGACCGTCGGGGTCGGATCTGCCGGGTTGTACACGAAGGTGGCCGATGCCCCGTCATGAGGCGCCGTCGCCGCCAGTGCGCCGCCCGGCTGCGGATGCAAGACCAACGCCGGCATCGCGGGTTCCCAGTCCGGCAGGTCGAGCCAGCCGCGGCCACTCAGGTGGATGCGGACCGGCGAGCGGCGCTGCGGCGGCGCCCCGCCCAGATGGGTGGCGAGCCAGTCGAGGGTTTCCCGGAGCACGATCGGCGCGGCCTTGGTCATCATGTGTCCGTGCGTCCACGGCCCGACCGTGAGCCCGGCGGGAACGCCGCGGCCGGCAAGCAGGCTGTAGTGCTCGAGAGTCTGCTCGACGAACAGATCCTGCCAGCCGGTCAGCAACAACACCGGCACCTCTGCGCGTTCGGGCGCACGGCGGAGTCGGAGGCGGCTCCAGAACGGGTCGTCGATCTCGGGGTGGTCCAGCCAGGACTCGAACCACGGTGCGCCGTCACCGAGCAGCGCGCGACTGGCCGCACCGAGCGGCAGCCCCAGCGACGCCTCCGTGACGCGGCGCTGCGCGCGGGCCTGACGCACCAGGGTGCGCAGCCGGTTCGGATCCTCCTGCCGTCCCACCAGATCGCTCCAGCCCAGGAAGTCGTTCAGCCCGAACGACCCGGTGCCCCAGCGGGGCCCGCTGACGTCGGTGGGGCCGACAGTGATCACCGCGGCCCTGAGCTCCGGCGGCGGGTCCGAGAGCAGCGCCCACTGGGTGAAGCCCAGGTAGGACAACCCGACCGTGGCGAACGTGCCGGTGAACCATGGCTGGTCGCGCAGCCAGGCGGCGGTGTCCGCGCCGTCGTCGACCTCGTTGACGAACGGGTCGAACCCTCCGCCCGAGCCGTAGGTACCGCGCACACTCTGGAAGACGACGTGGTAGCCGCGCGCGGCGTAGAACGACCCGAACAGCGCCGCGAACGGGTAACCGCGCCCGTAGGGGCCGCGCACCAGCAGTGTGCCCGCGGGCACGCCGGTGTGGGGCACGTAGTGGTCGGCGACCAGTTCGACCCCGTCGCGCATCGGTACCCGCACCGCCCGGTGCACCGTGAAATCGCAGACCGGCGGCGGAAGCCCCAGGGTGCGGCTGACGGCGTGCCGGGTCCGGCGGACGATTCCAGAGCTCACCTAGCGAACCCTACTGGCCAGTTCACCGCCGCCAGATGTCCGAGCGACATCAGCGGATATCGGTAGGTCCAGCAATCTCATCAGTAGATGTAGAAGGGGCTCAGCTCGTGTGCGCGCTGCAGGTTGGTCTGCATGCAGTCCGGATCCGGCTCGGAGTAGATGGGCGAATAGAACAGGGACTGCTGGATCACCCCGTAGCTGGTCTTGAACGCCACCATGCAGGTGATCCACCAGCGGTTGTTCCAGTCGGTCGGTTTCATGATCCAGAACTGGGCGGCGCGGTGCCCGTTGATGTCGAGTTCGACCGCGTCAGGCGGCAGCGTTTCTTCATAGGTGCGCCACACGACCGCCTCGACGGCCATCTGGTAGTTCCCGGCGTCGTACTTGCAGCGCAGGCTGTCCTCGTGCGCCGGCGGGGTGAACGCCAACCCGATGCGCTGGACGACGTCGAGCGGGATGTCCCGGCATGGGTCGAACGGATCGGGGTCGGTGAGGTCAAGCACCGGCGACTTGATCGTGGTGGTCGCGTTCGGCAGCGGCACGAACGTCGAGCGGAGGTCCACGTCGTCCGGGCCGGTGACCACGGCCGGGCTGGTCTGCACCACCACGACCACCGCTGCGACCAGCGCGCACAGCGCCGAGAACAGTCGCAGCTTGGCGACCATCACACCCCCTGGGTCTCGTGGCCGCCGCGTCGCGGGCTGCCGCCTGGTTCATCGCCGGTCTGCCCGGGAGTGTAACGGTCGGCTCCGGGCCGCCGGGCGGGAACCTAGAACATGTTCTAGTTGCCGCCCGGCCGGCTCCTGTGGTCCACCAGTAGGCTTGGGTGTCGTGACCACTGACGAACGGCGCCCGACCCTGTGGGCGGTCAGTGACCTCCATACCGGGCACACCGGCAACAAGCCGGTCACCGAGTCGCTGCACCCGGCTTCTCCCGACGACTGGCTGATCGTGGCCGGTGACGTCGCCGAGCGCACCGACGAGATCCGGTGGGCACTGGACCTGCTCAGAAAACGTTTCGCCAAGGTGATCTGGGTGCCCGGCAACCACGAGTTGTGGACCACCAACCGTGACCCGATGCAGATCTTCGGCAAGGCCCGCTACGACTACCTGGTCAACATGTGCGACGAGATGGGCATCGTCACCCCGGAGCACCCGTTCCCGGTGTGGACCGAGGAGGGCGGGCCGGCGACCATCGTGCCGATGTTCCTGCTCTACGACTATTCGTTCCTGCCCCAGGGCGCCGGGACCAAGGCCGAGGGGCTGGCGATCGCCAAGGAACGCAATATCGTCGGCACCGATGAGTATCTGCTGTCCGCGGAGCCGTACTCGACGCGTGACGCATGGTGCCGCGACCGGGTGAACTACACCCGCAAACGCCTGGAGGACCTGGACTGGATGATGCCCACGATCCAGGTCAACCATTTCCCGATGGTGCGCGAACCCTGCGACGCGATGTTCTACCCCGAGTTTTCGCTGTGGTGCGGCACCACCGCGACCGCGGACTGGCACACCCGCTACAACGCGGTCTGCTCGGTGTACGGGCACCTGCACATCCCACGCACCACCTGGTACGACGGCGTGCGGTTCGAAGAGGTCTCGGTCGGCTATCCGCGGGAGTGGCGTCGGCGGCGGCCCTACCGTTGGCTGCGTCAGATTCTCCCGGACCCGAAATACGCGCCGGGTTATCTCAACGAGTTCGGTGGGCACTTTCAGATCACCCAGGAGATGCGCGACAACGCCGCCAAGATGCAGCAGCGGATCAGGGATCGGGCGTGATCGCGGCCAAACTGCTCGCCGGGGTGCTCCCAGGCGAGAGCGACGCGCTGGCTGCGGCCGAGATGTACTCGGATCCGCGGGAATTGGCTCCGCTGCCGGAAGAGGAGCCGCTGATCGCGAAGTCGGTGGCCAAGCGGCGCAACGAGTTCATCACCGTGCGCTACTGCGCGCGCCAGGCTCTCGTCGACCTCGGGATGGAACCCGTACCGATTCTCAAGGGCCAGAAGGGCGAACCGTGCTGGCCCGACGGCATCGTCGGTAGCCTGACCCACTGCGAGGGATTCCGCGGCGCGGCCGTGGGGCGGCGGGCCGAGGTGCGGTCGGTGGGGATCGACGCCGAACCCCATGACGTGCTGCCCGACGGTGTGCTCGACGCGATCAGCCTGCCCGCCGAACGTCACGAGCTCTCCGCGATGCCCGGCGGGGTGCACTGGGACCGGGTGCTGTTCTGCGCCAAGGAGGCGACATACAAGGCGTGGTTCCCGCTGACGCACCGATGGCTGGGTTTCGAGGACGCGCACATCACGTTCGAGGTCGACTCCTGCGGACAGGCGGGAACGTTCACCTCGGAGATCCTGATCGACCCGCAAGCGGAGACCGGTCCGCCGCTGACGTCTCTGGCGGGGCGGTGGTCGATCCGCGACGGGATCGCACTGACCGCGATCGTCCTGTGACAGCAGCCGGGCTGGTCGTCGTCGACAAACCGTGCGGTATGACGAGCCATGACGTCGTCGGCCGCTGCCGCCGTCTGTTCGGCACCCGCAAGGTCGGACATGCGGGCACGCTGGACCCGATGGCGACGGGAGTGCTGATCGTCGGGATCGAACGCGCCACCAAGATCCTCGGTCTGCTGACGGCGACGGATAAGTCGTATGAGGCGACGGTCAGGCTGGGGCAGACGACCTCCACCGAGGACGCCGAAGGCGAAGCGCTGCAATCGATTTCGGCGTCCCACCTCACCGACTCGGCTATCGAGGCCGCGCTGGGGCCGCTGCGCGGCCCGATCGAGCAGGTGCCGTCGTCGGTCAGCGCGATCAAGGTGGCCGGCAAGCGCGCCTACCAGATGGTCCGCGAAGGGCAGGCCGTGGAGTTGGCGGCCCGCCCGGTGCGCATCGACCGCTTCGACGTGCTGGAGGTTCGGCGAGAGATCGAAGGAGTCGACGGCGTCATCGATGTCGATGTGGCCGTGGACTGTTCGAGTGGGACCTATATCCGGGCGCTGGCCCGTGACCTCGGCGCCGCGCTGGGTGTCGGCGGGCACCTGACCGCGCTGCGCCGAACCCGGGTGGGCGGAATCGGATTGGATCAGGCGCGCACCCTGGAGCAGCTGGGTGAGCGCCCGGAACTCAGTTACTCGCTGGACGAGGCGTGCCTGCAGGCGTTTCCGCGGCGCGAGCTCACCGACGCGGAGGCGGTGGACGCAAGCCACGGGCGACCCCTGCCGCCCGCCGGAATCGAGGGCGTGTACGCCGCCACGGCGCCGGACGGGCGCGTGATGGCGCTCTTGGAGGACGCGGGCTCGCGGACGAAGTCCGTGGTGGTGATCCGGCCTGCCACGCTGTAGCGCCGCCCTGCCGCGACCGCCCGCCGGGATGTGTACGCGACCGACGCCGAGACGCCGACACGTGCGACTGGGCCGTGGCTACGCGTAGAGCTGCTCGAACTGCTTGATCGACTTGTCGATGTCGCCCTTGACGGCGCGCACCGCGGCCGCGCCGATCGGGCCGAACAGCGGGGCGCCGCCGAGGTCCATCCGCACGGTGAACATGCAGCCGTCGCCGGAGGACGCGACCTTCATCGCCAGCTTGTAGCGCGTGCCGCCCACACCCTCGCCGCTGATCTCCAGCGCCGACGGGGGATCGAACCTGCGCACCGTCCACGTCACCCGGTTGCGCATGCCCTTCGCGCCGGCCACCCCGACAACGGTCACGCCGACGTCGAGTTGGTCGGGCAGCTCCGAACGCCACCCCTGATGCATGCTCATCCAGTCGCCCAGCGTCGACAGGTCCGATGCGTGTCCCCAGGCCTTCTCGGCCGGCATCGGTAGCGAACGGGACATCTCGAGCTTGGCCATCGGCACTCCTACGCTATGACCCAGATCGCCTGTGCGGCCGGGCTTCCCAAATCGACAGTGGTTTCATCGGCCGTCACGTCGGAATTCGCCGGATTCTCTATGGCCACCGAGATCATGCCGGCGAAGTCGCGGCGGGCCACCACCCGCAACCGTGAATCCAGGCTGATCCCGACGGTGTCGAAGTACCGCAGCATCTCGGGGTCGGCGTCGGAGATGCGGGCGACGGTGCCGGCCTCGCCGTTCTGACAGTCCGAGAGCTGACGCGCCGGTGGGGTCGGCACCTTGCCGTCGGCTGCAGGGATCGGGTCGCCGTGCGGGTCCCGCGTCGGATAGCCGAGCTTGGCGTCGATCCGGTCGAGCATCCGGTCGGAGACGGCGTGCTCGAGCACCTCGGCCTCGTCGTGCACCTCGTCCCAGCTGTAGCCGAGCTCGTTGACCAGGAACGTCTCCATCAGCCGGTGCCGGCGCACCATGGCCAGCGCGGCGCGGCGGCCGGCATCGGTGAGCGTGACGGCGCCGTACTTCTCGTGGTCGACCAGACCCTGATCGGCCAGCTTGCGGATGGACTCCGACGCGGTGCTGGCCGACACCCCGATCCGCTCGGCCAGCAGTTTGGTGCTGACTTTCTCGTGCGACCACTCTTGCGCGGTCCAGATGACCTTCAGATAGTCCTGGGCGACCGTCGACAGATCGGCGGGGTTGGCGGAATTGCCGTCAGGACTCACGAGGATGAAGTTTAGGCAATCGAAACTCGATCCGGGGGTGTCGCTCGGCCGGTGTTTAGGCCGGAGTTGCGCAAGGGTCGTAGGCTAGCGGCGTGCAGCGCTGGCGGGGGCAGGACGAAATCCCCACAGACTGGGGCCGATGTGTCGTCACCATCGGGGTCTTCGACGGTGTCCATCGCGGACACCAGGAGCTGATCAGCCGTGCGGTCAAGGCCGGACGCTCGCGCGGCGTACCGGTCGTGCTGATGACCTTCGACCCGCACCCGATGGAGGTCGTGTTCCCGGGCAGTCACCCGGCCCAGCTCACCACGCTGACCCGGCGCGCCGAGCTGGTCGAGGAACTCGGTATCGACGTTTTCCTGGTGATGCCGTTCACCGCCGACTTCATGAAGCTGACCCCGGAGCGCTACATCCACGAGCTGCTGGTGGAACGGCTGCACGTGGTCGAGGTGGTCGTGGGAGACAACTTCACCTTCGGCAAGAAGGCGGCGGGCAACGTCGACCTGCTCCGCAAGGCGGGGGAGCGGTTCGGCTTTGCGGTGGACTCGCTCTCGCTGGTCGCCGAGCATCACCGCGACGAGACCGTCACGTTCTCGTCGACCTATATCCGCTCCTGCGTCGACGCCGGCGACATGGTCGCCGCGGCGGAGGCGCTCGGCCGGCCGCACCGCGTCGAGGGTGTGGTGGTGCGGGGCGACGGGCGCGGCCGGGTGCTCGGCTTCCCGACCGCCAACGTTGCACCGCCGATGTACTCGGCGATCCCGGCCGACGGCGTCTACGCGGCGTGGTTCACCGTGCTCGGGCACGGTCCGGTCGTCGGCACCGTGACTCCCGGCGAGCGCTACCAGGCCGCGGTGTCGGTCGGCACCAACCCGACCTTCTCCGGACGCACCCGCACCGTGGAGGCGTTCGTACTGGACACCACCGCTGACCTGTACGGTCAGCACGTCGCCGTCGACTTCGTCGCCCGTCTGCGGGGGCAGGAGAAATTCGACTCGGTGGCCGATCTGGTGAGTGCGATGGATACCGACACCGAACGTGCCCGCACCATCTTGTCGGCCCGCTAGCCGGCCCGTTCGCCGATTCGTCGGCCGGCTGTGGCCGCTGCTAGACTCCTCGCCGACCCGGCGCGTGCTGCAGTTCGCGGTGGCCGCGCTTTTCGGGGCTGGTGTCTGAACCGGGCCCCAATGTTCGCGGACCGAATTGATGGAGTTGTTTCGTGGCGCTCACTGCCGAACAGAAGAAGGAAATCTTGGGCCAGTACGGCCTGCACGACACCGACACCGGTTCTCCGGAGGCTCAGGTCGCGCTGCTCACCAAGCGCATCGTCGACCTCACCGAGCACCTCAAGCAGCACAAGCACGACCACCACTCGCGTCGCGGTCTGCTGCTGCTCGTCGGCCGTCGCCGCCGACTGCTCAAGTACGTCGCCCAGGTCGACGTGCAGCGCTACCGGTCGCTGATCGAGCGTCTCGGCCTGCGCCGCTGACGCGTCCGGTCTGACCGCCGGATCCTCACACGTAACGAGCCCCGTGGCCGTGACCGCCCCGCGCGGTCACGGCCACGGGCGTTTCCGGCTCGACCAGGTGCGGTGGATTAGGGGTTTCCGGTATGCCGCGATGTAGCATGGGTGCGTTCGGATGCCGTACGGCACGAACACTGGGTGCGGTCCTCGCAGATCCGCGTGCACCGCTCCCGCGTGACATGACACGAACCGCCCGATCGCGCGGTCTTCGGTAGTGGCTGCCGGAGGAACACTCCGGCAGCTTCGATCGACGGCCGTCGACGCATCCGGGCGCGGCATCCCGGGTCTCCGGAGCTGTCCGCACACACCGCGCGTGCTCACGCGAAACCGCTGATGTGAATCAGAGAGGTCATACGGACGTCCATGTCTGTAGTTGAAATCGAAGAAGGCGTGTTCGAATCCACCGCCACCATCGACAACGGGAGCTTCGGCACCCGCACCATTCGTTTCGAGACCGGTCGGCTGGCCCAGCAGGCCGCCGGCGCCGTCGTCGCCTACCTCGACGACGAGACCATGCTCCTGAGCGCCACCACCGCCAGCAAGGCGCCCAAGGAGCATTTCGACTTCTTCCCGTTGACGATCGACGTCGAAGAGCGCATGTACGCCGCCGGCCGCATCCCCGGTTCGTTCTTCCGCCGTGAGGGCCGTCCCTCCACCGACGCGATCCTGACCTGCCGCCTGATCGACCGGCCGCTGCGCCCGTCGTTCGTCAGCGGTCTGCGCAACGAGATCCAGGTCGTCGTCACCGTGCTGAGCCTGGATCCCAAGGATCTGTACGACGTGCTGGCCATCAACGCCGCCTCGGCGTCGACCCAGATCTCCGGCCTGCCGTTCTCCGGCCCGGTCGGCGGTGTGCGCGTCGCCCTCATCAATGATCCGACTGTCGGCACCGCCGAGGGTGGGCAGTGGGTTGCCTTCCCGACCGTCGAGCAGCTCGAGCATGCCGTGTTCGACATGGTCGTCGCGGGCCGCAAGGTGGACGATGACGTCGCGATCATGATGGTCGAGGCCGAGGCCACCGAGAACGTCATCGACCTCGTGGCCGGTGGCGCCGGTGCACCCACCGAGTCCGTGGTGGCCGAGGGTCTGGAAGCCGCCAAGCCGTTCATCGCGGTGCTGTGCGACGCCCAGGCCGAGCTGGCCGGCGCCGCAGGCAAGGAGACCGCCGAGTACCCGCTGTTCCCGGACTACGGCGACGACGTCTACTACGCGGTGGCTTCGGTGGCCACCGAGGCGCTGTCGGAGGCGCTGACCATCGCGAACAAGAACGAGCGCAATGACCGCCTCGACGAGATCAAGGCCGAGGTGCTCGAGCGGCTCGCCGAGCAGTACGCCGGCCGAGAGAAAGAGATCGGTGCCGCCTACCGCGCGCTGACCAAAAAGCTTGTGCGCCAGCGCATCCTGACCGATCACTTCCGTATCGACGGCCGCGGTGTCACCGACATCCGCGCGCTCTCGGCCGAGGTCGCGGTCGTCCCGCGGGCACACGGCAGCGCGCTGTTCGAGCGCGGCGAGACCCAGATCCTGGGTGTCACCACGCTCGACATGGTCAAGATGGCTCAGCAGATCGACTCGCTGGGGCCGGAGACGTCCAAGCGCTACATGCACCACTACAACTTCCCGCCGTTCTCGACCGGTGAGACCGGCCGCGTCGGGTCGCCCAAGCGCCGCGAGATCGGCCACGGGGCACTCGCCGAGCGGGCCTTGGTGCCGGTGCTGCCCAGCGTCGAGGAGTTCCCCTTCGCCATTCGCCAGGTATCGGAGGCGTTGAGCTCCAACGGCTCGACCTCGATGGGTTCGGTGTGTGCGTCGACGCTGTCGCTGCTGAACGCCGGTGTGCCCCTGAAAGCCCCGGTGGCCGGTATCGCGATGGGCCTGGTGTCCGACGACGTTGAAGTTGATGGCAAGACCGAGCGCCGCTTCGTCACGCTGACCGACATCCTCGGCGCCGAGGACGCGTTCGGCGACATGGACTTCAAGTGCGCAGGCACGAAGGACTTCGTCACCGCGCTGCAGCTCGACACCAAGCTCGACGGCATCCCGTCTCAGGTGCTGGCCAACGCGCTGGCCCAGGCCAAGGACGCTCGGATCACCATCCTCGAGGTGATGGCCGAAGCGATCGACGGGCCCGACGAGATGAGCCCGTACGCGCCGCGGATCACCACGATCAAGGTTCCGGTCGACAAGATCGGCGAGGTCATCGGCCCCAAGGGCAAGATGATCAACTCGATCACCGAGGAGACCGGCGCGTCGATCTCGATCGAGGACGACGGCACCGTGTTCGTCGGCGCGTCCAACGGCGAGTCGGCGCAGGCCGCGATCGACAAGATCAACGCGATCGCCAACCCGCAGCTGCCCAAGGTCGGCGAGCGGTTCCTCGGAACCGTCGTCAAGACCACCGACTTCGGTGCCTTCGTGTCGCTGCTGCCGGGCCGCGACGGGCTGGTGCACATCTCGAAGCTGGGCCGCGGCAAGCGGATCGCCAAGGTCGAGGACATCGCCAAGGTCGGCGACAAACTCCGCGTGGAGATCGCCGACATCGACAACCGCGGCAAGATCTCCTTGGTCCTGGTTGCCGAAGACGCCGCAGACGCACCCGCTGACGCGCCGGTTGATGCAGCGACGCCGAGCAGCTGAGTCGAAGGCGGTCCGCCGCACCCTGTTGCCCGGTGGCCTGCGTGTGGTCACCGAGCACATCCCGTCGGTGCATTCGGCATCGGTCGGGGTGTGGGTGAACGTCGGATCCCGCGACGAGGGCCGCAGCGTGGCCGGTGCGGCCCATTTCCTCGAACACTTGTTGTTCAAGGCGACGCCGACCCGCACCGCGGTCGAGATCGCCCAGGCGATGGACGCGGTCGGCGGTGAGCTGAACGCGTTCACCACCCGGGAGCACACGTGCTACTACGCACACGTGCTGGACTCGGATCTGGCGCTGGCCGTCGATCTCGTCGCCGACGTAGTGCTGCGTGGGCGATGCCTCGCCGAGGACGTCGAGATCGAGCGGGACGTGGTGCTCGAAGAGATCGCCATGCGCGACGACGACCCGGAGGACACGCTCGGCGACGTCTTCCTGTCGGCGATGTTCGGTGACCACCCCGTCGGCCGACCGGTGATCGGCAGTGTCGAGTCGATCTCGGCGATGACGCGGGCTCAGCTGCATTCCTTCCACCTGCGCCGCTACACGCCGGATCGGATGGTCGTCGCCGTCGCCGGAAACGTCGAGCACGACGAGGTGGTCCGGCTCGTCCGTGAGCACTTCGGTCCGCGGCTGGTGCGCGGGCGGGCCCCGGTGCCGCCCCGCAAGGGGGCGGGACGGGTGAACGGCAAGCCGTCGCTGCATCTGGTGCGCCGTGACGCCGAGCAGACCCACTTGTCGCTCGGGGTGCGGACCCCGGGACGGAACTGGGATCATCGCTGGGCGCTGTCGGTGCTCAACACCGCTCTCGGTGGTGGCCTGAGTTCGCGCCTGTTCCAACAGATCCGGGAGACGCGCGGGCTGGCGTACTCGGTGTATTCCACGGTGGACACATTCGCCGAGAGTGGAGCACTGTCGATCTACGCAGGGTGCCTACCGGAGCGGTTCGACGAGGTCGTGCGGGTGACCACCGACGTGCTGACCGAGGTGGCCCGTGACGGAATCACCGCCGACGAGTGCAGGATCGCGAAGGGGTCGCTGCGGGGCGGGCTGGTGCTCGGTCTCGAGGATTCGGCGTCGCGGATGAACCGGATCGGGCGCAGCGAGCTGAACTACGGCAAGCACCGCAGCATCGCCGAGACGCTGGCGCGCATCGACGAGGTCACCCTCGAGGACGTCAACGCGGTCGCGCGGCAACTGCTCACCAAACCCTTCGGTGCGGCGGTGCTCGGCCCGGTGCACAGGAAGCGGTCGCTGCCGCGGCCGTTGCAGAGGATCGGGAGCTGACCGGTAGCCTGGCTCCCGATGACGGAATTCTCCCGACGACACGTGTTGTTCGGCGGGGTGTCACTGGTGGCATTGGCCGCGTGTTCCCCGCAGACCGTTCTCGCCGACCCGGTCGAGCCGCTGCCTCCGCTGGACCAACGCATAGAGGCGCTCGGACAGCGACACAACGCTCAGATCGGTTTGTATGCACTGGATCTGGACACGCAGCGGGGTATCGAGTTCGGTGCTGACGAACCTTTCGCGATGTGCTCGACGTTCAAGGCCTACGCCGCGGCGGCGGTGCTGCAGCGGACCCAGACGGGTGAGCTGACGCTCAACGACGCGATCCCGATCGAGCCCGGGGACATCCGTCCCCATTCGCCGGTGACCGAGCCGCGGGTGGGGACGTCGATGTCGTTGGCCGAGTTGTGTCAGGCCGCGCTGCAGCAGAGCGACAACGCAGCGGCCAACGGTCTGCTGCGCGTGCTGGGCGGCCCGCAGGCGATCACCGTGTTCGCACGCAGCATCGGCGACCACCGCACGCGGTTGGACCGCTGGGAGGTCGAGTTGAATTCCGCGCTGCCGGGGGATCCGAGGGACACCAGCACGCCGCGTGCGCTGGGTGACGGTTACCGCAACATCCTGACCGGCGACGTGCTGAATCCGCCGACCCGCCGACAGCTCCTGGACTGGATGCTGGCCAATCAGACCTCGAGCATGCGCGCGGGCCTGCCCGCCGGATACACCAGCGCGGACAAGACGGGTAGCGGGGATTACGGCACCACCAACGATGTCGGCGTGGCGTACGGTCCTGCCGGGCAGCAGGTGCTGCTGTCGCTGATGACCAGGTCCGCGATCGATGACCCCGACGCCCCGAGTCTGCGCCCGCTCATCGGTGAGCTGGCAGCGCTGGCGCTGTCCGAACTAGGTTAGTCGCAGCGAGTTGTCGCGTTGCAGCACAAAGAAATACGGCGTCCTGATACCGCGCAGATCCATCGCGCCCAGCACGGTTCGGTCGTCGATCGAGCGGAACACGTCGTTGACCGGTAGCTGGTCGTAGATCATCGTGGCGGTGTCCACGCCGCGGTAGCGGGTGGTGCGCAGCCTGGCCTTGGGCCCCCGCGCCCGGAGGGCGGGTTTGAGCGCGGTGATGACGCCCGCGAAGCCGCGGCTCCCGAGTGCGGGCAGCCTGGCGGCCGCTCCGAGGCCGGCGAACGCCAGCACCGGGTTCAGCGGCCACAGGCCGGTGCCGTCGGCGGTGGGGAAGAGCAACGGGTGGACTGTTTCGCAGTCCTTGAAGTGTTTGCCCCACCAGCCGCTGGCGGCCAGCAGCCCGTCCAGTCGATGGCCGGTCGGCAGTTCCACACCGTGCCAGGTGCCGAGCATGAAGTCGGTCTCGATGGCAGGGCAGGAGTCGAAGAGCTCCAGCGCCCCGGCGGTGGTGGTCGGAACGTCGGTGAGCACGTCGGTCAGCGCAACCATGCCGCCGATCGTACTTGACACCCGTCAAATCAGGCACACTGTGACCATGCGAGCTGACCAGGACTGCCCCTGTGGCAGCGGTGACCCGTACGGACGCTGCTGCCTGCCGCTCCATCAAGGGGAGCGGCAGGCGCAGACCGCCGAACAGCTCATGAGGTCGCGCTACAGCGCGTACGTCGCGGGTGAGGCCGACTACATCTGGCGGACGTGGCATCCGCGCACGCGACCAGACGGCATCGCCGACGATGCCACGGTGACGTGGACGCGGCTGGAGGTGGTCGACTTCGTCGCAGGCCGACCCGGTGACCAGACCGGCGAAGTGGAGTTCCTCGCCCACCACGGAACCGGGGCCCTGCACGAGCGGTCCCGGTTCGCGGTGCGCGCCGGCCGGTGGTTCTACGTCGACGGTGACCTGTTCGACTGATGTCCTCAGGCCAGGACGTCGGCCGGATCGGTGTAGGGCAGATCGAGATCGGCGGCCACCTCATCGGACAGCAGCGCGCCCTCATGGGTCGAGAGCCCATTCGCCAGCGCGGCATCGGCGCGGCAGGCATCCCGCCAGCCCTTGTCGGCGATCTTGAGCACGTAGGGCATCGTGGCGTTGGTCAGCGCCCACGTCGACGTACGCGGCACCGCGCCGGGCATGTTGGCCACGCAGTAGAACACCGTGTCGTGCACCGTGAACGTCGGATCGTCGTGGGTGGTGGGGCGGGAATCCTCGAAGCAGCCGCCCTGGTCGATGGCGATGTCGACAAGGACCGCACCCGGCTTCATCGCCGCCACCGTCGAATTGGTGACGAGCTTGGGGGCCTTGTGGCCGGGCACCAGGACCGCGCCGATCACCAGGTCGGCCTGCTTGACCGCATCCTCCAGGTCGAGCCTCGATGAGTAACGGGTCTCGATGGCGCCGCCGTACTCGGCGTCGATCTTGCGCAGTGTGTTGACGTTGAGGTCGAACACGGTGACGTGCGCGCCCATGCCCCAGGCCACGGCGGCGGCATTGTCGCCGGCCATGCCACCGCCGATGACCACGACCTTGGCCGGCGCGACACCGGGGACGCCGCCCATCAGGACGCCGCGGCCGCCCTGGGTGCGCATCAGGTGATAGGCACCCACCTGCGCGGAGAGTCGCCCCGCCACCTCGCTCATCGGCGCGAGCAACGGCAGCGCACCGTCGGCCGTCTGGACGGTTTCGTAGGCGATCGACGTGGTGCGTGAGGCCATGAGCGCGTCAGTGCACGACCTGGACGCCGCCAGGTGCAGGTAGGTGAACAGGGTCTGGCCTTCGCGCATCCGCGAGTACTCGGCTTCGATCGGTTCTTTGACCTTGAGCAGCAGTTCGGCCTCGGCCCACACCTCGTCGGCGCCGGTGACCAGCTGTGCGCCGGCGCGCTTGAAGTCGGCGTCCGAGATCGCCGATCCGTCACCCGCCCCGGACTGGATGAGGACCTCGTGCCCGCGTCGCACCAACTCCGCAACCCCTGCCGGGGTGACCGCGACCCGGTACTCGTTGTTCTTGATCTCCGTCGGGATGCCGACGCGCATGATCGCTCCTCGCTGTGATGACTGGCTAGACAAAGTGTGAAGAAACAGCGGATTGTTGGCAATCTTCTTGTCGAAGATTCGTTAGAATCGGGCTATGGCCGCAGAATCATCGGGTTATCGTGGGGAAGGGCCCGTGTCGTCGAAGGATGTTCGGGCCGCCGTCGACGACATCGACCGGCGGATCCTCACCGCGCTGCACTCGGACGCGCGTATCTCCAACAGTGCGCTGGCCGAACTCGTCGGCATCGCGCCGTCGACCTGCCACGGCCGGGTGCGTCGCCTGCAGGAGCTGGGGGTGATCGGCGGGTTCTACGCCGACATCGATCCGGCGGCGATCGGGCTGACACTTCAGGCGATGATCTCGGTCAGCCTGCAGTTCACTGCGCGCGGCAAGATCCGCAACTTCATTCAGCAGATCCGCAGCAAGCCGCAGGTGATGGACGTGTATTTCCTGGCCGGTGCCGACGACTTCATCCTGCATGTGGCCGCCCGTGACACCGACGACCTGCGGGCGTTCGTGGTGGAGAATCTCAACGCCGACGCCGACGTCGCGGGCACGCAGACGTCGCTGATCTTCGAGCACCTGCGCGGCGCCTCGCCGCTGTGAGCATCAGTCCTTGGCGAAGGCCCGTAGCCACCGGTACCACTCGGACATGCCCTCGCCTGTCTTCGCGCTCACCGGCAGCACCGTGGCCGTGGGGTTGACCTGCCGGATCCGCTCCGTGTAGGTCGCGACGTCTGCGTCCAGGTAGGGCGCCAGGTCGATCTTGTTCAGCAGCACCACATCGACGGCGCGGAACATCACCGGGTACTTCAGCGGCTTGTCCTCGCCCTCGGTCAGTGAGTACACCATCACCTTCGCGTGCTCGCCCACGTCGAATTCGGCGGGACACACCAGGTTTCCGACATTCTCGATGACGACCAGGTCGAGACCGGCAAGATTGAGGCCGGCCAGTGCCCGGTGCACCATCGGGGCATCGAGATGGCACTCACCGCCGAAACCGTTGTCGGTGTTCAGGAGTGAGATCTGCGCGCCCCGACCTTCAAGCCTTGCGGCATCCAGGTCGGTGGCGATGTCACCTTCGATGACACCGATCGCGATCTCGCCGACCAGCTCGTCAAGTGTGACCGCGAGCAGGCTGGTCTTGCCCGATCCGGGCGAGCTCATCAGGTTCAGCGCACGGATCCCGTTTTCTTCGAAGGCATTTCGGTTCGCCGCGGCACGCAGGTCGTTCTCGGAGAAGATGGCCTCCAGCACGTCGACACGCTCGGCGGCGGTGTGGTAGCCGCTGTGGTCACCGTGGTCGTGGGAAGGGCTGCCGTCATGGTCGTGGGTGTGCGCCGTCCCGTCGTCATGGCGGTGGAACCTACCCATGCCCGACCTCGGAGGCCACGTCGATCGAGGTCACCAGGAACTCGTCGCCGCGCACCACGGCGACATCCCCGCTGCCGCATGAGGGACAGCAGACCGACCACCGGGAGGCGATCTCGGACTGCCGTCCGCAGCCGCGGCAATCCACCGCCGCGGGTACCCGTTCGAGCTCCAGTTCGGCGTCGCCGAGGTGCTCGTGCTCACGGACGATCGTCCAGCAGAACAGGAGCGAGTCCGGCACCACCTGGCGCAGCGCGCCCACCCGCACCCGCACCACATCGACCCGACGGCCGGCGGCATGCGTCTTCACCACGCCGGCGATGGCGTGACATAACGACAACTCGTGCACAGATCGAAGGATAAGCCCGCACGGGCATCGGAAACGCGCAGACATCTTGTGCGAGATTGCGATTGTTGTGACCTGTTGCCGGGGCTAACCTGGCGACACCGGTCTGCGCTCTCAGCCCAGGGACGCAGGACGGCTGTAGTTCAGAGGAGACCGCGCCCATGAGCGCTCGTTCGGAGAACACGGCGGTGCCCGTGCCGAGTGACACCGTGCGGGTGCGGTTGACCATCACCGGAGTGGTCCAGGGTGTGGGCTTCCGGCCCGCCGTCGCGCGGATCGCCGCGCAGAACCGGTTGGCCGGTTTTGTTCTCAACGACGCGCGCGCTGTCCGGTGCGAACTGGAGGGTCCCGGACCCCGCGTCGACGTGGCGGTCCGAACCCTTCGCGACGCCCCGCCGCCGCTGGCGTGTGTCGACTCGTTCGCCACCGAGATGCGTCCGGCGCTCGGGGAGACGGTTTTCCGCATCCTCGATAGCACGCCGTCCGGTGACGACGGTGACCGCACGCTGGTGTCACCCGACATCGCCACCTGCGCAGACTGCCTGCGCGAGTTGTTCGACCCCGCCGACCGGCGCCACCGCCATCCGTTCATCACCTGCACCAACTGCGGACCGCGGTACACGGTGATCACCGATGTGCCCTACGACCGCCCCACCACCACGATGGCGGGGTTCGCAATGTGCCCGTCATGCGCCGCCGAGTACGGTGACCCGGCCGACCGTCGCTATCACGCGCAGACCATCGCCTGTCCCGAATGTGGGCCGACATTGTCGTGGCATGGTCCGGGCCCGCACGGCGGTGCGGTCGAGTCGGCCGCCGCGGCGCTGCGCGCGGGCCTGATCGTCGCGGTCAAGGGCGTGGGCGGTTACCACCTCGCCTGCCGTGCCGATGACGACGATGCTGTCGCGCGGCTGCGACGACGAAAGAACCGGCCTGCCAAGCCCTTCGCGGTGATGGCCGCCGACATCGAGGCGGCGCGCCGAATCTGCCATGTCGACGATGCCGCCGCTCGGTCGCTGACGTCGGCGGCCGCCCCGATCGTGCTGCTGCCGGCACGGGCCGGAGCGGTCAGCATCCACGTCGCGCCGAACCTGACCGAGCTGGGCGTCATGCTGGCCTACTCGCCGGTGCACCACCTGCTGTTCGCCGAGCCCGACATGCCGGCACTGGTGATGACCTCGGCCAACCAGGGCGGTTCGCCGATCGTGTTCCGCGACGGTGACCTGGATTGGATCGACGGCCTCGCCGATGCGGTGTTGACCCACGACCGGCCGATTCACGTGCCCTGCGAAGACTCCGTGGTGAGCATCGACGATGACGGAAACGAGGTCCCGCTGAGGCGCTCTCGCGGCTACGCGCCACTTCCGGTGTCCATCGGTTCCGGCGAGCCCGACGACCTGCCGGTGATCCTCGCCACGGGCGGTGACATCAAGACCACATTCGCGTTGACAGGCAGGCACGGCCGCGCACATCTGTCGTCGCACCTGGGCGACATGGCCGACCCGCGCACCCAGGACTGCTTCGCGGCCGCGGTGGATCACCTGGGTTTTCTCACCGGCAGTGCGCCCACCGTGCTCGCGCACGACCTGCACCCGCAGTACGCGACCACGCGGTGGGCCCAACGGCGGGGCGATCGGCTCCTGGCCGTGCAGCACCACCACGCACACGTCGTCTCGCTGCTCGCCGAACACCGCAGGCTCGGCGAGCCGATCATCGCGGTCACCTACGACGGCACCGGTTTCGGCACCGACGGCACGATCTGGGGTGGCGAGCTGCTCGCAGTCCGCGATCCGGCTCGCTTCACCCGGGTCGGCCACCTGGCACCGTTCGCGCTGCCGGGTGGCGAAGGAGCGGTGCGCCAACCCGCGCGCATCGCGCTGGACCTGCTCGACCGGGCCGGGATCGAGGCGTCCGACGATCTCCCGCCGGTGGCCGCCCTCGGCGCAGCCGGCCTGCACATCCTCACCCAGCAACTGCGGCGCGGCGTGGGATGCGTGCCCACCACAAGCATGGGGCGGCTCTTCGATGCGGTGTCCAGCCTTCTCGGGGTGTGCCGGCAGGTCAGCTACGAAGGTCAGGCCGCGATCGAGCTGGAGCACCGGGCCCGTGCCGGGCGTCCCTGGCGGGCCGTCGACTTCGAGGTGACCGCCGGAGTCCTCGACCCGGCACCGGTGATCACCGCGTTGGTCGACGGGGTGCGCCGCGGGGTGCCCACCGCCGATCTGGCCATGGCGTTTCACGACGCCGTCGTGCGCGCGACGGTGCGGGCCGCGGGCGACGCCGCGGTGGCCGCGGGTATCCCGACCATCGGGCTGACCGGCGGGGTGTTCGCCAACCGCAGGCTGCTGGCCGGAATCACCCGCGGCCTCCGTGCGCGCGGGCTGGAAGTGCTCACCCACCGGGTGGTGCCGTGCAATGACGGCGGACTGGCGTTGGGGCAGGCGGCTGTCGCAGCGGCAACGCTCTCGCAAAGGATGTTTCGGGAAAGGAGCGGTCCATGTGCCTCGGAATCCCCGGCAAGGTGATCGAGATCTGGGAGGAGGCCGGGACACGGATGTCCACGGTCGAGTTCGGCGGCACCACCAAGACGGTGTGCCTGGCCTACCTCCCTGACATGGAGGTCGGCGAGTACACGATCGTGCACGCCGGGTTCGCGATCGCCCGACTGGATGAGGTGTCGGCCCACGAGACGCTGCGCATGTTCGCCGAGCTCGGCGTCCTCGACGAGGAACTGGCCGGCGAGCAGCCGGTGGGCAGGAGGGACCCGGCATGAGATATCTCGACGAGTTCCGCGACCCGGCGGCGGCAGCGGTGTTGGTCGACGCGATCCGCCGTCGGGCCACGAAGCCCTGGACCATCATGGAAGTCTGCGGTGGACAGACACATTCGATCATCCGCAACGGAATCGACCAGTTGCTGGCCGGAGCGGTCGAGTTCATCCACGGCCCGGGCTGCCCGGTGTGCGTCACGCCGCTGGAGATGATCGACCGGGCCCTGGCCATCGCGGCGCGCGAGGACGTCATCTTCTGCTCGTTCGGCGACATGCTGCGGGTTCCCGGCAGCAGCCAGGACCTGTTCGGCGTGCGCGCCCGCGGTGGAGACGTCCGCATCGTGTACTCCCCACTGGACGCCACCCGGATCGCCGCGGACAACCCGGACAAGCAGGTGGTGTTCTTCGGTGTCGGGTTCGAGACCACCGCACCGGCCAACGCGATGGCGGTGCTGCACGCCCAGCGACTCGGGCTGACCAACTTCTCGATGCTGGTCTCGCATGTGCTGGTGCCGCCGGCGATCACCGCGATCCTGTCGTCACCGACGAACCGCGTGCAGGGCTTCCTGGCCGCCGGCCACGTCTGCTCGGTCATGGGCACCGCCGAATATCAGCCCCTGGTCGAACAATTCGGGGTGCCCATCGTCGTCACCGGTTTCGAACCGCTGGACCTGCTCGAAGGCGTGCGGCAGGTGGTCGAGCTACTGGAAGAGGGCACACCCGCGCTGCGCAACGCCTACCCCCGCGCCGTCAGCGCCGAGGGCAACGTGGTGGCTAAGCAGACGCTCGCCGACGTGTTCACGGTCACCGACCGGCAGTGGCGCGGCATCGGCATGATCCCGCGGTCCGGATGGACCCTGTCGCCACGCTATGCGGACTACGACGCCGAGCGGCGGTTCGGTGTCGGGCATCTGCAGGTGGCCGAATCCGCCGAGTGCCACAGTGGGGAGGTCCTGCAGGGGCTGCTCAAGCCCAACGAGTGTCCGGCGTTCGGCCGCACCTGTACGCCGCGCACACCGCTGGGCGCGACCATGGTGTCCAGCGAGGGCGCGTGTGCCGCGTACTACCAGTTCCGCCGGCTGGAAACGGCCGGAGGCGCGCCGGCGCCGACATCGAAGCCAGCGCATGCCTGACACGCCCGTGTCCGTCGACCCCGCCGACTGGGTGTGCCCGCTGCCGCTGCGCGAGACGAGACGCGTGGTGCTGGGGCATGGCGGCGGTGGCGTGCTGTCCGAGGAGCTGATCGAAAACCTCTTCCTGCCGGCGTTCGGATCTCAGCCCGGACCGAGCCGCGATTCGGCGGTGCTCGACACCGGCGCCGGCCGCATCGCGCTGACCACCGACTCCTACGTCGTGCAGCCGCTGTTCTTCCCCGGCGGCAACATCGGCGACCTCGCGGTCAACGGCACGATCAACGATCTGGCCTGCAGCGGAGCGCAACCGATCGGGATCACCGCCGGGTTCATCCTCGAGGAGGGCCTGGAGATCGACGTGCTCGGCACCGTCGCGGCGACGATGGGCAGGGCCGCCGCCGAAGCCGGGGTTCCCATCGTCACCGGTGACACCAAGGTCGTCGGGAAGGGCGGTGCCGACCAGCTTTTCATCAATACCGCCGGGGTGGGAGTCGTCCCGCCGGGGGTCGCGATCGGCCCGGAACGGGCCCGCCCCGGCGACGTGGTGATCGTCTCGGGTGACATCGGCGAGCACGGGGTCGCCATCATGAGCGTGCGCGAGGGGATCGACTTCGGCACCGTGGTGACCACCGACAGCGCACCGCTGCACCGGCTGGTGGGCGCGATGCTGGCTGCAGGCGAGCCCGGTGCGGTGCACACGCTGCGCGATCCCACCCGCGGCGGCCTGGTGGCGTCGGTCGTCGAGATCGCCCGGGCCGCATCGGTCGGCGTGGACCTCGACGAGGCGGCCATTCCGGTCCCCGAGACCGTGGCGTCGGCCTGCTCGTTCCTCGGGCTGGATCCGCTGCAGGTCGCCAACGAGGGCAAGATGGTGGCGTTCGTGGCCCCCGAGCACGCCGAGGCGGTCCTCGCCGCGATGCGTGGTTGCCCCGAGGGCGTCGGCGCCGCGGTGATCGGGCGCGTCGTCGCCGACCATCCCGGCATGGCGGTGGCCCGCACCCCGTTCGGCACCACCCGGGTGGTGGAACGTGAACTGGGGGAGCAACTTCCACGGATCTGCTGAGGTTCAGCGGCGCAGCGTCTCCGACGGCGCCTCGCCCCAGCGTTTCCGGTACTCCACCGCAAAGCTGCCGAGATGGTGGAAACCCCAGCGCTCGGCCACCGCGGTCACCGTCACACCATCGGACGGGATGGCGTCGGCGAGTTCCTCGTGCACCCGCTCCAAGCGCCGCTCACGGACGAACGCCATCGGCGACATGCCGAGTTCGGAGCGGAAGCCCTGCTGAATCGACCGCACGCTCATGTGCACGGCGGTCGCCAGCGAATCCATCGTGATGCGTTCCGCCAGATGGTCGTCGATGAAATCCATCGCCTGCTGGATGACCGTGCGGCGGGGATCCGGGGGTGAGGGCTGGGTGATGTCGGCGTGGTAGTTCGACGGTTGGAGGTGCAGCAGGCTGCTCATCACCAGTTCCTCGACCGGCCCGATCGCGCGACCCTTCTGAATCAGCGAGCCGGCGTGGTAGACCTCGGTGTGCACGAGCTGAACCGCCGCGTGCCAGCGCATCGCCGCCTCGGTGGCCAGGTCGAACTCGGGCTCGAACACCAACGGCCGCGCCAGATTACGGCCGATCAGCCGGGTCACATGGGCGGCCATCGCCTGCTGCTCGATGCGGATCAGCAGTTGCGGGGTGTCGACACCGAGGTCGATGCGCAGCGGCACACCCGGGCTTGAGACCAGTGAGCGCATCGTGCTGGCCTGAAACGTCGAGGACGGGTGGTGAACCGTGGCCACCCCGTTCATCGGCATGTGCACCGCGTAGTAGCGGCCCGACTCCGGGATGTCGATCGAGGCGGGCACGTGCAGGTCGAGGTAGAGCATGCTGACGTTGCGCAGCCGGATGCCGTGCATGGTGGCCGCGAACCCGTCGGCGTCGGCGGGATCCACCGTCAGCGTCAGCGGCGACAAGGCGCGGCCGATCAGCCGCTTCGCCTTGCTGATGTCCTCGGTGTAGAAGATCTCGTGCTCGGTGAGCGCCGGCGGCACCCCGCGCGAACGCACCTTCCGACGGACCGGATCACTCGTGCGCCTGATGTCGATGAAGCCCAAGCGCGTCAGCCGCGACACCGGGACCGCTATTTCCGCGCAAGATAGGGAAGGCTAACTTCGAGGCGGGATAACGGAATTCGCGTCGGCACGGCAACGTCTCCTAAACATCGGACTCGCTTCAGCGTAGTCATGTCTGCGCAATCCTGATAGCGGTTGCGCGAAAGCGATAGGCAGGGCCGCGACGGCTGAGTACGTTGAGGTTCATCCCTCCGCGCGGGGGAGTCGGCAGGGAGGTCGAGTGTGAACACCAACGGTGGGTCGTCAACTCCCGTTCTGGATCCGACCGTCTCCGGACCGTCCGCCGCGCTCCGGGACCGCCTCGACGACCCCCGGGTCGCCGAAGCGCTGGACACGTTGCTCGAGCATGCAGATCTGTTGGCAGTCCTGGTCACCGGGCTCGACGGTTTCGTCCGTCGCGGCGACGACATCACCGCGAACCTGACCTCGGCGATCGGTGAGCTCAAGGGCCAAACCGGTGACCTCGGCGAGTTGTCGGCCAGCCTGGCCGTTCTGACGAGTGGGCTGGTGAACGCGGCGCCGGCGATCAGCACGCTGCTGAACTCCTCACTGACCAAGCCGCAGGGCGCCGACGTGGTCGCCGCCCTCGGCGACGCGCTGGTGTCGGCGCGGCAGTCGATGCCGGCGTCGCCCCGCGGGGTCCGTGGGGTGTGGAAGACGCTGCGCGGCGCCGCCAGGGATCCCGACGTCACACGTGGTCTCGTCTACCTGCTCGAAGTGGCCCGGGCCTTCGGGCGACGAGTCTGACCGCACGCAACGCGGTCCCGCACAACTGAATTCGGGAACTGATTGCTCCGGAGGCCTGCGCTTCCGGTGACCGAGAGGAGTGCTCATGGCATCGGTGCTGTGGTTCCAGGGTGGGGCATGTAGTGGCAACACCATGTCGTTCCTCAACGCCGAGGAGCCCAACGTCGTCGACCTGATCGTCGACTTCGGCCTCGATCTCCTCTGGCACCCGTCGCTGGGGCTCGAACTCGGGGAGAACGCCCAGAAGGTCTTCCGGGACTGCGCCGACGGGCAGCGGCCGCTCGACATCTTCGTGTTCGAGGGCACGGTCATGCAGGCCTACGGCGGCCGCACGGACATGTTCGCCGACCGCCCGATGAAGGACTGGGTCACCGACCTGGCCGGAGCCGCGCAGATCGTCGTCGCGATCGGTGACTGCGCCTGCTGGGGCGGTATCCCCGCGATGGAACCCAACCCGTCGGGGTCCACCGGACTGCAGTTCCACAAGCGGGAGAAGGGCGGCTTCCTCGGCCCCGACTTCCGGTCGAAGATGGGCCTCCCGGTGATCAATGTGCCTGGCTGCCCCGCTCACCCGGACTGGATCACCCAGATCCTGGTGGCGCTGGCCACCGGCCGCGCCGGCGACATCACGCTCGACGACCTGCACCGCCCGGAGACGTTCTTCAAGACGTTCACCCAGACCGGCTGCACCCGGGTGCAGTTCTTCGAGTACAAGCAGTCCACCCTGTCGTTCGGTGAGGGAACCCGAACCGGTTGCCTGTTCTATGAATTCGGCTGCCGCGGTCCGATGACGCACTCCCCGTGCAACCGGATTCTGTGGAACCGGCAGTCGTCGAAGACCCGGGCCGGGATGCCCTGCATCGGCTGCACCGAACCGGAGTTCCCGCACTTCGACCTGGCGCCGGGGACGCTGTTCAAGACGCAGAAGGTCAGCGGCATGATCCCGAAGGAAGTTCCCGAGGGAACCGATCACCTCACGTACATGGGCCTGGCGGCGGCCGCGCGGATCGCGGCGCCGCAGTGGTCCAAAGAAGACATGTTCGTGGTCTAGCGCGTCCGAGGAAGGACTTTTCATATGGCGTCAAAGCTGGATCTCTTCGTCAGCCCGCTCGGCCGCGTCGAGGGTGACCTCGACGTCCGCGTCACGATCGAGGACGGGGTCGTCACCTCGGCGTGGACCGAGGCGGCGATGTTCCGCGGATTCGAGATCATCCTGCAGGGCAAGGACCCTCAGTCGGGACTGGTGGTGTGCCCGCGCATCTGCGGCATCTGCGGCGGAAGCCATCTCTACAAGTCCGCGTATGCCTTGGACACCGCGTGGCGCACCCACATGCCGCACAACGCGACGCTGGTGCGCAACATCTGTCAGGCGTGTGAGACGTTGCAGTCGATCCCGCGCTACTTCTATGCACTGTTCGCCATCGATCTGACCAACAAGAACTATGCGAAGTCGGCGTTGTATGACGAGGCTGTCCGCCGATTCGCGCCGTATGTCGGCACCAGCTACCAACCCGGTGTCGTGTTGAGCGCCAAACCTGTTGAGGTGTATGCGATCTACGGCGGGCAATGGCCCCACTCGAGCTTCATGGTTCCGGGCGGGGTGATGTGCGCCCCCACGCTCAGTGACGTCACCCGTTCCATCGCGATCCTCGAGCACTGGAACGATGCCTGGCTGGAAGGCCAGTGGCTGGGCTGTTCGGTGGACCGCTGGCTGGAAAACAAGACCTGGAACGACGTACTGGCCTGGGTGGACGAGAACGAAGCGCAGTACAACAGCGACTGCGGGTTCTTCATCAGGTACTGCCTGGACGTCGGGCTCGACAAGTACGGCCAGGGGGTGGGCAATTACCTTGCCACCGGAACATATTTCGAGCCGTCCCTGTACGAGAACCCCACGATCGACGGCCGCAACGCAGCATTGATCGGCCGCTCCGGGGTGTACGCCGACGGTCGTTACTTCGAGTTCGACCAGGCCAACGTCCGCGAGGACGTCACGCACTCCTTCTACCAGGGCGACCGGCCACTGCACCCGTTCGACGGCGAGACCATCCCGATCGACCCCGAGCAGGGACGCAAGCAGGGCAAGTACAGCTGGGCCAAGTCGCCGCGCTACGCCGTGGGGGATCTGGGCAATATCCCGTTGGAGGCAGGACCGCTGGCGCGCCGCATGGCGGCGGCCGGACCCGACGCCGCCGCGCATCAGGACAACGACCCGCTGTTCGGCGACATCTACAACACCATCGGCCCGTCGGTGATGGTGCGCCAACTGGCCCGCATGCACGAGGCACCCAAGTACTACAAGTGGACGCGGCAGTGGCTCGATGCGTTGGAGCTGAAGGAGAGCTTCTACACCAAGCCCACCGAGTACGCCGAAGGCAAGGGTTTCGGTTCCACCGAAGCCGCGCGCGGTGCACTGTCGGACTGGATCGTGATCGAGGACAGCAAGATCAAGAACTACCAGGTGGTCACTCCCACCGCGTGGAACATCGGACCTCGGGACGGCTCGGAGGTGCTCGGCCCGATCGAGCGGGCGCTGGTCGGATCCCCGATCGTCGACGCCGAGGATCCGGTCGAACTCGGCCACGTCGCCCGCAGTTTCGATTCCTGCCTGGTGTGCACGGTGCATGCCTACGACGGCAAGACCGGCCGGGAACTGAGCAAGTTCGTGATCAACGGGATGGTGTGAACTGGCGTCACCTGGGACAGATCCCGAAGCTTGCAGCCCGGCGGCATCCCTCCAGCCGCCGGGTTGCGAGCTGCTGGTGATCGGCTGCGGAAATCTGCTGCGCGGCGACGACGGGGTCGGTCCGGTCCTGGTCCGCCACCTGTGGGAGCGCGGCGTGCCCGACGGCGCGAAGCTCGTCGACGGTGGCACCGCCGGCATGGACGTCGCATTCCAGATGAACGGTGCTCGACGGGTGGTCATCATCGACGCGGCGGCCACGGGTTCGGCGCCCGGCACGACGTTCCGGGTGCCCGGTGCGGAACTCGCCGAGTTGCCGCCGCTGCAGGGTTTGCACACCCATTCGTTCCGCTGGGATCACGCGATCGCGTTCGCGCGCTGGGCGCTGGGCGACGCGTGTCCCACCGACATCACCGTGTTCCTGATCGAGGTCGACAGCGTCGAGATGGGGGCCGACCTCTCGGAACCGGTGGCGACCGCAATGGAAGAGGTCCTGGCCATCGTCGAGCGCGACTACCTGGCACCGCTGCGTCCCGCCGGCCGGCGTGAGGTCACGGTCGAGTTCACCGCGGACGGATATCTGCGGCTGGACGCCGAGCTCGCGGCCGCGAGGTTTCCGTCCGACGCCGTGGCCGCGGTGGTGCGTGACGGTGCCTTATGGCTCATCCCGCTGCGTGGCCCCCGAAGCGGCGGACTGCTGCTCAAGCAACGCACACCCGCCGGGGACCGGTCGGTTCTGGTTCGTGAGGTGCTCATGGACCTCGCTATGACGGGCGTTCGGGGCGCATCCTGGGACGATGACCAGTCGGCGTTGCGCATTCCCCTCGGCGACGAACCGAGGCTGGACCGGTGATGCTCGTGAGTGACGACAATGCGCGTGCCGTCGAGGCAGTGGTGGTGCCCGAACGCGGACAGTGGGCCGTCGATGTCGTCGTCGTGTTCGACGACGCGGTGGTGCGCAGACGGATCAGCACGCACCGCACCCGTCGCCGCGCGGATCTGGCGGCCGATCTGATCAAGCGTGCCGCAGAACGGGATCTGCGATGAGTCCCCTGGGAGGGCCGTGACCGACACCGCCGTTGAACCGACCGGGCGAGGCGCCGCGGACCTGGTGGCGCGACCGCAACCACTCGGTGTGTTCGGCCTTCCCCTCGGCTATCTGCTGATCCCCGCCGGCGACGACACCGACCCGGTGCGTGCTGCGCTGCTGGCCGGCCGCCTGCCCGAGGTGTGGCCCGACCGGCTGGCCGGGCACCGGCATGCGCTGGTCGGTGACCGCGACGCTGCGCTGGCGGCACTGGCCGGTGACGATGCCGTGGCGCGCTACAACCGGTTCGTTCTCGATCCCGACTCGGCCGATCCCGACGCGGTACGCGCAGATCTCGGCGAGTTCGGGGTGCTCGTCGACGTGGTGTTGTTCGCGCTCGGACGCAGTGACGAGGTCCCCGGCGCTGACGGACTCGGCGGCGAGCTTGCTGCCGCGGTGCTCGCCACCGCCGCGTCGGCAGCGATCGCCGCGGACGCACCGGCGAAGGCCGTGCAGCTGCTCGACGCGGCCGCAGAGGCGGCGGCGCCGGTGAGCAGACCGCTGGCCGGCGTCCTGCTCGGCGCGGCCGCCGGTATCTGCCGCGACGGTGACGACCCGTCCGCCCTGGCGCGGGTGGACCGGGCACTTGCGCTGCTCGACGGTGCCGACGGGCTGAAGGTCGCTCGCGCCGAACTGCACCTCACCGCCGCGGGCATGCTGCACGAGCAGGCCGCGCTCCGACCTGAGCTGATGCCCTCAGCGATACCGCACTACCACTCGGCACTGCAGTTGATCCGCTGCGAGGACGCTCCGCTGCTGTGGGCCTCGGGTCACGCCGATCTGGCCACCGCCTACCTGACGATGCCGATGGTGGAGGCGTCGAGCCAGCTGCGGCTGGGCATCGCCGCGCAGTCGTTGCGCCAGGCGCTCACGGTGTTCACCCGCGACGAGCATCCGCAACGGTGGGCGAGCGTGCAGCTGAATTTGGCGAACTCGTTGGTGTACAGCCCCTCTCGTCACCGCCAGGAGAACCTTGTCGAGGCGGTTGAGATCTACGAGGCCGTGCTGGATGCCCGCGACCGGGACGTCGACCCGCACGGGCGCGCACGGGTGCTGGCCAACCAGGGCAACGTGCTTGCCCATCTCGGTCTGTTCGACCAGGCGAAGGCCAGGCTGTACGAGGCGCGCTTCCTTTTCGAGGAGCACGGGGACACCGAATCGGTCCGCGCGGTGCGCGGCGTGCTCGACGAGATCTCCCGCGAGGGCGCCCGATGACTGCCGTGGACGCAGGCGCAGCCGATCTCGAGGTTCTTGCCAGGCGTGTCGATGCTGCGGTCGCGGCACTGGCCGAACTCGACCCGACCGCGCGGGCAGCGGCTGAAGAACTCAAGGCGGCCGTGGAGGAAATCCATCGCGCCGGGCTGACGACGATCGTGGCCCGGATGCGGGCTGACGACGCTGCGCGGCCGCTGCTGTTCGATCTGGTCGACGACCCTGTGGTCCGGATGCTGCTGACGCTGCACGGCATCATCCGGCCCGATCCGGTGACGCTGGCCGAGCGGGCGCTGGCCGCCGTTCGCCCGCAACTGCACAGCCATGGTGGGGACGTGACGCTGGTGCGGGTCGACGACCGCGTGGCGTTCGTCCGGCTCGAAGGGGCCTGCAACGGTTGTTCGATGGCCTCGGTGACTCTTCGCGAGCTCGTCGAAGCCGCTCTGTTGCAGGGTGTTCCGAATCTGGAGGCGGTCGAGGTGGTGTCCGGCGAGGCCACACCGACGCTGATACCGGTCGAGGCGCTGCGGATACCGCCCAGAGCGGAGGCGGACGGATGGGTGAACGTCGGCCGCGTGGACTCGATCGCCGTCGACGAGATCCGGGTCCTCGGCGGCGACGTCCTCGTGGTCAACATCGGACAGAAACTGTCGGCTTTCTACAACGAGTGCGCCCACGAGGCGCTGCCGCTCGGCGATGCGGTCTTCGACGCCACGGCGGGCACGCTGACGTGTCCGTGGCACGGGTTCTGCTATGACGCGGAGTCGGGGGAGTGCCTGTCCGCGCCGGGGGTGCAACTGGAGCAGCTACCGTTGCGGATCGACGATGGGGATGTCTGGGTTCGGACCGGCCGATGAGCCGTTACACGGTGCGGCACACCATTGCCGGGCGGCCTGCCGGCCACTCACCGGAAGCGCCGCCGGCCGAGGACAACAGCGGCGGCTGGCGACCGCTGCGCTGGCTGGGAGCACCAGCGCCGGGTGGGTTGGCGTTGCCCCAAGCGACCCCAAGCATGGCCTGGATGTATTCGCCGCGTGGGGTTTTCGTCGACGACGAGCACGTCGTCGTCGCAGACTCCGGCAACCACCGCGTCCTGATCTGGCACGGCCTGCCGGATAGCGACGAGCAGGACGCGGATGTGGTCCTCGGTCAGCCGGACGGGATTTCGGAGGGCCGTGCGGCGGGAGGCCGCGGGCCCGAGCGCGGGATGAACCTGCCGACCGGCGTCGCGATCATCGACGGCCGGCTGATCGTCGCCGACGCGTGGCATCATCGGTTGCTGATCTGGAACCGGGTGCCCGAGTCCGACGATGTGGCACCCGACGTGGTGCTCGGGCAGCCCGACGCCGGATCCGTGGAACCCAATGCGGGCCGGGCCTGCTCGGCGGGGACCTTCTACTGGCCCTTCGGATTCGCAAGGCTCGGTGACCGGTTCTGGGTGGCGGACACCGGCAACCGGAGGGTGTTGGGGTGGAGCGGCGGCATCCCGGAACCGGGGCAGGCGGCGGACATCGTGCTCGGGCAGCCGACGGCGAGTGCCAGGGAGGAGAACCGGGGCCAGGCGGTCGGACCGGCGAGCTTTCGGTGGCCGCATGCGATCGCCGGGACGTCGGAGCTGCTGCTGGTCGCCGATGCCGGAGATCATCGCGTGCTCGGCTGGTCACCGCACCCGGCCGCCGATGCTCCCGCGAATCTCGTTCTGGGACAGCCTGATTTCGTCACCGCGCAGGAGTGGCCCTATGGCCCGCACACCGGTGACAGGTTCCGGTTCCCGTACGCGATAGACCTCGACGGTGGCTGCGTCGTCGTGGCGGACACGGCCAACAATCGAATCCTGGTGTGGGACGGTGTGCAGGCGGGGGCGCTCGGGGGTCGGCCGGCCGATCATGTGCTGGCCCAACCCGACTTCGGGTCCAACGGCGAGAACCGCTGGTCGCTGGTGGGGCGCGACACCCTCTGCTGGCCGTACGGCGTGAGCCTGCACGGCGATCTGTTGGCCGTTGCGGACTCGGGCAACAACCGCGTCATGATCTGGAGACGATCTTGAGGCCGCTGATCGTGCAGGACGACGGCCAGATCGGTTTCTACTGGACGACATCCGACGGAGCGCCCACCACGCTGCACGTGCTCGTCGGCGAGGACGACGAACCCGACCGGTTGGTGGCGACGCATCTGTCCGCGCTCGACGATTCGCTGATCGATGCTTCCCGGCGGTTCGGGGAGCTCCTCGGCGGCGGGCGGAGGCCGACGGTTCAGGACCGTCAGGATCTGGGCGAGCTCTATCGCAGTGTGGACCGGGCGTGCCTGGACTATGCGCGAGCAGTGGAGCGTCTCGGACTCGCGCCGGATTCCAGGGCCGGCCAGATCATCGGCACCGCAGTGCTGATGTCGATTCTGGCCCGACATCCGTTGGACATGCTAGGGCCGGCCCCCCTTGACGGTGAACTCGACGAACCGAAGCCAGGTGTCGTCGGCGGATACGGCGAGATGGCGCAGGTGGACCATGCCCGGCCGTGGAAAGGCGGCCGCTGGGTGGTGCGCACCGAGGCGGGCACCCGGTTGCCGCTGACGTTGTCGATGTTGCTGTACGACAGCTCGGGCACCAACAAGGACGCCGCACGCCGTGAGCACTGCGAGGCCATGCAGAAGGTGGTTTCATCTGCAGCGCAGACCGATGCCGATCCCTACGACGTCGCGTGCGCGCTGGACTGGTTGTTGTACGACTGGCTGATGGCCCACCGCGACGGTCCCGACAGCGCGGAGATCGTCCTCCCGAAGGGCCGCGACGGTGATGCCACGGTGCTGGTGGCCGCTGCGGCGGCCTCCGTCGCTGCGCGGGCCACCTTCGATCCGGCCCTGGTGTGCTGAACCTCAGGCAGGGGTCAGCGTCACGTTGTGCAGCGCAACGGCCACGTCGCTGGGCAGAATTTCGACGAACGTCGGCACGTCCCGCAGGGCCGCGCCCATTCCGATGATGTTCCCCGGAGATGTTGGCGCACAGGGGAAGTCGCTGCACCGGAACCAGCGGCCGGGCGGGCTCTGGTAAGGCTGCATGCTGGGGGACTGGTCTACGCGGTAGTGCCCGGGCGGGATGTACGCGGTCGCCCAGCCGTCGCGGGGCTGGGTGGTGACACCGAAGACGCCGTTGCTGCCGTACGGTGCCGCGGCCGCGGGCGCCGCGGACAGCACGCCGCCCGTCAACGCACATGCAGCAGCCAAGGTGAGCGCCGGCGCCCGCCGGAAGCCACGAGTCATCCCATGAGACTAGCCGGGGTGTGGAACGTGGCAGCGTCTTACGGACCCGGAGTCGTATGGAATGGGCGCGCGCTTCCGGTCGAGGCCGTGCATCCTCGGCAAGCATGTCGTTTTTCGTAGCAAGACAGGCAGAGCAAGTGAACCAGCACGGCCCGGTCATTTCACCACTGACTGTTTACTGCCGATTCGGCGAAAAGAGGCCGTCCTGAGTCGGTTTCGCGCGGCCGTTTTTTGTCGGTGGGTGCTGGGAGGATGGGGTTATGTCCTCGAGGGTCCCGACTGGTACTGGCACTGGTGGTGTGGTGGGTCAGTCTGATCGTCTTGAGGCGTTTTTCGAGGAGTTGGGGGAGTTGGCGGGTCAGCGCAACGCCATTGATGGGCGTATCGCGCAGATCGCTGCCGAGATCGATGGTGCCGGGTTGTGGGGGTTCACCGGTGTGCGGTCGATGGAGGGGTTGATCGCGTGGAAGTTGGGTACTTCGTTTCGTAACGCCGAGACGATCGTGGCGGTGGCGCGCCGGCTTGGGGAGTTTCCGCGCTGTAGCCGGGATTTGCGGGAGGGCCGGCTGTCGTTGGATCAGGTCGGGGTGATCGCCGAGGGCGCGGGGGCGGGTTCTGACGATCATTACGCCGAGTTGGCCGCCCATTCGACGGTGGCCCAGTTGCGTATCGCGGTCAAGCAGGAACCCCGCCCCGAACCCGAACCCGGCTGTGACCCCGAATCCGGCTGTGACCCTGAGTCGGACCCTGAATCCGACTCTGAGGCCGAGGCCGAGTCCCGGTCTGAACCCGCGGTCAGGCCGGATCCCGCGCCGCGGGCGTCGATCACCAAGACCAGTGATGAGCAGTACACCTATTGGCGGATCGCGTTGCCCCATGATGAGGCGGCGACGTTCGACACGGCGCTGCGGTCTCATCACGAGGCGTTGGTGGCGCAGTGGAAACGCGACCACAACATCACCGACCACGCCGACGGCCACGACACCGACCACGACATCACCGACCGCGGCTACGACACCGGCGATCGCGGTGAGGGTGTGGGGCGGGCGCCGTTGCCGGACACGGTGGCGGCGTTCTGGGCGCTGGTGAAGGCGGGCTGGGATGTTGAGGTGGCGCGGCGCCCGCATGGGCAGCACACCACGGTGGTGATGCATGTCGATGTCAAAGACCGCATCGCCTCCCTGCATTTGGGGCCGGCGCTCTCGGCTGCCGATCGTCGGTATCTGTCTTGTGATGCCACGTGTGAGGTGTGGTTCGAACGCCATGGGCAGGTCATCGGTTCCGGGCGCACGACCCGCACGATCAGCCGGCGGTTGCGGCGGGCGTTGGAGCATCGTGATCGCACGTGTGTGGTGCCTGGGTGTGGGGCCACGCGGGGGTTGCACGCCCATCACATCCGGCATTGGGAAGACGGCGGGCTGACCGAGTTGGACAACCTGGTGCTGGTCTGTCCCCACCACCACCGGTTGCATCACCGCGGCGTCCTCACCATCACCGGACCCGCCGAGCGGCTCACAGTCACCGACAGCACCGGCCGACACCTCGAACCCGGGTCACTGGCCCGTCCCCCGACCCAACCCCCACCCGAAGTCGCGCCCTATCGTGGGCCGTCCGGCGAACGGGCTCAGTGGAAGTGGTACACACCCTTCCAACCCCCACCACCCACCACCAACTGATCCTTGGGAGCGCCCCAGGTCAGCGCCGACGCCTGCAGATCGACCGCGGGGACCCGGCAAAGTCAGCGGCGGCGAGCGAAATTCCTGAGGCCTGAGCTGGGACGCTAGGGTGAGCCCATGCGAGTGGGAGTGCTGGGCGCCAAGGGCAAGGTGGGCGCGACGATGGTGGCGGGCGTCGAGGCCGCCGACGACCTGACCTTCACCACGGGTGTCGATGCCGGCGACTCGCTGTCCGCGCTCGTGGACAGCGACACCGAGGTCGTCATCGACTTCACCCATCCCAGTGTCGTCATGGACAATCTGAAGTTCTTGATCGACAACGGGATTCATGCGGTCGTCGGCACCACCGGCTTCACCGACGAGCGCCTCGATCAGGTCAGGGAATGGCTTGCGGCCACACCGGGCGCCTCGGTGCTCATCGCGCCGAACTTCGCGATCGGCGCCGTGCTGTCGATGCACTTCGCGCAGCAGGCCGCCAAGTACTTCGAGTCGGTCGAGGTCATCGAACTGCACCATCCGCACAAGGCTGACGCGCCGTCGGGAACCGCCATGCGGACCGCCCGCCTCATCGCCGAGGCACGAAAAGGCATGCCGCCCAACCCGGATGCCACCAGTACCGGTCTCGACGGCGCCAGGGGAGCGGACGTCGACGGCGTCCCCGTGCACTCCGTGCGGCTCGCCGGCCTGGTCGCACACCAGGAAGTTCTGTTCGGCACGCTCGGAGAGACGCTGACCATCCGTCACGACAGCATCGACCGCACCTCCTTCGTACCCGGTGTGCTGTTGGCCGTGCGCAAGATCCGGGAACATCCGGGTCTGACGATCGGCATCGAATCCCTGCTCGACCTGACATGAGTGACGGGGCGCGCGCCCTGCGCACACAGCTGATGATCGGCTTCATGTGCGTCGCGCTCGTCGTGTATTTCGTCCTGCTCGGGCGGGCGGCGTGGATCTTGATCTCCTCGGGGGAGCCGGCGCCGATCGGGCTCGGGGCGGCCATCCTGATCCTGCCCGTCATCGGAATCTGGGCGATGGTGGCGACACTGAAAGCCGGTCTGGCACATCAGAGACTGGCGCGGCTTGCCCGCGAACAGGGAATGGAGCTCGACATCAGCGACCTGCCGCGAAGGCCGTCTGGCCGTATCGAACGCGATGCGGCCGACGCGTTGTTCGGCGCGGTGCGCGACGAACTGGAGGCCGACCCCGAGAACTGGCTCCGCTGGTACCGGCTGGCACGCGCGTACGACTACGCCGGTGACCGCGGCCGCGCTCGGGAGACGATGAAGAAGGCGGTACTGCTCGAGGAGTCGGCCCGATGAGCAAGACGCTGCTGATCGTGCACCACACCCCGTCGCCCCACTGCCACGAGATGTTCGAGGCGGTGCTCGCCGGCGCGACGGATCCCGAGATCGAGGGTGTCGAGGTGCTGCGCCGTGCAGCGCTGACGGTCTCACCGGCCGAGATGCTGGCCGCCGACGGCTACTTGCTGGGCACTCCGGCCAACCTCGGTTACATGAGCGGCGCGCTCAAGCACGCGTTCGACCAGTCGTATTACCCCCTGCTGGATTCGGCGCAGGGCCGGCCGTTCGGGATGTATCTGCACGGCAACGAAGGCACCGAGGGCGCTGAGCGGGCACTCGCAGCGATCACCGGTGCGCTCAAGTGGGAGAAAGCCGCCGAAACTGTGATCGTCTCCGGCAAGCCGACCAGAAGCGACTTGGAAGCGTGCTGGAATCTGGGTGCGACAGTGGCCGCGACACTGATGGTCTGACGAAGGAGTCTCATGCCCGGCATCGCCGAAATCGCCCTGGCCGGCGCACCGATCGCAGGTGGTGCGCTGCTCGGTCTGGCCGCGGGGAACCTGCGTCCGCCTGACGTGCGCGCTGTTGACCGTCCCTCTGTGTGACGACCACGGCGGGGGTGATCGTCATTGAAGTTGTCGAAATCCCGGGTCGGGGACGGCGGTCGTCTGCATCATCAGCGTGCCCACGAACGGACCCCGCGCTGGTCTGCTCGCGCAGAGTCCATTTCGGCTCCGGCGCGATGCCGAATCCCGAGATCGTCACAATCGGTGACGGCGGACGCGTCGATTCTGCGGTCGCCCAACACGAACTGACCCCTATCCCGGTTCCCGGGTGATAGGTAAGGCTGGTGGATCATGGACTGGCTCTGCGGTGATCGTCGCGCGCACCGGCGAACTGGCCGAGAAACTGCTCGCCGCCGGCGAACTCCGCTGCCCGCGGTGCCGCGACGGCCAGCTGACTTCTTGGGGCTACGGCAGGCGGCGCTCCGTGCGCGATCACGACGGGACCACGATCACGGTGCGCCCCCGCCGCACGCGATGCCGGTCCTGCTCGTCAACGCATATCGTGATGCCCGCCGCTCTGCAGCCACGCCATGCCGACACCACCGCAGTGATTGGAACAGCATTGCTGCACAAAGCAAATGGACTCGGACACCGGCGTATCGCGGCGACCATGGGGCGGCCGGTGTCCACCGTGCGCCGCTGGCTTCGCCGACTACCGCCAGAGCACCTGGACCGTCTCGCACGCGACGGGACCGAGCAGCTGCTCGCCCTGGACCCCGACACGTTCACCGCGCTGCGCTACCGAGGGAACATGTTGCACCACGCGCTGTCGCTGTTGTCGGCAGCGGCCTACTGGGACCGCCGCCGCTACGCCCTCGGTGAGCCGCCGTGGACCCTGATCGGGATGTACACCCGCGGCCGCCTTCTGGCGCCACCCGGCTGACCCTCCGACGTCCCCGCGCTGCCGCCGGGGGCGTCATCACCATGCCTGCCGACAGTCGTCACCATGACGACCACCGCGTCGCCGCGACGATTACCCCGTCACAATGCAGACCGACCCCCGAAATCACGTCTGCATCCACAGTGACGCCATCGTCTGCATCCTGAGCGACGGCCAACACGCGCGGCGATCGCCAAGGACCTGGATCTTTTGGACCGACTCCCGGCTGACCAGGCGCAGCGTCGCGCCGAACTTCAGCGCATCATCGACATGCGCATCGACGGCCTGATCGCCGCCGCCGACAAGAGCCGCGAGCTCCGTGAACTGGCGGCCTCCTACCAGGGGAACTGGCGCGACATCGTGGTGTTCATCTGCGCCATTCTGTTCACCATCGTCTGGTGGAACGTCGAGCACTCCCGCACGAACTGGCTTGTCATGTTCGTCGTGCTGATCATCCTGACGGTGCTTGCCGGGATCTACGCCGCGCGCGGCGCGTTGCGGGCCGTCACGACCTACTTGGCGCGCAGGCGGCGCCCCTAGCCTAAAGTGATGGACCCCAGCCTCAGTAGTGGTAGGTGTCCGACGGGGCCGGGATGTGAGTGGGCTCGTCGACGTCGTTGAACTCTGACGGTTCGATGTCGTATGCGCGCGCAAGCTCCAGGATCTTGTTGGCGCGGGCGATGCGCGGAAGATCGGAGCCATTGCGGATCTCGCCGCCGTCACGCTCGTACTCGATGAGAAACTCCTTCGCCCAGGCGATCTCCTCCGCCGACGGGGAGAGCCCCTCGTTGACGGTCAGGCACTGTTCGGGGGTCAGGCAGATCTTGCCGGTCATGCCGAACTCCGCTGACACGGCAGTGGCCTCGCTGAGCTTCTGTGCGCTGGACCCGACGGTGGGACCGTCGATCGCGCTCGCCAGATGAGCGGCTTTCGCAGCGATCGTGAAGCGCGACCGCGCGTAGGCCAGCGTCATCGGGTTGTCACCGAAGCCGGTGTCGCGCCGGAAATCGCCGATACCGAACGCCAAGCGGAAGGTGCCCTTAGCAGAGGCGATCTCGTTGATTCGCTCCAGGCCGCGCGCGGTCTCGACGAGCGCGACGATCGGCACGCCGGGCAGGCGCTTGGCGGTCTCGGTGACATGGTCGACCGACTCCACCATCGCCAGCATGACCCCGCCCACCGGGCTGCCCGCCAGCATCTCCAGATCACCGGCCCACCACTCGGTGCCGAACCCGTTCACCCGGACCCAGTCGGTGTGGCCCTCACCGAGCCAGCGCATCACGTTGGCCCGGGCCGCGGCCTTGTCCTTCGGCGCGACGGCGTCCTCGATGTCGAGGACCACGATGTCGGCCCTGGAGTGGGCGGCCGCGTCGAAGCGCTCGTACTGCGCACCGTTGACCAGCAACCAACTGCGGGCCAGCACGGGGTCTATCCGCCGGCCCTGCTCACCGAACGCCGATTCACCGAAACTCTGGTCGTACACGCAGCTCAGACTAGGTGACTGTTGAAGAAAGAACGCATCGCGTCCCAGTGCCGGCGCGCGGCGGGCTCGTCATAGGGCCCGTTGTCGGGCACCGCGAACCCGTGAAACGCCGAGTACCACTCGATGGTGTGCTCGACGCCGGCATCGGTCAGCGCCTTCTCCAGTCGTTCACCGTCGGCGGTGGTGAACGACCGGTCGCTGCGGGCCGCACCGATGTAGACCGCGGCGCGGATCTTGTCGGCGAGCAGATGCGGGCTGCTGGTGTCGTCGGTGGCCAGGCCGCCCCCGTGGAAGGACATCGCCGCCGCGACCCGATCGGGGACCCGCCCGGCCACCACCAGCGACGTGCGGCCGCCCATGCAGTACCCGGTCGTGCCGAACGACGCGCCCCGGACCTCGGGCCGGGCCGCCAGGTAGTCGAAGAACGCGATCGCGTCGGACGTCATGATCTCGGGGGTGATCTTGGAGATCATGCCGAACAGTCGACGACGCTCGGCCTCGTCCTCGAACACCGTCGCCATCGTGAACGGCGCCCAGTCACCGTCGCGGTAATACACGTCGGGCACGAGCACGGCGTAGCCGTAGCCGGCCAACCTGTCCGCCATCGCGCGGAAGGTCGGTCGGGCGCCTCCGGCGTCGGGATACATGACAATGCCGGGCCACGGCCCGTCGGAGTCTGGCGTGTGCAGGCTGACGGGGCAGGCGCCGTCTGCGGTGGTGATCGTATCGGTGATCCTCGGCATGGGTTCCGTTCTACCTCAGCCGGGTCGACGCACGCTGTGCGTGCCCCGACCACCATAGGGAAACACCCGATTTATCGCGGACATACCCGATATAGCGTCCCGTCCCGGAGGGCAGACCACGCTGTCGGCACTTCAGCAACCGGCGAGATATTTGAGGCAGCGGAGCGTGAGCATGGTGGGGACACTGCGTACCGAGACCCTCACGATCGTGTGCGCAGTTGTTGTCGCATCCTCTGGCTGCGGCGGTCAATCACAGAGCGGATACGCCGCGAGTCCGGCCCCGCGGCCGGCGTCATACGACGGCCTGTTCAGCGGTCCGCAACCGTGGACCACCGACGTCTCCGGAGCAGAAATATCCGACCGCAGCGACGCGATCGTGCAGGCGCTGAGCAGCATGGGCGGCTGGGGCGGCGACAACGCTCTCCAGATCGATTTCTCCATCCCTGTCTTTTTCGCCGACGGCGACACGCCGCGCCGCCAGGTGGTCGGCACCGACGACTACTGCTGGGGCGGTGCGGCATGCGACAGCGTTCCCGCCGAGATGCCGGTTCCGCTGGACGCCAACATCGAAGGGTCACCGGATCTCACGTGTGACGCGTCAGGCGACAGCGCGGGGCAGGGTGACTGTCATCTGCTCGTCGCCGACCGCGACGGCCGGAGACTCTACGAGACCTATCAAGCCACTGCAGAAGGTGAAACCATCACGGCGCAAGGTTTTTTCGTATGGGATCTCGACAAGAAGTACCCGCCGACCCTACGCGGCGACCAGTGCACGAGCGCTGACGCCGCCGGCTTCCCGATCGCCGCTCTCACCCCGACCGCCGACGAAGTTGCCTCTGGCGCAGTCGATCATGCGCTTCGGTTCATACTCCCGAACGACAGAATCAAGGAATCCGTCTACGTCCGACCAGCCACCCATGCCGGTGGTCCGACAAGTGCCGATCCAGACGCACCTCCCTACGGCGTGCGGTTTCGGTTGAAGTCCGGCTTCGACGAATCGGACTACTCGGAAGGGGAGAAGGTGATCCTGCGGGCACTCAAGACGTTCGGCATGCTGCTCTCCGACGGGGGAGAGATCCCGCTGACCTTCGCCGACGATCGAACCAGCGCCGCGAAGTGGGCCGACCTCGGGATCGACGCGCACTCGTTCGACGCGATCGGCGTCGACCAGTTCGACGTCGTCGGATTGGGCGACGAAATCCCGCTCACCTACGACTGCGTGCGCAATTCGTGACAACTGCTGATCAAGGGGGTTCGGATGAAAGATCTCACGACGACTTCTCGCCTCGTGTCGGCTGTCCTGTGTTTGACCATGGCGGGGTGCGGTTCGCAGAGCGGCCCCAGCGGCGGTGACGCCAATGCCGGCGACACGTCGAGAACCGTCGCCGCCGACGCTGGACACGCATCTGCGATCGACGCGTGTTCGCTGATTGCGGCAGAGGATATCTCGGCGTTGCTCGGCGTGACCGTGGAAGGTAGGTCGACCTCGAACAACCCCGAGGTACCTGCATGCGTGTGGGAGAACCCGGAGAATTACGAGTCGATTTCGCTGGAGATCGGCAACCCCGGTACGGCGATCAACGGCACATTACCCCCACCAGAGCCCGGAATGCCCGACGTCGGCCGGCCGGGTCCGGACGGGATGCGGTTCCTGGGCTACGGCCAGGTGGAGTTTCCTGCGGCCGGGCGGAACAACAGTGTGCAGGTCGCGGTGCTCAGCATGTCGGCTGACCAGGCCGACAACGCGGCCGTCGAACTCGCGCGCAAGGTCGGACCGCAGCTTCCTGAATAGCGCGTGACACCGCGCGGGCCGGGGTCACTGTGACAGATCCAGGTCGGTGGCGGTGGTGACGCGCTGGGCCGGTATGCCGGCCCGGTCGCATGTCTGTGCGACGGCGCTCGCCGATCCTGCCGTGAAGACACCGAACAGAACTTCGTCGCCGGGCACGGCAACCATGGACAGTAGATGCACGGGCGGTCCCAACGCGGATACCGACGCCGCGCACTCGTTGAGTCGGGCCGCTGTCTCCTCGAGCGACTCGGCGGTGGCTGACGATCGGTACCACTCGACGAGATAGCACGGGACGGAGATGTTCATCAAATCGAAGCTATCGCGTTGGCGGACAGGGTAAATCGGGTGTTTCCCTACGACTCGGAAACGACTCATCAGAGCGGGCGTCCGCTTCGCGGCAGCGGGGGAGAGGCCCGAGGTCTACTGGGGGCGTGCGTCTTGGTTGCACGGCTCAGGCGCAACCCAGCTGATGAAACACTGCGGCTTGCGCTTGCCCGACGAGAGTGCCTTCCTGCCTGGAGGCTCGGGGGCTTGCGCAGGCCCCTGGTCGCCCAGGCAGGGCAGGCACTTCCGTTGTTGCAGTGAGCGGTCGAGACTATCCGCTCACGTTCTGGGTGGACTCGCCGATGGTGACCTGTTTCCCGTCATAGTCGGCCGTGCATCGCACAGTCGCGCGGTAACTGACAAGAGGTGGCGGCCACAACAGGTCGGTGATGTTTCCGGTGCTGTTCGCGCCGACGCTGACGTTCCTGTTCACTGTTTCCGGCCCGAGCAATCCGCTCGTTCTTGTTGCGGTGTAGGCGCATTCGGCGGGCAGTGCCGATTTGTTGGTGACCGCGACATTGGCGTTGAGCCCGGCCCGAGTCACGTTCATCGACACTGCATTCGTCGGAGCTGCGCACTGCTGGTCACCCGGAACGGTCGCCGACAACGATCCCGGCGGGCAGTTCTTCTGTGCCAAGGCACACGTCTGGCCCGCTGGAACGGTCGGGGACTTCGAGCCAGGCGGGCACTGCACGTCGGCCAACTGGCACTGTTGCCCGACTGGAACGGTGGCGCTCTTCGACCCAGGCGGGCACTGAACAACTTGAGGTGCGGGCGGCGCGGGAGGCGTGTACCTGTAGTCCGACCAGGCACCACAATCATCGCTGCCGAACGTACTCTTGCGACAGCCTTGGATCGCCAGATTAAAACCTGAGGACGTGTTGACGACCTGGGTTGTGACGTTGCCGCACGCCTTGTCCAGCTCGGCTTGTGGCCCGCCATTGATCTTGGTGTGCACGACGTCCCCGGCGAGATCCTCGTGTACTCGCGGGCAGCCCGCAATGGTGCACACCACCTGGCCGTCGTTGGATTTCGTACAGTTCACGTCATAGCCATTGGGCAGCACGTCGGCATTCGCCACGGGCGTCATGCTCGGGGCCAGAGTGGGCACCGCCGCCGGCGCCACCCACACAAGCCCGAAGACGACGGCCGCGGCGGCCAACATGGCCCATAGCTTGGGTATCTGTTTGCTCATGACTTCTCCATCAGTGGTCGACATCGCCGGCGTTTGTTGAACCGGCCAGGGATCAGTTCGGCGAGACACCCGAGCCGGCTACGCGGAGCGTAGGCCCGAACAGGGGGCGGATTAATCGGGTGTTTCCCTATGCTTTTCCGATGTGGAGGGCGATTGTCCCTATACGCCGGGTCGGCTCATGTGCCGCCCGAGTTCGGCCCGCGAGTGGATGCCGAGCTTGGCGTAGATGCGGGACAAGTTGGCTTCCACGGTTTTTGGGCTGATGAACATGGCGGCCGCAATGCCGCGGTTCGTCAACCCCGACGCGGCGAGTTCGGCCACCCGCCGTTCGGATGGCGTGAGCACGGCGTCGCGGTGTGGGCCGACATTCGCGCGGCCCAACTCAGCGCGTGCCCGGTTGGCCCACAACGGGGTACCGAGTTGCTCGAAAGTCTTCAGCGCGTCCTGCAGTGTTGCCGCCGCGTCCTCTTTGTGGCGCTGTCGACGTTGAAGCTGGCCGAGGAGGAGCTGCGTGCGTGCTCGCTCGAACGGCATCGGCAGATGCTCGTGTCGCGACATCGCGTGGTGGGCGGCCACCACCGCCGCGTCGACGTCGCCGCAGGCGGCCGACACCATCGCCCGGCCCCGCGCCCCCACAGCAAGCATCCAGGCGCGGCCGAGACGGCGGCCGTTGAGTTCGAGCGCTTCCACGAGGGGAAGCGCCGAAGAACAACGATCCAGGGCGACCATCGCCTCGACGGCATCAGCGACGAACGACGCCGTGATGATCTCGGTCGCGTTCGGTGCAGCGCGAAGCTTCGGCAGCAGAGGTTCGAGGGTGTCGAGGGCGGCTTGATGGTCGCCGAGTGACACCTCGAGGAACCCCAGCGCTGTCCTCGGCCACTCGCCGAGCAGTGCCGACCCACAGCGTTGGCTTGCTGCCAGCGCCGAAGTGACATCCTTGCGCGCGTCGTCGGCCCGGCCCGTGTAAGCCCCGAGTAGCGCCCGGGCGGTGAGTGTCACCGACATCGGCAGGTCCCCCCCGAGCTGCTGGGCGAGCAAGACGGTGTCTTCGACGATCAATGTGGCGTCGGCGAAGTTCCCTCGCCATATCTCGGTCATCGCGCTGTGGAACGCGACGAACATCAGCTCGCCGTCCTCACCGCGTTCGATGCACTGCCTTCGCAGTGAGCGCATATCGGCGTGAGCCTCATCGAGCTCGCCCACCCACGCGCGGATGACAGCCTGGTGCGCTCTGGGCCGGAACGCGCTCGGGATGTTGGCCTGAGGGTCCTCCATTTCCACCGCTCGTCGCAGACCCGCTTCATCGGCGCCGTCGCCCCGCAAGAAGGCCATCATGGCCCGCATGCTCAGTGCTTGACTCAGCAAGTCGGGGCGCCCCAGATTTTCGGCACTGGTCACCGACTCCTCGGCGCGCCGTATCGCATCGTCCAGGCGGCCCGTGTTGAACAGTGCGAAAGACAGGGCGACCAGCACCGGCACCACGACCGGGGGATGGCCGGCGGCGTCGGGTATCGCCCCCTCAAGGAGTTCGACGGCCTCCGGGAAACTGTCGTCGAGCAATCGGATGTAGCCGAGCAGACTTGTCGCCTCGGCGCGCAGCACTCCAGGCGGCAGCTGAGCGATCGTCGCTTCCAGCTCGGCACGCGCACGCGCGGGCTCGCCGGCATGGAAATGGTGTTGAGCCGACAGGATTCGTCGCTGCGGTGTGTCTCCGCCCAGTCCGATGGCCAGATCGGTGAGTTCGGCTGCCGCCACCGGTGCTCCGCGGCTTCGTGCTGACTCGGCTGCCGCGTCCAGCGACCGAAGGGTGCGGGGGTCACCATGGGTGGAGCCGAGAGCCAGGTGCCGGGCCCGCAACTCTGGTTCCTCGATGGCGTCGGCGAGTCGCCGGTGGGTCTCCCGGCGCTTCGCCGGGGCGGCCGAGGTGTAGATCCCCCAAGCCAGCAGGGGGTGGGTGAAACGCACACCGTTGCCCTCGATCCCGATGACTCCTTTGTTCTCGGCCACTTCCAGTAGTTCCACGGTCCTGTCGATGCCTCTGCGGGACGTACGAGCGACGAGTTCGACGGTCGGGCTTGCGGCGCAGGCGGCGGCCAGCAGCACGTCCTGCAGCTCGGCGTCCAAGGCGCCGAGGCGGGTTCGCACCACGTCCGCCAGGGTGGGAGGCAGCGGCTGATCGGCGAGCGTGGCCGCATCCCCGATCGAGCGGGCCAACTCGAGGGCATAGAGCGGGTTACCGGCGGAGACCTCGTGTATCCGCACCATTGTCCGTCGCGAGTACGTCCGCCCCAGCCGTTCGTGCAGAACCGCATGGAGCGCACCGACCGACAAGGGCTGCACTCGTATTCGCCGGGTGCGGTCCGGCCGTGGCATCTGGGGCAGCGGCGGGGCGCGGTCGCCGTCTGTGGGGGTGCGTACCGTGCCGAGCAATCCCACCTGACCGGTGAGGCGGGCGCAGGCGAATGCGAGGGCGCTTGCGCTCGAGGTGTCCAGCCACTGGAGGTCATCGATCGCGATGAGCACGGGCGACTCCGCTGTCAGGATGTCGATGACCGACAAGAAACCTGCCGCCACGGCGAGTGGGTCGGTGGCGACGTCCTCGACGCCCGCCCGCAGCATCACCCGGTCCAGCGCTCGTCGCTGGGGCTCCGGCAGATTCGCCAACACCGGGGGGTCGACGCCCCGGATCAGGTCGGCCAGCGCCGCATAGGCCAGTACCGATTCAGCGGCGGCCGAACGTGCACGGAGTACGCGCATTCCGCACGAGTGGGCCCGCTCGAGCGCGGACAGCCAGACGGTGCTCTTGCCGATGCCGGCTTCACCCTCGATCAGAAGTGCGGCAGGTTGCTCGGCCACAGCCTGGAAGAAGTCGGCGACGGCGGCCAATTCGGTTGGTCGTGGGATATCCCCGGTATCCCGCGGAAACGTCACGATTCGATGATTACAGCAATCCGCACTACTCGCCCCGGAAACAGTGGATCGGATGAGGAACGCGCTGGGCCGCGTCGAACTGCTCGCCTCTGTTCGGGCGACGTAAGCTTGGCGCGTGCCGATCCCCACGCCCTACGAGGACTTGTTGCGTCTGGTGCTCGATACCGGCATCACCAAATCCGACCGCACCGGAACCGGCACCCGCAGCCTGTTCGGTCATCAGATGCGGTACGACCTGAACGCCGGGTTCCCGCTGATCACCACCAAGAAGGTGCACACCAAGTCCATCGTCTATGAACTGCTGTGGTTTCTGCGCGGCGACTCGAACGTCCGGTGGCTGCAGGACCACGGTGTCACAATCTGGGATGAATGGGCTTCTCCGACAGGCGATTTGGGTCCGGTCTACGGGGTGCAGTGGCGGTCCTGGCCGACCCCGTCCGGTGAGCACATCGACCAGATCAGCGCGGCGCTGGACCTGCTCAAGCGCGATCCCGACTCGCGCCGCAACATCGTCTCGGCCTGGAACGTCGGCGAGATCCCACAGATGGCGCTGCCGCCGTGTCATGCGTTCTTCCAGTTCTACGTCGCCGACGGCAAGCTGAGTTGCCAGTTGTACCAGCGCAGCGCCGACCTGTTCCTCGGCGTGCCGTTCAATATCGCCAGCTATGCGCTGCTGACCCACATGATGGCCGCGCAGGCGGGCCTGGGCGTGGGGGAGTTCATCTGGACCGGCGGTGACTGCCACATCTACGACAACCACGTCGACCAGGTCATCGAGCAACTCTCCCGTGATCCGCGGCCTTACCCGGAACTCGTTCTCGCGCCGCGGGATTCGATCTTCGACTACACCTATGAGGACGTCGTCATCAGAAACTATGACCCGCATCCGGCGATCAAGGCCCCGGTGGCTGTATGAGGACTGCTTGCAGGTCCGAATCGAAGATGTTGAGGACTGCTTGCAGGTCCGAATCGAAGATGTTGAGGACTGCTTGCAGGTCCGAATCGAAGATGTTGAGGACTGCTTGCAGGTCCGAATCGAAGATGTTGAGGACTGCTTGCAGGTCCGAATCATGAGTATGTGGGATCTGAACCTGATCTGGGCGCAGTCCAGTTCCGGAGTCATCGGACGCGGCAACGGGATCCCGTGGCGTGTGCCGGAGGACATGGTCCGGTTCAAGGAGCTCACCATGGGCCGCACCGTGATCATGGGCCGGTTGACGTGGGAGTCGCTGCCGCAGCGGTTCCGGCCGCTGCCCGGCCGCCGGAATGTCGTGGTCTCCCGGCAGGCTGACTACACGGCCGACGGCGCAGAGGTGGTGACCTCCCTGGAGGACGCCCCGCTGGACGACGCATGGGTGATCGGTGGCTCGCAGATCTACGGGCTGGCGTTGCCGTCGGCGACGCGGTGCGAGGTCACCGAGGTGGACATCGATCTGCGCAGAGAGGACGACGACGCGCTGGCGCCGGTGCTCGACGAGGCGTGGGTCGGTACCGAGCAGGACTGGCGCGAGAGCTCGTCAGGGCTGCGCTACCGGTTCTACACCTACGTACGGCGCTGAACGCTCGCGCGGCGTGAGATCTGCCGTCGGGCCTCGCTACGGGCCGCAACTGCGCCAGACGCCGCGGACCGAGTTGTCGGTGCGGTAGGCCACGATAACCCGATGGCGTCCTCTCTTCGTAGCGCGACGTTGACCGCCCTACAGGCCCGCCGGATCGCCGTCGCGGCCCAGGGGTTTCACGAGCCGAAGCCGACGGGGCCGGTCACACGCGCGCATCTGAAGCGGCTGATCTCCCGGCTGCAGGTGCTGCAGCTGGACTCGGTGTCGGTAGCGGTGCGGGCGCACTACGCGCCGGTGTTCAGCCGTCTCGGTCCTTACGACCGCGATCTGCTGGACCGTGCCGCATGGAGCCATTCGGCGCGCTCACCGCGGTTGCTGGTCGAATACTGGGCGCACGAAGCCGCGTTGATGGCCGTCGATGACTGGCCGTTGATGCGGTGGCGGATGCGGGAGTACCGGCACGGCCGGTGGGGCGTCGAGATCGTGAAGAAGAACGCCGCACTCGCCGACGACATCGTTGAAGCGGTCGCCACGCTCGGTCCCTCGACCGCAGGTCAGATCGAGGCTTACCTGGCATCTGAGCCCCGTGGCCGCAAAGGGCCCTGGTGGGATCGCAGCGATACGAAGTGGGTCGCCGAGGCGCTGTGGTCGGCCGGCGTGCTGACCACGGCCACCCGGCTCGGGTTCGCGCGGCACTACGACCTGACCGAGCGCGTGCTGCCCGCCGAGGTGGTCGGGCGTGAGGTCGACGAGGCCGAGGCGGTGCGCGAGTTGGTCCTGCGCGCGGCCACCTCGCTCGGCGTCGCGAGCGAAGCCGATCTGCGCGACTACTTCCGGCTCAATGCCCGGCAGGTCAAGCCCGCCATAGCCGAACTGGTCGCCGCCGGCGAGATCGAGAAGGTCGACGTCGAGGGATGGTCGGCCCCGGCCTATCTGCGCACCGGGCAGAGCGTCCCGCGCCGGGACCGCGGCACTGCGCTGTTGTGCCCGTTCGACCCGCTGATCTTCTTCCGGCCGCGGGTGGAGCGTCTCTTCGATTTCCATTACCGCATCGAGATCTACACCCCGGCCCATAAGCGGCAGTTCGGCTACTACGTGTGGCCTTTTCTGCTCGACGGTGATCTCGCGGGACGCGTCGACCTCAAGGCCGACCGGGTGAACGGCGCGCTCGCCGTACTCGGCGCGTTCACCGAGGACGGTCGGGACGGCGCGCACGTCGCGCGCGGGTTGGCCGCCGAATTGCAGACCATGGCAGAGTGGCTCGGCCTGGGCGACGTGGTCGTAGGTGAGCGCGGCGATTTGGCGACCGAATTGCGCGCGGCCTTGGCAAGCTGAGCCAATGGATGTTCTCCGCACCCCCGATGAGCGCTTCGCCGACCTGCCCGACTTCCCGTTCGCCCCGCACTACGTCGACGTCGGCGGGCTACGGGTGCACTACCTCGACGAAGGTCCGGCCGACGGCCCGGTGGTGCTGCTGCTGCACGGGGAGCCGTCGTGGAGCTATCTGTACCGGCGGATGATCCCCGTCCTGGTCGAAGCGGGGCTGCGGGCGGTCGCGATCGACCTGGTCGGGTTCGGCCGCAGCGACAAGCCGGCCCGCCGCGAGGATTACACCTACCAGGCGCACGTGGACTGGACGTGGGGCGCGATCGACGCGATCGGCCTGGCCGGGATCACGCTCGTGTGCCAGGACTGGGGCGGGCTGATCGGGCTGCGCCTGGTCGGTGAGCATCCGGACCGGTTCGCCCGGGTGGTCGCGGCCAACACCACGCTGCCCACCGGCGATCAGCACCCCGGTGAAGCCTTCCTGGCGTGGCAGCGGTTCAGTCAGGAGACCCCCCATTTCCCGGTCGGCAAGATCGTCGACGGCGGGTGCGTGTCGACGCTTTCCCCAGAGGTTATCGCCGCCTACGACGCACCATTCCCGGACGATTCGTACAAGGCCGGCGCGCGGCAGTTCCCGACGCTGGTGCCCACCAGCCCCGACGACCCCGCCGCGCCGGCCAACCGGGCGGCATGGGAGGTGCTCCGCACGTTCGACAAGCCGTTCCTGTGTGCGTTCTCGGATTCTGATCCGATCACCCGCGGGGCCGATGAGCCGCTGCGCACATTGATCCCGGGCGCCCAGGGGCAGCCGGAGGTGACCATTGCCGGCGGCGGGCATTTCCTGCAGGAGGACAAGGGCCGCGAACTGGCGACCGTCGTCGTCGACTTCATCGCCGCCAATCCGTAGCGCTACTTCAGCGCTTCAGGTGGGGCAACTTTACAGCGTGCCGAAGTTGCTCGTGGCAAGCTTCTCCGTTTCAACGGCTCTTTGATGTCAATATCCGAGTTGAGACCCTGCAGTTCCCGAAGTCGCAGGTCAACGTAATGGCTCAGCTCGGTGGAGATCGAGAAGTTCTTCAGCTCGCGATAGACATAGGAATTCGTCAGCGCCATCCGTGTCGGCCCGGGGCCAGGTAGCTGTCCGGTGAGCAACAAATCGACGCTGCGCATGAACTTCTTGATGTGTGCGACGCTCTTGCCGGACTCAGAGGCCATCTGCTCAGCGGTCAGGCCAGCGCGCATCCCGCGGAAGACGACGCCGTGTCGCATCGGACTCGCGTCGAGACATCGCGTGATCTCTTCGAGGAGGCGGGGGGTGAGGGCGGCGTTACCAGTGGGGGCGCGGGTGAAAGAGACGATCAGCGCAGAGTGATCAGTCTCCTGCTCGACTCGGGGTGCGTGGTCGAATTCGCAACCCGTCACGGTGCGGGCCAACTTTGGAGTGGCGAATGCATGATCGATACGGAATCCGTTGCCGGTATTGCTGAACCATGAGTACTCGCGGACCCCGGCATGGGCTGATCGCCACAAATCCACATAACCGGTTTCGACGAGTCGCCCGGGCATCTCAGCCGCCACAAACCTGGCCCCACGAGGATCTTTGTCCAGGTTGTTGTCACCGGTGTTGAAGTCGCCGACGAACAGGTCGACCCAGCCGGAGCGTCCGCTATCGACCAGCGCCTCCCAGTAGGGAAGCTTCGCGTACTTGTTGGGCATGCCGACACCGCAGACGACGAGGCCGTCGACGTCGACGCACCACAGCCGGCGAGCCTCAAGTTCGTCGCTGAAGGCCCACGCGCGGTTGATGCCCGCGCGCGCAGCGACGAGCACCGAATTTTGTATGACCGGCGCAGGATATGAGACTTCGTAGCCACTCGCTTCCAATCGGTCGATGAGGATCTTGCCGGTCCCGGTCGGACGGAACTCGGTCAGCACAAGGACGTCGGCGTCGTAGCTCAAGAGCCTGCGGGCGAGTGCATCCACGCGGCTGCCGCCACCGTGCAGGATGTTGAGTGCAACCACACGCCACTCCTCGGTTGACTTGCGGTCCGCCGGTTTGTCGGTGTCGTCGCGCGTGTCGTTGCCGGCCACGATCAACGGCAGATCGGCTTGACGTCGACGGCTGGACACAGGCAATGCTCCCTTTGTAGGTGAGGCGGATTCGGTCAGATCCGAGGGGAAGGTTAGCGGCGGCCAGTGACACAAGTTTGCTGATTAGCGAATGTCGAAGTGTCACCGTCCCGGGATCACCTGCGTTACCGTGGCCCGGAAGTTGGCGTTCTCCTGTCCGGAGATCGACGTCTCGCGGTCGAACGTGGCAGTGCCGTCCTGGTCGATGGTGAAGTTGCCGACTTGGTCCTGGTCGCCACCAGTGACGGTGAAGACGACGGTGGTCTTGTCCGGCAGCGGCTTCGCGCTGACGTACTGCGGATTTATGGTGTACCGGTAGTTGCAGCCGGCTGAGCCGAAGCACTTCTGCTCGGTGACGATCACCCCGACTTCGAAATCGGCGGCCGTCGGTGGCGAGACCATCGGACTGGGCGTCGTCGTCGCCTCTGACCACGCCGCAGCGGGGGTGTTCGGTCGGGCCTTGGTCTGATCCTGCGCGACACAGCCGGACAGCGCTGCGATGGCCAGGGGAGCGATGGGGATGACGCACAGTGCGATTCGGTTCACGGGCTTCTCTTCGTTTCGTTGGGACGTGCGGATGGTCAGGCCACGGCGTCCGAGGAGGCGCTGCCATCCTCCGGGTGGGCTTCGGCCAAGGCGGCAAGTGCGTCGTTGAGCAACCGATTGATCGCAGAAGTCGCTGCTGTGCATCCGTTCTCGATCTTGTCGGCGTTCTTGTGGATGGCGCCGGCGGCCTTCTTGATGTCATCGACGCGATCCAGCTGCGCGACAGCAGCCGTGATCTTCTCCTCAGCGGTCGCCAACTGTTCGGCGCCACGGCGGGTGGCCGACGCTAGTGCTGCGGTGCGTAGCAGCATGATGGCGGTGCGGACAAGATCGGGATCGTCGGTGGTCGGATCAAACGCCAGCACGATGCGTCGCGAGCCGAGGACCCGGATGGATTGACCACCGTTCTGCTCGGGGGTTCGGACGAGGCCGAGCGCGGCGCCGGCATGCCGGTTGCGCTCGGCCTCGTCCAGGTACTCGGCCCAACCCCCGCGGGCCGAGTCCGTCATTTCGATGACCACGCGCGCGATACCACCGTCGACGGTCAGAAGCCCGTCGCCCTTCTTCGACCGTGACAAGTGGCCGACGCTTGCACGCGTGTCGGTGTATTCGTCGCCGAGGCCGGCCGCCACCGCCGCCAGGACGACGTTGACCTGGTTTTCGAACGTGTCACCCTTGATCGGGGTGACCTTGCTCAGCTTGGTGCGTGCGTCCTGGACCTTCAGAGCGGTGGCGAGGTCATCGACTTTCTTGGCGATGACGTCGTGGTTCTTGCCGATCTGTTCGGTCAACAGTTGCTGACGTGCTTCCAGGCTCGCGGAGTGCTTGGCCATGGGCGACGTGGGATCGCTGGGGTCGAATTGCTTGACGGCCTTGGCGAGGACTTCGCTGATGCTGGCCTTGCTCTTGGCGTCGAGATCGGTGCCGAACTTGTCGAGCAATGGCTGCAGTCGTTCCAGGAGTTCGGGGTTCTCGCCGGCGAAGATCCGTCGCACCGCGTCGTTGAGTTCGGTCTTGGCCGCAGCCACCGACCTGGTGAACTCCTTGCGGCTGGTCTCGTCCGCTTCGACGATGGCCTTCTTGGCGTCCGCCGCGGCCTTGGTCACTGTGGCGGTTGCGTCCTTCACGGTGCGTTCGGTGAGCTCGGCCGCTTTAGATGTCGCGTCGGACGCCTTCTCGCCGACCTCCTTCAGCATCCGCTCAAGGGCCCTCGAATCCTGGGATTGGCCGGTTGCTGACAGCGCGTGTGCGCCGATCTTGACGGCTTCGGTGACGAACTGGGTGAGGTCGGCGCAGGCGAGGACCGTCGGGTCGTCGACGATGTCGCTGCGCTCTCCCGTGGTCCAACGCTGGGCTTCGCGAACGACGTCCTTGTCTCGGACGGACAGGTTCTCGATGACGACGGCGGTGTTGTCGTCGTGCAGATGGGCTCGCTGGGTGTCGCTCATGGCAGTTCCTCTCGTGTCGACCGCTCGGTGCGGGTGATCCCGAGGATGCTGTGGTCCACATCATCGGATCAACGTCAAACACTGATAAGGGGGCTTATCGGAAACTACTGTTGCGATGTCAATACGCCGCAGCTTAGTTTGATTCTGGCGAGGGGAGGTGTCGGCTTTGCGCACGATGACGTTGCAGGATGTCGCCGACCTCGCCAACGTACAGCGTCCGGTCGTCAGCATGTGGCGAAAGCGTCGGTATGTCCGCGGCGTGTTACTGCCGTTTCCCGACCCCGTCGAGAAGGTGGCCGGCATAGCGCGGTTCGACCGCGACGAGGTGGTCGACTGGCTGGCCAGGACCGGCCGCGGAAATAACCCTGAGCACCAGTACGACGCACCGGCCGTCGCAGTGCCCGACGGTAGCGAGCTTGAGGACATCGTCACGTTGGTGTGCTGGTACGTTCTCACGGGCCTGGAGCTCGCCCAGACAACGGCGGACGAGCGGGTTCGCGCGGCGGAGGAGTTCGACCCCGACGACACGGTGATTGCGGCGGAGTGCCGGCAGATGACACCGACACCGGCCGCGCTTGAGTATGTGGACGATTTGATCGCCGCATCCCATGGGCCCGGTGATGCGTTGGATCGACTCGAGAACGGACGCCTCAAGCGTGAGATGGCGCTGCGTGACCTGACGCCGGACGCCGTCGCGCTGTTGCGGTCAATCGTGGAGGCGGCCATCGTCCATCTTGAACATGAGGATGTGGTGTTGTCCGCTGACGATGCCGCCGTCGCGCTCGATGTCGCCCAGGTGTGCGGCCTCGACATCACGACGGACAGCCGAGCTCTGCGGCGCCGCGCTCTGATCCGCGGTATCCATGTGCGTGAACGTACTGCTGCGCAACAGGTATCGATGTCGTCGCTGATCAGCCTGGAGGTTGCGGCATCGCTCGATCGACTCGATGACATCGTCCTCGGACTCGCGCCCGGCAGCATCGCCATCGTGATCGGAACGGCGGCATCACTGGCCGATGATCTAGCCGGGCCGCTGCAGGCACGTCGCGCGGACGTGCTGCGTGTCGGCAATCTGGTGGCGGCGCTGCGTCTTCCGCGTGGTCTGTGGCGCGAGGCGCACCGGCAGGCGCTGGCGGTGTGGATCTGCGTGGGCGGTGCGAATGCCGAGGTGGTGTCGGTTGCCGACCTCGGCGCCGATGGCGTCATCGAGTTCACCGACCTTGCCGCTGATATCGCAGGGGCCCTTGCGCAGACGGAGGGACGTGCCTACCGGTATGCGCGCGGGCTGGCGTTGGCGGCCACGCTTGCCCGAGGGCCGGTGGTGCCGCGGGGCGTACGCGCGGTGAAGCTCGGCGGCAGCCGTGCTGCTGACCATCTGGAAAGCGTGCACCGTGCGACGTTGGTCACCACCACGCCCCTCCAACCTTTCGACGTGCTGGTGGAATCATCACCGGCCAACATCAAGCTGCAGCACCGATCTCTCGGCGAGTTGCACCTTCACAAGCAGCTGATCATCCAACGCGGCCGACGGATCGACCCCGCCGACGGGGCACCAGACGGTTCCGTTCGGGTGCTGCCCGTCGAACTGGTCGGGGCGCTGACACTGGATCCGTTCGACGCCGAGCTCAAGTATCCCCGCGCGGCGCGGACCGAGCCCGGTGATGTGGTGTTCATCGAGAAGCCGCAGCCGCGGGCCTGGGTGGATTCGGAGGGTGGGGCGATGGTCGCGTGCCCGGCGCGGATCCTCCGCATCTCGGCGGCCGCCCTGATCGGTCCCCATCTCTTGGCCACCGTCATCAACGAACGGGTATCGCCGGGAACCGATTGGGAGACCTGGAGCGTCCCGGTCCTCGGTCGTGAGGAAGCCGAGCTGCTGGAAACGGCACTGCGTGACGCCGGTGTTTACGAACAGGAAGCCCGCCGCCGGGTCGAAGCGGCCCGAGAATTGAAGTCTGCCTTGATCGATGGAGTCGCCGCCGGCGCTCTGGCGCTCGGGGCCACAGCCACCACGCCCGGCGTCGCCGCGGCGGTCGGAACAGGAAAGGACGGATAGCGATGCCGCCCCGTAAGAAGCAAGAACCGCAGGCGCCGTCAACCATGAAGGAGCTCAAGGACACGCTCTGGAAGGCCGCCGACAAACTGCGCGGCTCGCTGTCGGCAAACCAGTACAAGGACGTGATCCTGGGTTTGGTGTTCCTCAAATACGTCTCCGATGCGTTCGACGAGCGGCGCGAAGCAATCCGCGCGGAGCTTGCCGCCGAAGGCATGGACGAGACTCAGATCGAAGAATTGATCGACGATCCCGAGGAGTACCACGGGTACAACGTGTTCGTGGTGCCACCGATCGCACGGTGGGTGTTCCTGGCCGAAAACGCCAAGGGTAAGCAGGCCGCGGGCAGCGAGGCCGCCAAGAACGTCGGCCAACTCATCGACGAGGCGATGGACGCCGTCATGACCGCCAACCCCACGCTGCAGGGCACGCTGCCGCGGTTGTACAACCGCGACAACATCGATCAGCGGCGGCTCGGGGAATTGATCGACCTGTTCAACAGTGCGCGGTTCAGTCGTCAGGGTGAGCACAGGGCCCGCGACCTGATGGGCGAGGTCTACGAGTACTTCCTCGGCAACTTCGCTCGCGCGGAGGGTAAACGGGGTGGCGAGTTCTTCACTCCGCCCAGCGTGGTCAAGGTGATCGTCGAGGTGCTCGAACCGTCCAAAGGTCGGGTGTATGACCCGTGCTGCGGTTCGGGCGGCATGTTCGTGCAGACCGAGAAATTCATCGCCGAACACGACGGTGACGCGAAAGACGTTGCGATCTATGGCCAGGAGAGCATCGAGGAGACGTGGCGGATGGCCAAGATGAACCTCGCCATCCACGGCATCGACAACAAGGGGCTGGGTGCGCGGTGGGGGGACACCTTCGCTCGCGACCAGCATGCCGATGTCCAGATGGACTACGTGATGGCCAATCCGCCGTTCAACATCAAGGATTGGACCCGTAACGAGGAAGACCCGCGCTGGCGATTCGGTGTGCCGCCGGCCAACAACGCGAACTACGCGTGGATCCAACACATCCTGTCCAAGCTCGCGCCCGGCGGTAAAGCCGGTGTTGTGATGGCCAATGGGTCGATGTCGTCAAACTCGAACGGAGAAGGCGATATTCGTGCCCAGATCGTCGAAGCCGATCTGGTGTCCTGCATGATCGCGCTGCCCACCCAGCTGTTCCGCAGCACCGGAATCCCCGTGTGCCTGTGGTTCTTCGCGAAGGACAAGGCCGCAGGCAATCAGGGCTCGATGGATAGGACCGGGCAGGTGCTCTTTATCGACGCCCGCGAACTGGGCTACATGGTTGATCGCGCCGAGCGGGCGCTCACCAACGAGGAGATCGTGCGGATTGGCGACACCTACCACGCCTGGCGGGGATCGAAGTCAGCGGCCGCCAAAGGTGTGGAATACGAGGATGTTCCAGGCTTCTGCAGGTCGGCGACGCTAGCGGAGATCAAGGCCGCAGATTATGCGCTGACACCGGGGCGGTATGTCGGGGCGGCCGAGGTCGAGGACGACGGCGAGCCCATTGACGACAAGATCGCCCGGCTGAAGAAGCAACTATTGGAGGCATTCGATGAGTCGGCGCGGTTGGAACAGGTTGTGCGGCAGCAGCTGGAGCGGCTCTCGTGAGCACACTGGTGGAGCGCAGCTTGCTGGATCTGGTCGGCTTCATAGTCGACAATCGTGGTCGGACGTGTCCGACAGCTGAGACTGGTATGCCTCTAATTGCAACTAATTGTGTGAAAAGTGGCTATCGCGAACCAGTGTTCGAGAACGTCAGGTTCGTCGATGAAGAGACGTACTCGAATTGGTTTAGAGCCCATCCAGAACCGAATGATGTTCTGTTCGTGTGCAAGGGGACGCCGGGGCGGGTCGCTGTTGTCCCAGACCCAGTTCCGTTCTGTATCGCACAGGATATGGTGGCGCTCCGCGCCAAACCGGAGACCTGCAACTCGCGGTATCTGTACTATCGGATCCGCGCAGCGGACGTTCAGTCAAGAATCGAAAATATGCACGTGGGCACTATGATTCCACACTTCAAGAAGGGCGACTTCGGTCGTCTGCGATTCTTTGTGCATGAGGATGTGCGCGAGCAAGGCGCCATTGCAGAGGTCCTCAATGCCCTCGATGACAAGATTGCTGCTAACGACCACCTCCTCAGATTAACCGAGTCGCTCGTTGCGGCTGAGTATGCATCGTTCCTGTCCAGAGGTAGTCAGGAAGTCGATCTTGGCGAGCTTGCGATCTTTCGGAACCGAGAGCGCATTCCGTTATCATCTCGCCAGCGCGAAGAACGGAAGGGCGCTGTTCCCTACTACGGCGCTGCTGGTCGATTGGATTTCGTCGACGAAGCCATATTCGACGAACCGTTGGTGCTGGTGGGCGAAGATGGTTCAGTTATTGACGACCAGGGGCACCCGATCGTGCAATACATTTGGGGACCGTCGTGGGTCAACAATCACGCACATGTGCTGAAAGGCAACGGAGTCGCGACCGAAACACTTCGACAATCCATAATCCGGTCAAACGTCGCGCATCTCGTCACAGGTGCTGTTCAACCCAAGATCAGCATGGGAAACCTTAAGACGTTAGTGCTTCAGGTGCCATCGAACGTTGGCGAGTTCGACGCGATTGCGGTGCGATTCGCCGCCGTGACCAGAGCGGTCACCGAAGAATCCGTCGCGCTTGCGCGCACTCGCGATGAACTCCTCCAGCTACTGATGTCCGGCAAGGTCCGCGTCAATGACGCTGAGGCATTGGGCAGCGATGCGCTCTGACCGATCAATCGCAGTTGTCTTCCGTTTCTCACGCAGTCTTGCGAGGTGCGACAGGCCGCCTGACGGCGGGCCGCAGAAGTGGCGCGGTCCACGCTGGGTTGTCGGTCCCTGCGCAGAAAGTGGACGCCATGAGCAATGAGCAGAAGGCCGGCGCATCGGGCCCACGATTTCCCCTGGCATCCACCGCGGCCGCTGTGCCGGATTGGTATCCCGAGATGCTCGACGCCGTCGCCGACCACGTCGACGCAGGACGGCAACGAGCGGTCATCGCCGCCAATCAGGAGTTGGTCGCCACGTATTGGCGCATTGGTAGAGAGATCGTGGCCCGCATGGAGTTCGAAGGCTGGGGTGCCCGAGTCGTGGACCGACTGGCCGCCGATCTGCGCGAGCGGTTCCCTGACGCGAAGGGATTTTCGCCCCGAAACCTCAGGTACATGCGCACGTTCGCCGAGGCATGGCCGGACTGGGCGATTGTGCAACGCGGCGTTGCAACATTGCCGTGGCGCCATCAGATAGCACTGCTGGAGAAGCTGAACAGCCGCGACCTGCGGTTATGGTACGCCCGCGCGGCGATCGAGCAGGGTTGGAGCCGGGACATCCTGGTCCACCACATCGACGGACAGCTCCACCTCCGCGCTGGCCAAGCAATCACCAACTTCGCCAGCACGCTGCCGCCGGCCGACTCCGATCTCGCCCAACGGGCGACCCGCGACCCCTACCTTTTCGACTTCGTCGGCATCGCAGACCTACGCCGCGAACACGACCTCGAACTCGCACTGACCGACCACGTCGAGAAGTTCCTACTCGAACTCGGACAGGGTTTCGCCTTCGTCGGGCGCCAGGTCCACCTCGAGATCGGAGACGCCGACTTCTACGCAGACCTGCTCTTCTACCACTTGAGGCTGCGCTGCTTCGTTGTGGTCGAGCTCAAGGTCGGCGACTTCGACCCCAGGTACCTCGGGCAGCTCGGCATGTACATGGCCGCTGTCGACGATCTGCTACGCCACGCTGACGACAAGCCCACCATCGGACTGCTCCTGTGCAAAACCAAGGACAACGTCGTCGCCGAATACGCGCTGCGCGGCTACACCGCACCCATCGGGGTCGCCGAGTGGAAGACCACGATCACCGCCAGCCTGCCTGAAGAGCTCGAAACCAGCCTTCCCACAGTCGAGGAACTAGAAGCCGAACTCGAGAGTACGGCCCACCAAGGAGACGAGACATGACCGGATTCAGCGAAGCCGACTGGGAACTCGTCGCCCTCGACACTCTCTCCGAGCACGAGTGGCAGAAGCTGACCGGCACCGACGTCGCGCCCGGCACCGGTGGTGGCCGAGACTCGTGGGCTGACATCGTGCTGCCCGACCGCATGCTGACGAAGATGCGCGAACTCAATCCCTCTGTGCCGGGGGAGTATCTGGAGCAGGCCCGCGCCGAAATCCTGCAGCCCCAATCACAGGATGCGTTGGCCGAGAACTATCGGCTGCATCGGTACCTCGTCGGCGGCTACCGCGGCATCAGTTACATCGACTCCGACGGCATCGAACAGAACCCGACCATCAGGCTCGTCAGCCACCGACCCGACGACAACGAATTCCTTGCCGTCCGACAGGTCACGGTCCGCACCGCGGAACTGCAGCGCCGCTTCGACATCGTGCTCTACCTCAACGGGCTGCCGGTGGCGATCATCGAACTCAAGCAGGCCGGTGCCAAACACGCCGACATCGCCGGGGCGCACGCACAGCTGCAGACCTACCTGCGTGAGTTTCCCATGGCCTTCCGGTTCGCGGTCCTCATCGTGGTCAGCGACGGCATCAACGCCCGTTACGGCACTCCGTTCACCCCGCTGGAGCACTTCGCGCCGTGGAACGTCGATGATGATGGCAAGCTCATCCGCATCGGGAGCGTGGCCGAGGACGAAACCGTGCCCATCGAACTGGAGACGCTGATCGATGGGCTCTTCAACACCGAGCGGTTCCTGCAATTGCTGCGCAACTTCACCGCCTTCGACGAGGACGGCGGCCTCACCAAGCGGATCGCCAAGCCCCACCAGTACTTCGCGGTCACCAAGGCCGCCGGCTCGACCGTGCAGGCCGCCGAAACCAACGGCAAGGCGGGCGTCGTCTGGCACACCCAGGGCTCGGGCAAGTCGATGGAGATGGAGCTCTATGCCCACCTTGTCGCACAGCAGCCGAAGCTGAAGAACCCCACCATCGTCGTCGTCACCGACCGCAAGGAACTGGACTCCCAGCTCTACGAGACGTTCAACCGATCCCAACTACTCGGCGAGTCTCCGGTCAAAGTCACCAAACGTGCGCAGTTGCGTGACGAACTGACCAACCGCGCCACCGGCGGCATCTACTTCACCACCCTGCAGAAATTCGGGCTCACCAAACAGGAACAGGAGTCCGGCGCGGACCATCCGCTGCTGACCGACCGACGCAATATCGTCGTCATCGTCGATGAGGCGCACCGCAGCCACTACGACGACCTCGACGGCTACGCCCGTCACATCCGTGACGCTCTACCCAACGCGGTGTTCATCGCTTTCACCGGCACTCCGATCTCCGACGTCGATCGGAACACCCGAGACGTGTTCGGCAAGGACATTGACGTTTACGACCTGACGCGCGCCGTCACGGACAAAGCCACGGTGCCGGTGTTCTTTGAGCCACGACTGGCCAAGGTGGGGTGGTCGGAGAAGCTGAGCGAGGACGACCTGGACCACGCCGTCGACGAGGCCACCCTCGGACTCGACGACGTTGAACGCGCCCAGATCGAGAAATCCGTCGCCGTCATCAACGCCATCTACGGCGCTCCGGAGCGGCTCGCGAAACTCGCCGAGGACATCGTCACCCACTGGGATGCCCGCTCCGAGGCCATGCGGCCGTTCATCGAATCAACGGGCAAGGCGTTCATCGTCGGCGCAACCCGCGAGATCTGCGCTCGGCTGTACGAGGAAATCGTCAAGCTGAGACCGGAGTGGCACGACGAGGCCGTCGACAAGGGCGTCATCAAGGTCGTCTACTCCGGCTCCCCACAGGATCCGGCACCGATCGTCAAACACGTGCGCCGTGAAGCCCTGAATAAGGTCATCCAGAAACGGCTGCGCGACCCCGACGACAAGCTCCAGATCGTGCTCGTTAAGGACATGATGCTCACCGGGTTCGACGCGCCGCCGCTGCACACGCTGTACCTGGACCGCCCGATGAAGGGTGCGCTGTTGATGCAGACCCTTGCGCGGGTGAACCGCAAGTTCCGAGGCAAGCCGTCCGGACTGCTCGTCGCATACGCGCCGTTGGTCGACAACCTGGCCGCGGCACTCGCCGAGTACACCGAGACCGACCGTAAAGAGAAGCCCGTCGGCAAGGACATCGACGAGGCCGTCGCCCTCACCACCACCCTGATCAACCAACTTGACGCGCTCTGCGCCGTCTACGATTGGCGGACAAAGGTGGCATCTCAACAGGTGAGCTGGCTGTCGGCGGCGGTGCACCTTGCCGGCAAGCTGCGGGCTCCCGAAACACCAGGCAACCAGACCGAGCCGACGCTGGGGGACCGGTTCCGGACGTTGTCGGCGCAGTTGGCCCGGGCCTGGTCGCTGTGCGCCGGGAGCCAGACGCTGGACGACCTCCGCCAGACGGTCAAGTTTTACGAGCAGGTCCGGGTGGTGATGGGCAAGCTCGACGCTCAACAGCGCCAAGCTGAGGGCAAGCCGATCCCCGAGGACATCAAACGCCTGCTGTCAGTGCTGGTTGATGAAACCACTGCGGCCGGCGGAATCGTCGACATCTACGATGCTGCGGGGCTGCCCAAGCCGTCGCTGTCAGAGCTGACACCTGAGTTCGAGGCCAAGGTTAAGCGGTCCGACAACGCGCACCTGGCAATCGAAGCCCTGCGGGCGTTGATCACCGAAGAGATGGGCGTCGCCACGCGCAACAACCTGGTGCGCCAGCGGTCGTTCTCCGACCGCGTCTCCGAACTGATGCGCAAGTACACCAACCAGCAGCTCACCTCGGCAGAAATCATCGCCGAGCTGATCGAGATGGCGAAAGAAGTTGCCGCGGAGGCCGACCGGGGGAAGCGGTTCTCACCGCCCCTGTCGCACGACGAGTTGGCGTTCTATGACGCCGTCGCCGAGAACGAATCAGCGGTCGAGCTTCAAGGCGAGGACGTGCTCGCTCAGATCGCACGAGAACTGGTGACCGTCATGCAACGCGACACCAAGACCGACTGGACAGTGCGTGACGATGTGCGTGCGAAACTGCGATCGTCGATCAAACGGCTGCTGGTGAAGTACAAGTACCCGCCGGACAAACAGCCGGCGGCCATCAAGCTTGTCATCGAACAGATGGAAGACCTCGCGCCTCGGTATGCGGAGGCGGCGCGCTCATCAGGGGGAGGAACGGATAGTGACTGAATTGCGTGCTGATCCGACGATCGGGGACCGGACGCTGGTTGCGATCAATCAACGTGTGCACGAAGCGGTCACTACGACGTTGAAGCTCTACGATCTCATCCGGGCAGCCAAAGACCTCGGCTACAGCTTTCTGGAGTTAGAGGCCGCGACCGGGTTCGCGCGCGGCACGTTGCAGAACATCGTGGATGGCAAGAATCCCCGATTCTCCGTCGAGCGGGAAATTCCTTGTGCGTAGCCTGTGCGGGGCTTTTCGGAAGTCCCGAGAATCAAGCAGCGCATTCCTGGCCTCAGGCCCCGAGTTTTGTCATCCCGGCTGCGTCCGTGGCGGCGATGTGGGAGTGACGCGGTGGGCGTGGCCGCGGTCTCGTCAACGCCGGGTCGGCAAATCGGTGCACGTTAGGCTCACCCGATGGCCGAGATCGCGCCGCTGCGCGTGCAACTGATCGCCAAGACGGAGTTCACCGCGCCCGCCGACGTGCCGTGGAGCACCGACGCCGACGGCGGTGCCGCACTGGTCGAATTCGCCGGCCGCGCGTGCTACCAGAGCTGGAACAAGCCCAACCCGCGCACCGCGACCAACGCCGCCTACGTTCGCCACATCATCGACGTCGGCCACTTCTCGGTACTCGAGCACGCATCGGTGTCGTTCTACATCACCGGCCTTTCCCGGTCGTGCACGCACGAGTTGATCCGGCACCGGCACTTCTCCTACTCGCAGCTGTCGCAGCGGTATGTGCCCGAGCACGACTCGCAGGTGGTTGCGCCGCCGGACATCGAGGACGATCCCGAGCTGCTGCAGATCTTCACCGAGGCCGCGGACGCGAGCCGTGCCGCCTATACCGAACTGCTCGCTCGACTGCAGGCTAAGTTCACCGAACAGGGCGCGTCGACGCTGCGCGCCAAGCAGGCCCGCCAAGCTGCGCGTTCGGTGCTGCCCAACGCGACCGAGACCCGGATCGTCGTGACGGGCAACTATCGGGCGTGGCGGCATTTCGTCGCCATGCGGGCCAGCGAACATGCCGACCGGGAGATTCGGCGGCTGGCCGTCGAATGCCTGCGTCAACTCACCGACGCCGCACCGCAGGTGTTCTCGGACTTCGAGATCAGCGTGCTCGCCGACGGCACGGAGGTGGCCACCAGCCCGTTGGCAACCGAAATCTGACTGCAAAGGCATTCGTGGCGAGCGAGGGTGACCGGGTAATCTTGGTGCCCGTGAGTACCAGCGGATTCGACGCCCCGGCCCGGTTGGGCACCCTGTTGACCGCGATGGTTACTCCGTTCAAGCCCGACGGGTCGCTGGACACCGACGCCGCGGCCCGGTTGGCGAACCGGCTGGTCGACGCCGGTTGCGACGGTCTGGTGGTGTCCGGTACCACCGGTGAGTCGCCGACCACGACCGACGACGAGAAGCTCGTGCTGCTGCGCACGGTGCTCGAAGCCGTCGGCGACCGCGCGCGAATCATCGCCGGTGCAGGCTCTTACGACACCGCGCACAGCGTGCATCTGGCGAAGGCCAGCGCCGCCGAGGGTGCGCACGGACTGCTGGTCGTCACCCCGTACTACTCACGTCCGCCGCAGGCCGGACTGGTGGCGCACTTCACCGCTGTCGCCGACGCGACCGAGCTGCCGGTGATCCTGTACGACATCCCGCCGCGCTCGGTGGTGCCGATCGAGTGGGACACCATCCGAGCGCTGGCCGGCCACCCGAACATCGTCGCGATCAAGGACGCCAAGGGGGACCTGCACGGCGGCGGGCAGATCATCGCCGAGACCGGCCTGAGTTACTACTCCGGCGACGACGCCCTGAACCTGCCGTGGCTGGCGATGGGTGCGGTCGGCTTCATCAGCGTGTGGGGTCATCTGGCCGCCGCGCAGCTGCGGCACATGATGGGGGCCTTCGCGTCCGGAGACGTCGCGACGGCGCGCAAGATCAGCGTCTCGCTCGGCCCGCTCGCACGCGCCCAGGCGCGGCTCGGCGGGGTCACCCTGTCCAAGGCGGGGCTGCGGCTGCAAGGGTTCGAGGCGGGTGAGCCGCGGCTGCCGCAGATCCCGGCCACCGACGAACAGCTTGAGGCCCTGGCCGGCGACATGCGCGCCGCAGGCGTGCTTCGGTAGCGGGCCGGTAGTGAACTCCGAGCTCAAGGCACCGGGACCACTGGCCCCCGGCGGACTGCGGGTCACCGCACTCGGCGGGATCAACGAAATCGGCCGCAACATGACCGTTTTCGAACATCTGGGACGTCTGCTCATCGTGGATTGCGGGGTGCTGTTCCCCACCCACGACGAACCCGGCGTCGACCTGATCCTGCCCGACCTGCGGCACCTCGCCGACCGTCTCGACGACATCGAGGCGCTCGTCGTCACCCATGCCCATGAAGACCACATCGGCGCGATCCCGTTCCTGCTCAAGCAGCGTGCCGACATCCCGATCGTGGGTTCGAAGTTCACGCTGGCGCTGGTGGCCGAGAAGTGCCGGGAACATCGTCTTTCGCCGAAATTCGTCGAGGTCACCGAGGGGCAGAAGAGCACCCACGGTGTCTTCGAGTGCCAGTACTTCGCGGTCAACCACTCGATTCCCGGCTGCCTGGCCATCGGCATCCACACCGGGGCCGGGACCGTGCTGCACACCGGTGACATCAAGCTCGACCAGTTGCCGCCCGACGGCAGGCCCACCGACCTGCCGGGGATGTCCCGGCTCGGCGACGCGGGGGTCGACCTGTTCCTGTGCGACTCCACCAACTCCGAGATCCCCGGTGTCGGACCCTCCGAGAGTGAGGTGGGCCCGGCCCTTCACCGGCTCATGGGTGGCGCCGAGGGCCGGGTGATCGTCGCCTGTTTCGCATCCAACGTCGACCGTGTGCAGTCGATCATCGACGCTGCGGTCGCTCTGGACCGCAAGGTCTCCTTCGTCGGTCGCTCGATGGTGCGCAACATGACCATCGCGCGCGAACTCGGCTACCTCAAGGTCGCCGATGAGGACGTGGTCGACATCGCCGCGGCCGAGATGATGCCCGCCGACCGGGTGGTGCTGATCACCACCGGCACCCAGGGCGAGCCGATGGCCGCGCTGTCGCGGATGTCGCGCGGCGAGCACCGCAGCATCACGCTGACTGCCGGAGACCTGATCATCCTGTCGTCGTCGCTGATTCCGGGCAACGAGGAGGCGGTCTACGGGGTGATGGACGCGCTGGCCAAGATCGGCGCCCGGGTCGTCACCAATCAGCAAGCGCGCGTTCATGTCTCGGGCCACGCGTACGCGGGCGAACTGTTGTTCCTCTACAACGGGGTGCGGCCGCGCAACGTGATGCCGGTGCACGGGACGTGGCGGATGCTCCGTGCCAACGCGGAGCTGGCCGCCCGGACCGGGGTGCCCGAGGAGAACATCCTGCTCGCCGAGAACGGCGTCAGTGTCGACCTGGTGGCCGGGCGGGCGAGCATCGCCGGCGCCGTGCCGGTCGGGAAGATGTTCGTCGACGGGCTGATCACCGGCGATGTCGGCGACGCCACCCTCGGGGAACGGCTCATCCTGTCGTCGGGCTTCGTGGCCGTCACGGTCGTCGTGCGCCGCGGCACCGGCCGGGCGGCTGCTCCGGCGCACCTGCACTCGCGGGGATTCTCCGAGGATCCCAAGGCGCTGGAACCGGTGGCCAGGAAGATCGAAGCGGAGTTGGAGCAACTCGCCTCGCAGAACATCACCGATCCCTCGCGCATCGCGCAGGCGGTACGGCGGACGGTGGGCAAGTGGGTCGGGGAGACCTACCGGAGGCAGCCGATGATCGTCCCGACGGTCATCGAGATCTGAGAGCGGAAGCGCCGCCGACGTGTCACGGCTACCCCTCACAAGCCGTGGCCCGCGGCGGCTGGTCGATTCGCTGCGGTATCGCTGACCAGTAGAGTATGCACGGCGACGCCGGCGTGCGATGCGGCATCGACAAAATCGGGCCCCCTCCACCGAATATCGGGTTTCGTCAATTACGCAGTGACAATTTCAGCTAATGCGTCATGCGCGACCTCGGTGCGGCTTTGGCTGTTCAGGAGGCTGGGTGGTGCCGACGGGCACAACATCCCCCGGGGTGGACTCGGCTACGCCTTCCGGCTCGGGGGGTGGCATCCCGCAATCTGGCCGAAGTCGCCGGCGGACCGGACGAGGCCGACCGAGAAGTGTTTGCTGACGAAGGATCAGATCGGTTCGAGCCGGTAACCGCGTCCCCGCAGCGTGACGAACCGGCTCGCGCCGAGCTTGCGCCGCAGGTACCGGACATAGACGTCGACGACGTTGGACCCCGGCTCGTAGTCCTGGCCCCACACCTGTTGCAGCAGCTGCTCGCGGGTGAGCACCTGACCCGGATGGCGCAGGAAGGTCTCGGCCAGCTTGCACTCGCGCGCCGACAGGTCCACGGAGTAGTCGCCGACGTGGGCGCGGCGGGTCCGCAGGTCCAGCGACAGGGTGCCGTATTTGAGCGTCGTGGGCCCGGCGACGCGTCCGGCGGCGAGCCGAAGACGCACCCGGGCAAGGAGTTCCTCGAACCGGAACGGCTTGGCGATGGAGTCCTCGGCGCCCGCCTCGAGCATCCGGGCCGACTCCGCGGCTCTGGCCCGCGAGGTCAGCATCAGCACAGGCAGCGAACTTCCCTCGGCGCGAAGCCGCCGCAGCACCGTGAAGCCGTCCATTCCCGGGAGTCCGGTGTCGAGAAGCATGAGGTCGAAACTGCCGCTACGCGCCTGCATGAGCGCGGAGATCCCGTCGGCAACCACACTCACTGCAAATCCGTTGGCCGACAATCCTTTTCGGACGAAGGCGGAGATCCGGGGCTCGTCCTCGGCGATCAGGATGGCGGCCACGGCCCCGTTGTCTCCGAGTCGAGCATCACGTCCCCCTCGTGCCCCGCGACCGATGGCCGACGGGCCCTGCAAGGATCTGGCAACGGCCTGGCTCGATGAGCCCCCCGACGAATCCGATGCTACGCCGACCTGGCGTGACGGAGTCGCGAACTCAGCGTTCGGCCAGAACGGTCCATTCGATGGGGGAGGCCGCCAGCGTCCGGCCGGTGGGCCGGATATAGGTGTCGCGAAAGTAGCTCGGGCCGGCCTGCTCGACGAGGCGCCAGCCGTGTTCGGCGAGCTGTTCGCCGACGAGTTCGGGCACCATGCCCGACTGCCACACCTGGCGGCGGCCGCGGAACCGGCGATAGACCGCATCGGCTCCGTGCCGGTCGGTGCCGTCGATGAAGTCCTGCCGGATGTAGGTGAAGATGAGCCTGCTGCCGGGCGCGGCGGACGCCAGCTGGGACAGGGTCGCGTGCACCGCGTCCTGGCTGGGGTATTGCGTGACACCCTCCCAGATGAAGAAGGTGCGGTGTTCCGGGCGGTATCCGTGCGATTCCAGCGCGGGGATCAGCGCGTCGTTCTCGAAATCGACCGGAACCAGATGCACGGACGCCGGCGTCCCGCCCAGCACGCGCTGCAGCACCCCGGCTTTGCGGTCGACGTTGACCTGCTGGTCGACCTCGAAGACGGGCAGGTCGCCGTGGCGGGCGATCCGGCAGGCGCGGGTGTCCAGCCCTGAGCCGAGCACCACGACCGCGTCGGCGACGTTGAGCGGATCGGACAGCCGCTCATCGATGTAGCGCTTACGGCAGGCGATGCTCGCCCACAGCCCCGGCCCCGACCGCTCGGTGGCGGCGTGCACCGCGCGGCGCAGTGCGGCCGCGCGGGTCGACCCGACCAGCAGCCTGAGGTGCCTGGGCAGGAACGACTCGGCCAGATCGTCGTCGACCAGGCGCCGGTGCGGCGGTTCATTGTGTTCGATCGCCGCCAGCACCATCGGCCCGAAGGCGGTCTGCGCGGCGGCGTTCGGGGCACTCATCGTTTATTGATATACCCCGCGTCGACCGGGAGCGTGACGCCGGTGACATAGCGGGCGGCGTCGGACACCAGCCAGAACACCGCGTTGGCGATGTCCTCCGGTTCCAGCGCCGACACCGGCAGCGCGTTGCCCATGTCGGGACCGCCGTCGTTCTCCTTAACCAAGCCTTCAAGCCAGGAGCGGGTGAACTCGTTGTCGATCATCGGGGTGTTCACCGCCGACGGGTGCACTGAATTGACCCGGATGCTGTACTGCGCAAGGAAATTGGCGTACACCCGCATGATGCCGACGATGCCGTGCTTGGCGGCGGCGTAGCCGACCGAACCCGCCATCGGTGCGCCGAGGCCGATCAGGCCGGCCACCGAACTGGTCAGCACGATCGACCCGCCGTTGCCGAACTTGATCATCGGCTTCATCGCGACGTCGATGGTGTTGTAGACGCCGGTGAGGTTGACGTCGATCACGTCCTGCCATGCGTCGGCCGCGGCCATCGGCGCGATGCCGGCGTTGGCCACCACAATGTCGAGACGGTCGCCGAGTTGCTCGGTGCCGCCCCGCACCGCGGCCTTGACCGCGTCGCGATCCCGCACGTCGGCCTCGTAGCTGACGATCCGCGCGCCGGTGTCCTCCACGAGCTTGACCGTCGCGGCCAGATCCTCCGGAGTGGCCATGGGGTAGGGTACCGAGTCGATCTGCGCGCACACGTCCAGCGCGATGATGTCGGCTCCCTCGGAGGCGAGTTTCACCGCATGGGCGCGGCCCTGGCCCCGGGCGGCGCCGGTGATGAAGGCGACTTTGCCGTTGAGTTCACCCATGTCGACCCGCTATGGACGCAGCCGGCCCTTGGTCGGATCGCCGGCCACCACGGGCTGCAGCACCTTGATATCGGGGGCGCCGTCGAGTAGTTCGCCGATCGTGCCGAACAGCGTCCCTACCGCGGGTGCCGCGCTGTGCTTCTGCAGCGCGTCGCCGTCGGCCCACTGCTCGACGAAGACGAACGTGCCGTCCGCTTCGTGCAATGCGTAGAGATCGCAGCCGGGCTCACCGTGTACCGCCTCGATGGCCGTCTGGCATGCGGAACGGACCGCGTCGACGGACTCGGGCTTGGCCTTCATGGTGGCGACGACGACGACGGGCATGGCAACTCCTCGCTGCGGTGTTTTGGACAGTTGTCCACCCTACTCAGCGCACGTGCCGCGCCTCACACCGCATCCGATGCAGGTCAGGGGCCGTCACCAATCTGTGACCACTGTGGCAGATGGTGCATATGAGACCTTTGGGACTAGGCTTACCGGCATGGCGAGTAAGACCGCGTCCCGATCTGCAGCCCGTCCGAGCAGGTCAAAGGCGCCTGCGCGGGGCGGGTCCCGGCCGGCGCGGCCGACGGCCTCGCGCCGTAAGCCCGCCCGGCGGCACCCGTCGCCGGTGGCCGCGGCGGGAACCGCGGTCGGTCGCGGGGTGCGGGCCGGTTGGCTGATGCTGGCCAAGGGGGCGGGCAGCACGGCGCGGTCGGTGGGCCGGGCCCGCGATCTGGAGCCCGGACATCGGCGCGACGGCATCGCGCTGGCGCTGCTCGGCCTGGCAGTCGTGGTGGCCGCGAGCTCATGGTTCGAGGCGGCCCGCCCGGTCGGCGCCTGGATCGACACGGTGGTGCGGGTGGTGATCGGTGCGGCGGTGGTGCTGGTGCCGATCGTGCTGGCGGCCATCGGCGTCACCTTGATGCGGTCGGAACCCGACCCCGAGTCCCGGCCGAGGCTGATCCTGGGTTTCACGATGATCGCGCTGCCCGCACTGGGCCTCTGGCACCTGTGGTCGGGTGCGCCGCAGGGTCCGATCGAACGTCAGCACGCGGGCGGGTTCCTGGGCTTCGCGATCGGCGGCCCGCTGTCGGACGGGCTGACCGCCTGGATCGCCGCGCCGCTGCTGTTCATCGGTGTGCTGTTCGGCCTGCTGCTTGTCACCGGCACGACCATCCGCGAGGTGCCCTCGGTCGTCCGGGACATGTTCACCACCCGCTGGCAGCGTGACTACGCCGACTACGACGACAACTACGACGACGACCAGTACGACGACTACGACGACGACGAGCCCGGCGCTGCGGGTGCCGAAGACTTCTCCGACGGCTACTACGACGAGGCCGACTTCGGCAAGGACGAGGCTCGGTCGTGGCCGACGGCCAATCAGCCCACCGAGCCGCTCGCAAAGCCGGCGGGCCCGGTCGGCACGCCGATGGACAACTATCCGCTCGACGATGAGGAGCCGCCTGCCCCGGCGCCCGTCCGCGAGAAGAAGAAGCCCCGCAGGGAGCCCAAGCTCACGCTGGACCGGGTGGTGGATGGCCCCTACACGCTGCCGTCGCTGGACCTGCTCATCGCCGGGGATCCGCCGAAGCGGCTGACGTCGGCGAATCAGGCGATGACCGACGCCATCACCTCGGTACTGCAACAGTTCAAGGTCGACGCCGCGGTGACCGGCTGCACCCGCGGGCCGACCGTCACGCGCTACGAGGTCGAACTCGGCCCGGGCGTCAAGGTCGAGAAGATCACCGCGCTGCACCGCAACATCGCCTACGCGGTGGCCACCGAGAGTGTGCGCATGCTCGCGCCGATCCCGGGCAAATCGGCCGTCGGCATCGAGGTGCCCAACACCGACCGCGAGATGGTGCGCCTGGCCGACGTGCTCACCGATCCGGTGACCCGTTCAGACCACCATCCGCTGGTCATTGGGCTGGGCAAGGACATCGAGGGTGAGATGATCTCGGCCAACCTGGCCAAGATGCCGCACCTGCTGGTGGCCGGCTCCACCGGCTCCGGCAAGTCCAGCTTCGTGAACTCGATGCTGGTCTCGCTGCTGGCGCGCGCCACTCCTGACGAGGTCAGGATGATCCTGATCGACCCCAAGATGGTGGAACTGACCCCGTATGAGGGCATTCCGCATCTGATCACGCCGATCATCACCGAACCGAAGAAGGCGGCCGCCGCGCTGGCTTGGCTGGTCGAGGAGATGGAGCAGCGCTACCAGGACATGCAGGCCTCGCGGGTGCGGCACATCGACGTGTTCAACGAGAAGGTGCGCTCCGGCGAGATCACCGCGCCGCTGGGCAGTAAGCGCGAGTACAAGCCCTACCCCTACATCCTGGCGATCGTCGACGAGCTGGCCGACCTGATGATGACCGCGCCCCGCGACGTCGAAGAGGCGATCGTGCGGATCACCCAGAAAGCGCGCGCGGCGGGGATTCACCTGGTGCTGGCGACGCAGCGGCCGTCCGTCGACGTCGTCACCGGTCTGATCAAGACCAACGTGCCGTCACGGCTGGCATTCGCGACGTCGTCGTTGACCGACAGCCGCGTCATCCTCGACCAGCCCGGCGCCGAGAAGCTGATCGGCATGGGCGACGGGCTGTTCCTGCCGATGGGCGCGAACAAACCGCTGCGCCTGCAGGGAGCGTTCATCACCGACGAGGAGATCCACGCAGTCGTCTCGGCCACCAAGGAACAGGCAGAGCCCGAGTTCGTCGAAGGCGTTACCGCGGTCAAGGCCGGCGAGCGCAAGGACGTGGACCCCGACATCGGCGACGACATGGACGTGTTCCTACAGGCCGTCGAGTTGGTGGTGTCCTCGCAGTTCGGCTCCACCTCGATGCTGCAGCGCAAGCTGCGGGTCGGGTTCGCCAAGGCCGGCCGGCTGATGGACCTCATGGAGACGAGGGGGATCGTCGGCCCCTCGGAGGGGTCGAAGGCGCGCGAGGTGCTGGTCAAGCCCGACGAGCTGGCGGGGACGCTGGCGCTGATCCGGGGCGGATCGGATGCCAACGGCGCCGCCGATGATGCCGACGCGGACGACCCCGACTTCTAACCCGCCGAAATCGCATTCCACGCGCGTCAAGTCGCGTTTCGACCGCGTGGAATGCGGTTTCGGCGACAGAGGGCTCAGAGAGTGAGCAGCATCCGGGTGTTGCCCAGGATGTTGGGCTTGACGTAGGAGAGGTCCAGAAACTCGGCGACGCCGGTGTCGTAGGACCGGCACATCTCCTCGTACACCTCGGCGGTGACGGGGGTGCCGTCGATCTCCTGGAACCCGTGCCGTCCGAAGAACTCGGTTTCGAAGGTGAGCACGAAGATCCGCCGCAGGTGCAGTTCGGCGGCCACCGCCAGCAGACGATCGACGATCGCGTGCCCGACGCCGCGGCCGCGCACCTTGGGGTGCACCGCCACGGTGCGCACCTCGCCGAGATCGGACCAGAGCACGTGCAGTGCCCCGCACCCGATGAGTTCGCCGTCGAGCTCGCCGACCCAGAACTCCTGCACGGACTCGTACAGGGTCACCAGATTCTTCTCCAGCAGGATCTTGCCGGCATAGATGTCGACGAGTGCCTTGATCCCCGGCACGTCGGAGGTGGTGGCGCGGCGCACCAGCAGTTCACCGGCGGATGCGTCCGGATCTGCGCTCATGCACCGAAGAGTATCGGCAAGGGCAACCAGTATTCTGTGTCGGTGCCGGGCCAACCACATACCGATCCTGTGGTTCCCCGTGCCCGGGTCGCAAACCTCGCCAACATGCTCACCGGCGTGCGGATGGTGCTGGTGCCCGTGTTCCTGGTCGCGCTGTTCGTCGGCGATGGCCACGAAACCACCTGGCGGGTAACCGCATTCACCATCTTCGCGGTGGCGGTGATCACCGACCACTTCGACGGCGCCCTGGCCCGCAGCTATGGCATGGTCACCGAGTTCGGCACCCTGGCCGACCCGATCGCCGACAAGGCGCTGATCGGTTCGGCGCTGATCGGGCTGTCGGTGCTCGGCGACCTGCCCTGGTGGGTGACCGTGCTGATCCTGGTCCGCGAACTGAGCGTGACGGTGCTGCGACTGGTGGTGCTGCGCCGCGGCGTGATCCCGGCCAGCCGCGGCGGCAAGCTCAAGACCCTGGTGCAGGCCGTGGCGATCGGGCTGTTCATCCTGCCGCTGTCCGACGGCTGGCTGACCGCCGCGTGGGTGATCATGCTCACCGCGGTGGTGCTGACCGTGACCACGGGAGTGGACTACTTCGTCTCGGCCGTCAGGGACTGGCGTGGACGACCCGCTGGTCGATGACGACGCGCGGGCGCTGGTCGCCGATCTGACCGTGCGCGGGCAGACCGTGGCCACCGCGGAGTTACTGACGGCGGGTCTGCTCGCCGCCACCCTGGGCGGGGTGCCGGGTGCGAGCGCGGTGCTCCGGGGCGGGCTGATCACCTACACCGTCGACACCAAGGCCGGCCTGGCCGGGGTGGCACCCGAACTGCTCGCCGACGTCGGTCCGGTCGCCGCACCGACGGCCCGCGCGCTGGCGGTCGGCGCGATGCAGCGCTGCGGGGCGACCTGGGGCGTCGGCCTCACCGGTGTCGCCGGTCCGGAGCCGCACGCCGGTCATCCGGTGGGAACGGTGTTCCTCGGTCTGGCCGGTCCGCTCGACACCGACGTGGTGCCGCTGCAGCTCACCGGAGGTCGCTGGGACATCCGGATGGCCGCGGTCAGGGCCGCGGTGCGCCATCTGCGCCGGCTGGTCGAACAGCAGTGAACATCGCCGTCGTCGTCCGGGAACCATCCGGGCGGTATCGGGCGTTGCACTACTGAGCAAACCGACATCAATCGGAAGGGACGCGCGATGACGACATTGCTGCGCGAGGTCATCGGCGACGTGCTGCGTCGCGCCCGGGTCGAGCAGGGGCGCACCCTGCGGCAGGTCTCGGACTCGGCGCGAGTGAGCCTCGGCTATCTGTCCGAGGTCGAGCGCGGTCGCAAGGAGGCCTCCAGCGAGCTGCTCAGCGCCATCTGCGGCGCGTTGGACGTGCCGTTGTCGCGGGTGCTGTCCGAGGCCGGTGACGACCTGGCCCTCGAGGAGTCCCGGGCGGCCCAAGCCCGCGAGGCGGGCAAGGTTGCCAGCGCCGCCGGAATCGACGTCAGCACCAAGGTGGTCATTCCCCAGGTCGTGTCGATGGCGGTGGCCTGACCCGGTCCCCCTGCAGGGGTGTGGCGATCTGCGCCGAACCGATAAGTTGGGTTTAGGTACTTGCCGGTACAGCCGACACCGTTCGACAGACACGAAGGCGGAATGAACTCATGGCCAATCCGTTCACCAAGGCGTGGAAATACCTCATGGCGCTGTTCAGCTCCAAGGTCGACGAATACGCCGACCCGAAGGTGCAGATCCAGCAAGCCATCGAGGAGGCCCAGCGCCAGCACCAGGCGCTGACGCAGCAGGCGGCGCAAGTGATCGGCAACCAGCGCCAGCTGGAGATGCGGCTCAACCGCCAACTCGCCGACATCGAGAAGCTCCAGGTCAACGTCCGCCAAGCGCTGACGCTGGCCGATCAAGCCGTAGCAGCCGGTGACGCGGCCAAGGCCACCGAGTACAACAACGCCGCCGAGGCGTTCGCCGCGCAACTGGTGACCGCCGAGCAGAGCGTCGAGGACCTCAAAGGGCTGCACGACCAGGCGCTGCAGGCCGCCGGTCAGGCCAAGAAGGCCGTCGAGCAGAACGCGATGGTGCTGCAGCAGAAGATCGCCGAACGCACCAAGCTGCTGTCCCAGCTGGAGCAGGCCAAGATGCAGGAACAGGTCAGCGCCTCGCTGCGTTCGATGAGCGAGATCGCCGCCCCGGGCAGCACTCCCAGCCTCGACGAGGTGCGCGACAAGATCGAGCGTCGCTACGCCAACGCGATGGGCTCGGCCGAACTGGCCCAGAACTCGGTGCAGGGCCGGATGCTGGAGGTCCAGCAGGCCAGCGTCCAGATGGCCGGGCATTCACGGCTGGAGCAGATCCGGGCGTCGATGCGCGGCGAGCAGCTGCCCGCCGGCGGTGCCACTCCGGCGGCCCCCACCCAGACCCCTGCCACACCGGCCGCCAACCCGACACCGGAAAACCCGCTGTCGCAATAACATCCACGGGAGCATGACGTGAGCACTCGGACCGGCCGACCCGAAGCCTGGCGTTCTCTGGCCCAGCGCGGCATCGACACCGCCGCAGAATGGTCGGACCTGGTGGCCGAGAAACTCAATGCCGCCGCCGATCCGCGTGCCAAATTGCTGCGTAAGCGGCGCTGGGCGCTGCGGCTCGGGGTGTTCTTCACCGTGTCGACGCTGTTCTGGCTGGCGGTCACCGCGCTGCTGGCGTCGTGGAGCACCCCGGTGTGGGCGCTGTTCATCCCAGCGCCGATCGCGGTCGGCGCCGCGTTCCTGGCCACCCTGTCATTCCTGCGCTACCGTTGGCTGCGCGGCGAACCGCTTCCGCCACAGCGGGCCCGCACCGGTCGCCGGCTGCCGCCCTGGGGATCGGCGGCCCGCCAGCCGATGGCCTCGCTCGCGGCCTCCGAACGCGGGCTGTTCTCGCTACTCGGCGTGATGGAGCGCGGGCAGATGCTGCCCGTCGGCGAACTCTCCGAATTGCGGGTGGCCGCTGAGCAGACCGCGGCGACCATAGTCGCCACCGCCGCAGAGGTGGTGTCGATGGAGAAGGCCGTGAAGTCGGCGCCGCATTCGCGCGTATACCTGGCGCCGACGATCACCGCGTTCACCACCCAGCTCGACCGCGGAGCTCGGCAGTACAACGAAATGGTCTCCGCGGCAGCGCAGTTGGTGGCGGCGGCGAACAGCGGTGCCATGTCGAGTTCACCGATGACGCAGCGGCGCTACCGCGACGAGCTGGGGATGGCCACCGACCGATTGACCGCGTGGGCGCAGGCGTTCGACGAGTTGGGCCGCCTGAAACAAGCGTGAGGCTCGCTGCGAGCCGCCCGGAGGGCCTGGAGCGGGGTGCCGGCGTTCGGGAGTCCGGTTGCGCTCAGAACGTCGGGCGCAGGGACGGCACCACCAGGCCCGCGAGGGCCCGCAGCGGCGCCTTGACCATCACGTCGAGGAAGTCGAAGTAATCCCGCCACAACGTGATCTGCCCGTCGGCGTTCAGCTCGAATGTGCCGCACACCCAGAACTGCAGGCGCAGCGGCCCGAAGATCAGCGCGTCGGTGCGTTCGGTCAGCACCGTGCCGCCGATGCCGGTCTGCTCCGAGCGCTCATCGGAAGCGGCGATGCGGTGGAACTTCACCAGGAAACCGAACTTGCCTTCACCGCCGCGCAGCAACTTGAGGATCCTGCTCCGTCCCCGGATCGACGGCAGACCGACGTTCTGCCAGAGCAGATCCGGAGCGGCCAGCGCTTCGATCGTGTCGAAATCCTGATCCGCCATCGCGAACAGAACCTCTGCACCGTTTCCGCGGCGTCGATGGTGGGGAGAGCGGGAGTGGAGTCGGAGGTCGGCAGCAGCGGTTGCGGGGCATCGTCGGTCATACCGTCGGAGCCTAACGGGCCGACGGTGTGGCAGGGTAGCCCGCATGCGCGTAGCCGTGGTCGCGGGACCCGACCCCGGGCATGCATTTCCGGCTATCGCGCTGTGCCTGAAGTTGCGCGCCGCCGGAGACGCGCCGACGCTACTCACCGGAACGAGATGGCTCGAGGCGGCGCGCCATGACGGCATCGACGCGGTCGAACTGCGCGGTCTGGACCCCACGGCGGAGGACGACGACGCCGACGCCGGCGCGAAGATCCACCAGCGTGCCGCCCGGATGGCCGTCCTGAACCGGGACCTCATCGCAGCGCTGGATCCGGATCTGGTGGTCTCGGATTCGATCACCGCCTGTGGTGGGCTGGCCGCCGACCTGCTCGGTCTGCCGTGGGTGGAATTGAACACCCACCCGCTCTATCGGCCGTCCAAGGGGCTGCCGCCCATCGGCAGCGGCCTGGCGCCGGGAACCGGCCTGCGCGGTCGGCTGCGCGACACGGTGTTGCGCGCGTTGAGCGCGAAATCATGGCGGGACGGGCTGCGGCAGCGCTCCGAGGCGCGGCGGGGGATCGGGCTGCCGGGCGAGGACCCCGGGCCGGTGCGCCGCCTGATCGCCACGCTGCCCGCGCTGGAGGTGGCGCGCCCGGACTGGCCGGCCGAGGCCGTCATCGTGGGACCGCTGCATTACGAACCGACAACCGACGTGCTGCGGTTGCCCGACGGCGACGGTCCCGTCGTCGTGGTGGCCCCGTCGACCGCCACGACCGGTGCGGTCGGCCTGGCCGAGCTGGCGCTGACCAGCCTGGTGCCCGGCGAGGTGCTGCCCGCGGGAGCCCGGGTGGCCGTGTCCTGCCTGCACGGACCCGACGCCGAGGTGCCGCCGTGGGCGGTGGTGGGTCTGGGCCGCCAGGACGAGCTGCTGTCCCGGGCCGATGTGCTGATCTGTGGCGGCGGCCATGGGACGGTCGCGAAGTCGCTGCTGGCCGGGGTTCCGATGGTGGTGGTCCCGGGTGGAGGAGACCAGTGGGAGATCGCCAATCGCCTTGTCCGACAGGGCAGTGCGCGCCTCGTGCGGCCGTTGACCGCAGGGGCGCTGGGCGCGGCCGTGCAGGAGGTGCTCGCGACGCCGAGTTACCGCGCGGCGGCCCGCCGGGCCGGGGCCGGAGCCGCCGAAGTCGCCGATCCGGTACGGGTGTGCCATGACGCGATCGGGGACCCGGCGTAGTTTGGGCCTGTGCGGTTGACGGAATTCCACGAACTCGTCGAGGGGCAGTTCGGTGCGGTGCGGGCCTCGTCGATGCTGATGGACCATGTTCTGACCAGCATCGGCGGCCGTACCGCGGCGCAGGCGATCGAGGACGGCGTCGAGCCCCGCGAGGTATGGCGGGCGCTGTGCGCCGACTTCGATGTGCCCCGCGACCAGTGGTGACCGGTCAGTGATTCTGCTCGCCGCCTGCGCTTCCGGAATCAGCCGATTTCTTCCGCCCGGCGTACGGCGGCACTTCGGGCTCGACATCCCGCGGAGGTTCCGTCGTGAATCCTGTCTCGAAGTCGTTCTGCCCCGGTTCGCCGTGACTGGGCACCGATTCGGCGCCCTCGATGGCGCCGGACGGCCGGTCTACCGGTCCGCCCGACGGCTCATCTGCCCCAGTGTCGCGGGATCCGCTTTCTCTACCATTGTCCATGGGTTGCCCTCCTCACAGGCCGCCGCTCGTCGCGGCCAAGCCCGCTGGAGCGGATACCCCCGGGGTGGTCACCGAAACCGCGTGGTCGGGGCGTTCTCCCTGGTCAAGATCGGTTTCTGGCGGTGGCGACGAGTCCGAGGGTGGCCTGCGTCGCCGCGTTCAGAGCGGCGGTGTCCGCCTCGCTCAGACGCTCGCACACCCAGTCCCAGTGGGCGGCCACGACATCGCCGACGTCCGGTCTGGTGGTCAGCGACGTGCCGTCGCGGTGCCAGCGCACCCGCTCGGTTTCGAGGTCGCCGAGCGACAGACGGCCGGCGTCGAAGGTGAGCGGTGCCGAGTCGATGAGCACATGGTCGTCGTCAACGGAAGTCACGGTGCCCCAACGGATCCGGCAATTCTGCAGGATGCGCAGCGCTGTGCCCGGGTCTCGGTCCAGGAATCTCACCCACGGATACACCACGAGCACGTGAAAACTGTGGTGCGCCAACGCAGTTGCCTGATCGCCCACCTCATCGAGCAGCCCCGTCACCTGACCGGCGAACGCTGACCGGAGCCGGGCGAGCAGGTCCTTGCGGCCCACCGCGTCGAGGAGCGGACCGCCCACCCAGTAAGTGCGTACCACGTTCCGGTCGAGCGGGTCGGCGACACCGGCCGCGTCCGCGATCGCCTGAAGGTACGGCCACGCGCCGTCGAACTCCCGCGCCACCGCGGTCGTCTGCTCCGCGGTCCCGAGCAACGCGCCGGTGTCCTCCGGCCCGCAGTACCCGAGTTCGTTCGGCGGATAGGCGAAACGCGCGAACAGCGTGTGGCCGGTGCGGTGCTGTCCGGCGGGGGCCGGCATGTCAGCAGATCCGGGGCAGTTGCTCGCCGATCGGCAGGTCCACCACCCTGGTGCCGCCCAGCGCCGTCCTGGCCACCACCATGCCCGGATGTTCGGCAACACAGGTGCCGATGACCGCCGCGCGCGCGCCCAGTGGATGCGCGCGCATCGCGGCGAGCACCCGGTCGGCGTCCGCGGCGGCGACGAACGCGACCAGCTTGCCCTCATTGGCGACATAGAGCGGGTCGAGGCCGAGCATGCTGCACGCGTCGCGCACCGCCGCCGGAACAGGCAGCGCGCGTTCGTCGATCGACACACCGGCCCCGGCGGCCCGGGCGATCTCGTTGAGCGTCGCGGCCAGCCCACCGCGCGTCGGGTCACGCAGTGCGTGCAGGTCCGCGCCCGTGGCGACCATCGCGGCCACCAGTCCGTGTAGCGGAGCGGTGTCGCTGGAGACCGCGGTGGCGAACTCCAGGCCTTCGCGGCAACTGAGCACGGCAACCCCGTGGACGCCGATGTCGCCGCTGACGATCACCGCGTCGCCCGGCGCCGCCCGCTGCGGACGGATGTCGGTGCGCTCGTCGATCAGCCCGATACCCGCGGTGTTCAGATAGACCCCGTCACCGTGGCCGGAGTCGACGACCTTCGTATCACCGGTGACCAGCCTGACCCCGGCCGCCAGCGCCGCGGTGCCCACCGCCTGGGCAATCCGTGCCAGCTCCTCCAGCGGCGTGCCCTCCTCGAGGATGAAGGCGGTCGAGAGCACTTTCGGAACCGCTCCGGCCATCGCCAGGTCGTTGACCGTGCCGTTGACCGCCAGGTCGCCGATCGAACCGCCCGGAAAGAACATCGGCTTGACGACGAACGAGTCGGTGGAGAACGCCAGGCGGGCGCCGCCGAGGTCGACGATCGCCGAATCTCCCATCGCCGCGTCGGCGGCCGGCCCGTACGCGGGCAGGAACAGTTGCTCGATGAGCTCGCCGGACATGGCGCCACCGCCGCCATGTCCCATCACGATGTTGGGGGCGTCGCGCAACGGGGCCGGGCACACCCACGACTCCATATCGATGCTCGCCTCCGGCTCGGTATCAGGCATTGGTCACCTCGAGGCGCCGGTACAGGTAGTACGCCGCACAGGCGCCCTCGGACGAGACCATGGTGGCCCCCAGCGGGTTTCGCGGTGTGCACAGGGTTCCGAAGGCCGCACACTCGTGTGGTTTGATGAGCCCCTGCAGAACCTCGCCGGAGCGGCACACCGCGGACTCCTCGGTGTGGATGTCGCTGACGGCGAAGCGCTGTTCGGCGTCGAAATCCCGGTAGGCGTCGGACAGCCGCCAACCACTGGCGGGAATCACGCCGATCCCGCGCCAGGCCCGGTCGGTCACCTCGAACACGTCGAGCAGCATCGCCTTGGCGGCCGGGTTGCCGACGTCCTGAACGGCGCGGGGGTAGGCGTTCTCCAGTTCATGGCGGCCGGATTCGAGTTGCATCACCGTGCGCCGGATGCCCTCCAGGATGTCCAGGGGCTCGAAACCGGTGACCACGATCGGGATTCCGAACTTGTCGCACAGCGGCGGATACTCACCGGTGCCCATCACGGTGCACACATGGCCGGCCGCCAGGAACGCCTGGACGCGGCACGTCGGGGACTCCATGATCGCCGAGATCGCCGGCGGTACGAGCACGTGGGACACCAGCAGCGAGAAGTTGCCGATGCCAAGCCTTTTGGCTTGGTAGACCGTCATCGCGTTGGCGGGCGCGGTGGTCTCGAAGCCGATACCGAAGAACACCACCTGCCGGTCCGGGTTGTCCCGCGCGATCGTCAGCGCGTCCAGTGGGGAGTACACGACCCGGATGTCGCCCCCTTGGCTCTTGACGCGGAACAGGTCCTTCTCGCTGCCGGGCACCCGCAGCATGTCGCCGAACGAGCAGAAGATCACGTCCGGCCGGGATGCGATCTCCAGGGCCTTGTCGATGATCTCCAACGGCGTGACGCACACGGGGCACCCCGGCCCGTGGATCATTTCGACGGTGTCCGGCAGCAGTTGGTCGATACCGTGCCGGATGATGGAATGGGTCTGCCCGCCACAGACTTCCATGATCGACCAGCGTCGGGTGGTGGCCGACCTGATCTGGTCGAGGAGCCGTGCGGCCAGCTCCGGGTTGCTGAATTCGTCGAGATACTTCACGACCTCACCTCCGAAGGTCCGTCGGTTGCGGGATTGGCGGTGCCCGCCTGCCGCGCTGCCAGCTCGAAACCGTCAGCGAATTCCTCCTTGAGGACGCCGAGGTGCTCGAACTCGGCCAGCGTGCGCCGTGCCGACTCCTCGTCGAGCCGCTGGATGGCGAAGCCGACGTGGACGACGACGTAGTGGCCGATCTCGGCGTCGGGGAGGTACTGCAGGCACACATCCTTCTTGACGCCGCCGAAGTCGACGACCGACATCAGCGTGCCGTCACGTTCTTCGATGCTGATGATCTTTCCCGGTACTGCCAGACACATCGGCGTCCTCCCTTTCAGACGGCGTTTCCTATGATCAGCTGACCCAGCGCGACACCGCCGTCGTTGGGTGGCACACGGTGATGTGTGATGACGTCGAACCCGTTCGCGGCCAACAGCATGCGCGACCGGCGCAGCAACAGGGCATTCTGGAACACTCCGCCCGACAGGGCCACGGTGTAGCCGCGGTTGGCGAGCGCGAGCTCGAGGATCAGCGCGGCCACCGCGTCGTGAAAACGCGCCCCGATCACACCGGCGGCGACACCGGCGCGGGCGTCGTCGACCACCGCCGACAGCACGGGGGCGGGGTCGATCTCCGCCGTGGATGGCGCGTGGTCGACGGCGAACCGGTAACCGGCTGTGCCGCAGTCACAGTCGCGGGACCGACCTTCGAGTTCGATCGCCGCCTGCGCCTCGTAATCGACGATCTGACGAACGCCGGCCAGCGCCGACACCGCGTCGAACAGCCTGCCCATGCTGGAGGTCGGTGCGCACCCCAAGCCGGTCTCGAGCTGGTGGCGCAGTACCCGCTGTTCCCGGGGCGGGCATGTTCGTACCGGTGCCAGGTCCGGCGTCCACGGCAGGCCGGCGGCCCACAGATGGGCCAGCGCCATCCGGTACGGACGCAGCACGCTGACGTCACCGCCCGGCAGCGGCACATAGCGCAGCCGGGCCAGCCGCCGGTAACCCTTGTAGTCGGCGAGCAGAACCTCACCGCCCCACACCGCCCCGTCGGGGCCGTACCCCGTTCCGTCGAAAGCGAATCCGAGGACGGGCGCGGCGCCGTCCATGCCGTGCTCGGCCATCACCGCGGCCAGGTGCGCGTGGTGGTGTTGCACGCTGCGTACCGGACGGCCGGCGGCGTTGCGCAGCGCCCACGCCGTCGAGCGGTACCGCGGATGCGCATCGGTGACCAATACCTCCGGTTCCACCGCGGTCAGGACCCGGAGATGCTGCTGTGCGGAGTCGAACGCCGACAGGGTGGCCAGGTCGTCCATGTCGCCGATGTGCTGACTGAGCCAGGCATACCTGCCGTCCGCGACGGCCATGGTGTTCTTCAGATCTGCGCCCACGGCGAGTGTGGGGGGTACCGCGACCGGAAGGGCGATCGGCAGAGGTGCGTAACCGCGTGAGCGCCGGACCGGGGTGTCGGCGCGCATCACCGAGTCGTCGCAGGGGACGAGGATGGGCCGGTCGTGCATCAGCCATCCGTCGGCCAGGCCGCGGAGCCGGTGGAGCGCGTCTGTGTCGGTGAAGCAGATGGGTTCGCCTCCCAGATTGCCCGACGTCATCACCAGAGCCTGTGGCCCGGGTTCGTCGCCGTCGAGGCCGAACAGCAGGGTGTGTAACGGGGTGTAGGCCAGCAGCACCCCGAGGTCGGGGTTGTGCGGCGCCACCGCCTGGTCGATCGGCGCGCCGCAGCGCCGCGGGATCAACACGATCGGGCGGGCCACGCTGCCCAGGAGCGCCGCGGACGCCGGGTCCGGTTCGGCGATGGTCCGTGCCGCGGCGAGATCGGGCACCATCACCGCGAACGGTTTGTCGCCGCGGCGTTTCCGCGTGCGCAGCCCGTTGACGGCGTGGTGATCGGCGGCATCACAGGCCAGGTGGTAGCCGCCGACGCCCTTGACCGCCAGCACGCCGCCGCCGCACAGCAGCTCCCTGGCGGCACGCAACGCGAGCTCGCCGTGGGTTTCGCCCCCGGTACCGTCCCGGTATCGCAGCGTCGGCCCGCACTGCGGGCAGCAGATGGGCTGCGCGTGGAACCGGCGGTCGGCGGGGTCGGTGTATTCGCGTGCGCAGGCGGCACACATCGGAAAGCCCGCCATCGTGGTCGACGCGCGGTCATACGGCAGTGCCGCGGTGATCGTGAATCGCGGGCCGCAGTTGGTGCAGTTGATGAACGGGTGCCGGTAGCGGCGGTTGCCCGGGGCGCGCAACTCGCAGGCGCAGTCGGCGCACATGGCGACATCGGGGGAGACGAGTGTGCGGCCGCCGCCGGTGCGCGAGGTGTCGGCGATCGCGAATCCGGTGCCGCCCACCAGCGGAATATCCTGCACCTCAACAGATTCCACGAAAGACAGGGGTGGTGGATCGGTGCGCAGCCGGGACAGGAAGCGATCGATGTCCGCTTCGGCGCCCTCGATCTCGATGAGTGCGCCGGTGCTGTCGTTACGCACCGAACCCGACAGTCCGAACGCAGTGGCCAGGGTGTACACGAAAGGCCGGAAGCCGACGCCCTGCACCACACCGCGCACGCAGACGCGGACCCGCCTGCGGCCGCTCATGGTGACTCCTCGGCGGTGCGCCCTCTGCCCATCAGCTCCAGGCCGGCCAGCGCGGCGTCCGCGCCGGCCTTGTCGGTTTTTTCGACGACGAAACCCATGTGGATGATCACCCAGTCGCCGGCCGCGAAGTGTTCCTCGGGCAGCATGCCGACGTTGACCTTGCGGTGTTCGCCGGCGACGTCGACGAGCGCCAGCTGGTCACCGTAGCCGTCCACCATGCCGACCACCTGTCCTGGGATACCGAGGCACATGATCAGCCCCTCCCCGCCGCGGAGTGCGTCGCCAGGCCGGCCACCACGTCCTCGACGGCACGCACAGCGGCCGGTACCGCGGCGGCGACGACGGGCGAAAGCCCGATTCCCTCCGCCACCGTCGCGACCTGGCAGCCGACGACCACGGTGCGCGGCGGTGTCCCGCCGAGTGCGTCCAGGCTGGCGAACACCGCGGCCGGGTCCATCGCGTGGGCGTCCAGACCTGTTCGGCCGGTGTGGGTTCGGAGATCGGCGTCGAAGACGTCCAGCGTGCCCGGCGCGCCGCGGTCGGGAACAGCGTCGACGAGAACCAGGGCCGACCAGTCGTCGAGCAGGTCGTAGGCCAGGTGCATGCCTCTGATCCCGTAGTCCGTCACCCGGACGTCCGGCCCGGTGAGCCGGGGCGGGACGCGCCGGATCACCTCGGGTCCGAAGCCGTCGTCTCCGAGGAAGATGTTGCCGATCCCGGCCACCAGTATTCGGGGCGTGATGACGAGTCCTTCCTCAGCTCACATGCGGCGCATTCTCAGGTAGCGCTGGATGTCGGGGATCGACCGCACCCCGACCACCGCCACCGCGAGGACCGCCGCGGCCACCAGTGCCACCGTGATCCGACCGACTACTTCCATGGTGCTCTCCCTTCCACGAGCGGCTCCACCTCGTCGGGCGCGAAGTAGAGATGACGGCCGTACCAGTCGTGCAGGTCGGCGGCGGGGTCGTCGTCGAGGACGACACCGATGTGCTCGCCGCCGTCGACGTCGGCGTGCACCGACGTCACTCGCGCGGTCTTGTCGGCGTAGAACAGGTCCTGGGCGTCGGCGCGCCGCGACGGGTGCAGCCGCACCCTGCTACCCCGCGCGACCCTGGTGCCGTTCACCAGGACGGCGTCGAGTTCCGGACGGACAGCGGTGTCGGCACGCGGATCCCACCAGTCGGTGTCTGAGGGGATCTCGGGAATCAACGGTGGCGTGCACGCGTGCGGGTCGCGCAGCACGCCGTGCAGACCGAGCATGGCCTCCGGGGACATCGAGTCGCAGCGGTCGATGATGTCGGCGGCCCGCGGGTCGGTCGCCCGCGCCGCCGACTTCTCCTCGTCGGTCATGGTCATCACGCGCAGCGTCAGGATCTCGTCGATCTCGCAGGCGTCATACAGGTCGCCCTGGCTCTGTTCGGCGATCTCGGGGTGGTCGTAGAGGATGATCGGCGAAACCAGCGCCAGGTCGCGCTCACCGGGCCGGCCGGCCAGCACCGGGAAGCAGCGGCGCTGGCGACATCGTGCCGCGGCTTGGGCGGCCCGGTCGGGAGGCTCGAGCAGCGAGACGAATTCGGCCCCGTCGATCTCCAGCAGCAGGTGGGCGCCGATCAGCGAGGTCGCGATCGCCTCGCGTTTGTCCGCCGCGGGGACCGCGGTGTTGCGGACCTCCAGCGTCAACCGCACCAGGCCGTCGCATGGTTCGGCGCCGATCGCCAGTTGACCGTGCAGGCTGCGCCGCTCGCGCACCAGTCTGCCGCCATCGACGGTCTCGACGTCGCGGCCTGCGGGTATCGAGATGTCCACCGTGCGAGGCGAACCGGTCACCGGTGCGGGGTCGATCGCGACCTCGCACTCCACCGCTTCGTCCCAGCTGAGCCACCGGCGGGGGCCGGCCTGCAGTTCGTGCACCCGCTGATAGCCGGCCGGGGTGCCGCGCTCGGCGCTGCGCTGCTGCAGCTGCAGGAAGCGCACCGCGCCGGACAGCGTCGGCACGCCGTCGGGTTCGACGAGCAGCTGCGCCGACAGCGAGTCGTTCTCGCCGATGCCGGCCTGTTCGGCGCCCGGCGGGCCCAGTACCCCGAACTGCCAGCGTGACTGGTTCTTCCCGGAAGTCGCGCGGTACGGGTAGAGCAGGTAGCCCTCGTAGAGCACCGCGTCGGCGACGGCGCGGGCCCGGTCCCATCCGGTGCTCATCGCAACTCCCTGGCCGCGGCGAGCAGTTCGGTGACCGCGTCGTCGAAGCCGAGCAACCCGCGCGCCGACCGGTAGGCCGCCAGCGCGTCGATGGTGTCGCGGGACAGGCGCAACCAGCCGGTGCCGGGGTAGTGCTGCCGGATGAGGTCGTGCCACACCGCCACCGGCATGTCGAAGCGTTCCTCGCGGTCCCACGGCACCTGACGGACGCTGAAACCCCGCTCGCCCTGCGTGAAAACCGTTCCGCTGAACAGGAATCGCAGCGGAACGGTGCCGGTGCCGAGTGCGAGCAGATATTTGGCGGCCTTGACCTCGAAATCGTAGGTGCACTCCAGCGGCAGCTCGGCGATCGTGTCGCCGGTGAACCCGGCGACGACCGCGGCGGTGTGCTGCCACAGGAAGGTCTGCTGGGTGGTCGACCACCGCTCGCGGGGTCCGAACAGGTCCACCAGTCCGTCCGCCTCGGCGTCGGAATAGCTGCGCCGCAACGGTTCGATGCGCACCTGGCATCGCAGCGCGAGCGCGTGGACCGGAGTGTCACCGTCGGCCGCGACGCCGACCCGGGCGGTCAGGACCGGGGTGACGGCGTAGGGCTCGGGCGCGATGTCGACGACGGTGAAGTGGATCTCGGTCATGGGCGTGGCACCGCCGGTGCGCGCTGGTCGAGGAGGGTGAAGAACCCATCGACGAAGTCATGGGCCTCGGAGCCTCCATCGAATCCGTGCCACAGCATGCGCAGTCGCCCGACGAACTCGTAGCAGGCGTCGATCGGGACCAAATATCCCCGTGGCGTGGCATCAGGGATGTCGGGGATGCGGACCAGCAGGGCCTCGGTGTCTGCGGCCAGCCGGTCAACCCGCGGGTCGGCGCCGCGAATGTCGTTCCACGCCTGCAGATCAAGTTCCGATTCGGTGGCCCCCGCCGGGCCGGGATAGAACGCCACGGTGCGCCCGAGCGAGGAGTTGTGGAAGAAGAACGCAAGGCCGACCGGGATCTGCAGGCGCTCCCACACCCGGCGGTCCAACGCGAGGTCCGGGAAGGCCAGGTATCGGTCCGGCACCGCCCGATAGCGCAATGTCGCAGCGGTATCGGTGAACAGCAGATAGCAGCCGCGACAGACACACATCAGTTGTCTGCCTTCGACGTCGACCACGTGCTGGTGTTCGTCGCCGACGGGTTCGGCGCACATCTCGCAGCGCTCCCCGGCCGGCCGGGGGGCCGCCCGATCGGCCCGGACCCGGGCCAGCACGTCGAAGGCTCCCGGCATCACGCCACCTCCGCGGACGCCGGTACGGCCAGCGACAACACGCCGTCGCGTTCGAGCACCGGGATCGGTTCCAGGTGGCCGTCGCCGCCGATCCCGCGCCCGGCGCGGAGCACGTCGAACCGCGCGCCGCACCCCGGGCAGTGCACCACGGTGCCGGCCAGCCGGGTCCCGGCCAATGAGCCTGCGCACGCGGCGCACCGATCGCGGTAGGCGACTACGGCGCCGTCCACGCGGCACGCCAGGGCGCTCACGCCTGCGGTGCGGAAGCCGCCGACCTCGCCGTCGCGCAAGCCGGCCAGTTCGGGCACCGGAAGCCACGTGGAGTGCCCGGCGTGCACCCGGCTCATCAACGAATGGGCCGGGATGACGCCGGGTCGGCCATCTGCTTCGGTCGCGACCACCTCGATGGCGGCGATCTCCGGGGCGGCGGTGCGGACCGCGTCCTGAACGGCGAGTTCCAGCGTCACCGACGAGGACGGGCAATTCGTGCAGCTGCCCAGCAACTGCAGGCGGACGACGCCGTCGGCCACTCCGAGCAGTGTGACGTCGCCGCCGTGTGAACCCAGATAGGGCCGTACCGCGGCGAGCGCGTCGGCCACCCGCCGTTCGGTGTCGTGCGGATGCAGACCGTGCACCAACAGCAGGCTGGCTACCAGATCGTCGGCCGTGAAGGCCTGCGCCAGTTCGGGTTTGGCGGCCAGCGCGGTGTCCAGCATCCGCTCGAGCGCGGCGCCGTAGAGGTCGGTCACCTCGCGGACCAGTTGTTCGGCGCGCTCACGGGCGGCGGTGCCGCCGGTCGCGAGCGCGTCGAGCAGCGTCTGGATCCGATCACCCGCCGTGCGCCACTGTGCGTCGTCGCGGCGCGGCGGGGCCGGCGGGCCCATGCCCTATTCCCCGGTGACGGACTGGGTGGGGGAGTGCAGCAGGTCCAACTGTTTGCCTCCGCCCAGATACATGTGCACACCGCACGGCAGGCACGGGTCGAAGCTGCGCACCGTGCGCATCACGTCGATGCCCTTGAAGTGCTCCCGGTCGTTCTCCTCGAAAATCGGTTGGCCCTGCACCGCGTCCTCGTACGGTCCGGGTGTCCCGTAGCTGTCGCGCGGATTGGCGTTCCACGGGGTCGGCGGATACGGGTGATAGTTCGCGATCTTGCCGTCGCGGATGACCATGTGGTGGGATAGCACCCCGCGCACCGCCTCGGTGAAGCCGCAGCCGATGCCCTCGTCGGGCACCTCGAACTTCTCCCAGGTCTTGGTGCGCCCGGCGCGGATCTCGGTCAGCGCCTTCTCGGCGAAGTGGAGCGCGCACGCGGCGGCGTACGCCTGGAAGTACGTCCGGGCCCGGTTGCGTTCCAACGTGTTCGAGCCGTACCCGGGGATCTTCCACTCCAACTCGACGGGACCTTTCAGGGCCGTCTTGGGCAGGTTGATCTGCACGCTGGTGCCGGTGGCCTTGACGTAGCCGATGTCGACCAGACCGGCCAGCGCGGTCGACCACAGCCGCGCCAGCGGGCCGCCGCCGGTGTCCAGCGCGAGGTGATCGGTGCCGTCGAACCAGCGCGGCGACATCACCCAGCTGTACTTTTCGTCGAAGTCCCGCTTCTGCGGCTTGGGGTTGGTGTGCTGGTTCCAGGGGTGGCGCCGGTCGATCGGGTTGCCGAGCGGGTCTGTCTTGACGAACATCTCTTGATCGGACCAGTCCTCGTAATAACTGTGGCCCAACAGGATTCGGATTCCGAGATTGATGTCGACCAGGGAGTGGGTGTGCAGCTTGCCGTCGATGATCACGCCGGGCGTGACGAACATCGCGTCACCCCAGCGCTCCATGTCCTTATAGGCGAAGTTGCACACCTCGGGATCCTGGAAGGAGCCCCAACATCCGAGCAGGGTGCGCCGCAGCCCCACCTGGTCGTACCCGGGCAGCGCCTCGTAGAAGAAGTCGAACAGGTCGTCGTGCATCGGCACGACCTTCTTCATGAATTCGACATAGCGCATCAGCCGGGTCATGTAGTCGGTCATCAGCTGGACGGTGGCCGTGGTGCCGATGCCGCCCGGGTACAGCGTCGACGGGTGGACATGGCGTCCCTCCATGAGGCAGAACATCTCCCGGGTCCACCTGCTGACCTGTAACGCTTCCCGGTAGAAGTCGCCGGTGAACGGATTGAGCGCTCTCATGATGTCGGCGACGGTGCGGTAGCCGTGCGCGTCGGCGTGCGGGGACGGGGTGTTCTCGGCTTTGGCGAGCACGCTGGGGTTGGTCTCGGCGACCATCTTCTCGCAGTAGTCGACCCCGACCAGATTCTCCTGAAAGATGTTGTGGTCGAACATGTATTCTGCGGCTTCGCCGAGATTGATCAGCCACTCGCCGAGGTGCGGCGGTTTGACGCCGTAGGCCATGTTCTGGCAGTAGCACGAACAGGTGGCGTGGTTGTCGCCGCAGATACCGCAGATGCGGCTGGTGATGAAATGGGCGTCCCGGGGATCCTTGCCCTTCATGAAGATCGAGTAGCCGCGGAAGATCGACGAGGTGCTGTGGCACTCCACCACCTCCCGGTTCTCGAAATCGATCTTGGTGTAGATGCCGAGGCTGCCGACTATGCGGGTGATCGGGTCCCACGCCATTTCCACGAGTTGACCGGGGTCACGCTTGACGTGGGACGGCTCGGGAATGGTCGTTGTCATCGAACTTCTTCTCTCTCTGTGACGCTGCGCAGTTCACGCGTGCGGCGGGCGTCGGGTGGTTCGCCGGGATGTGCCCGGGCCTCCGCTCCTACCAGGTGCGGGCCGCTCCTGATTCGAGTTTCTCGCCGGGGTGCCGCCACCGGGGTTCGTGGTCGACGGTGCGGCCGGTGATGTGGCGCAGGCTGCGGATCATCGATCCGTACAGCCCGGACGCGGTCGAGGACAGCTTGCCGCCGGTTGGTTCGTCCATGAACGGCATGAACTTGTCCGGGAATCCTGGCATCGTGCACCCGATACAGATGCCGCCGACGTTCGGACATCCGCCGACCCCGTTGATCCAGCCCCGTTTGGGCACGTTGCATTTCACGACCGGACCCCAGCACCCGAGTTTCACAATGCACTTGGGAGATCCGTACTCCGTCGCGAAGTCACCCTGCTCGTAGTAACCGCCGCGGTCACAGCCTTCGTGCACGGTCGCCCCGAACAGCCACTTGGGTCGCAGCGCGTCGTCCAGGGGGATCATCGGCGCCTGGTCGGTGGCCATGTACAGCAGGTACGTCAGCGTCTCGGAGAGGTTGTCCGGCTGGATCGGGCAGCCTGGCACGCACACGATCGGGATCCCTGCCTTGGACTTCCAGTCCCATCCGAGGTAGTCGGGCACACCCATCGCGCCGGTCGGGTTGCCTGCCATCGCATGGATACCGCCGTAGGTGGCGCACGTCCCGACCGCGACGACGGCGGTCGCCTTCGGGGCGAGCCGGTCCAACCATTCGCTGGTGGTGATGGGCTGACCGGTTGCCGGATCGTTGCCGAACCCGCACCAGTAGCCTTCGTCCTTGATCTTCTCGTTGGGGATGGACCCCTCGACGACCAACACGAATGGTTCCAGTTCGCCTCTGTCTGCTCTGAAGAACCATTCGAGGAAGTCGTCCGCACCTCCGCTGGGCCCGCATTCGAAGTCGATCAGGGGCCAGTGGACGGCGACCTTGGGCAGACCGGGGAGGGCGCCGAGCGCGATCTCCTCGATGCTCGGTTGGGTGGCGGCAGTCAACGCCACCGAATCGCCGTCACAACTCAGTCCGGCGTTGATCCACAGCACGTGGATCAATGCCTCTTCCGCTTTGACTGCTGCCTCGCTCGGCATGTGTCACAGCTTTCCGGGGCCGGGCTGGGACCCCTGCGGCATCGGAGTCGACCGTCGGCCCACTTGCACGCCGCTGGTTTTGGTTTACTCGCGCCGAACGGTCGTTGTCAACGGATCGATGGATCTAGGTCCCCGCACCGGTTCCGGTTTGCCGCGATCGGACCCAGCGGTACCAATCCGCGGTGCCCGCGCCGGTCTTGGCCGACACCGTCAGCACGTCGACGCCGGGGTTGACCGACCGTGCGTGGTCGGCGCAGCGGTCGACGTCGAAGTCAACGTAGGGCAGCAGATCGGATTTGTTGATCAGCACCAGCCCGGCGGCGGCGAACATGTGCGGGTACTTCAGAGGTTTGTCGGTGCCCTCGGTCACCGAGATGATCACCACCTTGGCGTGCTCCCCGAGGTCGAACATGGCCGGGCAGACCAGGTTTCCCACGTTCTCGATGAACAGCAGCGAGTGTTCGGGCGGGTTGAGAACCCCTAGCGCATCACCGATCATCTGGGCGTCCAGGTGGCAGCCGGCCCCGGTGTTGATCTGCACCGCGGGTGCGCCGGTGGCCCGGATCCGTTCGGCGTCGAGCAGGGTTTCCTGATCGCCCTCGATGACCGTCACCGGGCCGGCGGCGTCCATCTCGCGGATGGTCCGCTCCAGCAGTGTGGTCTTCCCGGCGCCGGGCGAACTGGTCAGGTTCAGCGCGAGGATGCCGCGTTGCGCGAGCCACCGGCGGTTCTGTTCGGCCAGGGCGTCGTTCTTCGCGAGTACCCGGTGCTCGAGATCGACGGTGTGGGTGCGCCGACTGTCATGGTCATGGGGGTGGTCGTGGGCGTGGTCGTGGGGGTGTCCGGTGATCGTCGATGTGTTCTCGCCGCAGCCGCAGGTTGCGCACATGGTCAGCTCACTTCCATCGATCGGATCCTGATGTCCTGGCCGGCGGTCACCTCGACGTCGGCACTGCCGCAGGGGCAGAGCAGGAAGAAGTCCGCCAGCGCGAAGTCGGCGCCGCAGGCGCGGCAGTGTGCGGTGCCGGGGCGCACGTCGATGTCCAGCTGTGCGCCTTCGGCGACGGTGCCCTCGGTGGCCAGTTCGAAGCAGAACTGCATCGAGTCGGGGACCAGTGCGCACAGCGCGCCGACTTCCAGTGTCACGCCGTGCACGCGGCGTCCGGCGGCGTGTTCACACACGGCATCGACGACACTCTGGGTGATCGCCATCTCGTGCATGAGAGTCCGTTCCGTGGCGGATGATCCACGATAGGACCGGCGCGCGCGGCGCGTCCAGCCGAGCGGCGAACTCGTTGCGCCCCAAGGAGTTCGGGCTTCGAATCGCCTCGAAGCCGGTCCTGGCGTCCGGCGAGGTCGTCGCGGCGGTCCGGGGATCCCCGGCGGAGGCGGCGAGGATGTGTCCGTCGCTGAACGACGAGGCCCGTATCACGACGATGCGGCCGGCGCCGCCGAACGCCTCGGCGTAGTCGGAGAGCCGTCGTCGCGGGCGCCGGTGAAGCCGTGCGCCTTCACGACACGTGCTCATGCGCTGTCACCGCCGCCGACCTGCGGCCGGTACCTGTACGCCGCCATCTCGGCGGTACCGGCCGGGATCCGGACGCGTCATGCCCGGAAAAGGTGAGCCGTCGGCGTGTCCACTTGAATCGAACACCTGTTCGTCTACTGTGGGGGGAGTTCGACCGCAGACATCGTACGAAGGACTTGTCGGTGGCTTCGCCTAGCGTCACGGCCAACCGACCGAGAACCGGTCAACAACGACTACCGGAGAGGTATCACCATGGCACCGCAAGCCCCTGATCGCGAGAAGGCCCTGGAACTGGCGCTCGCGCAGATCGACAAGAACTTCGGCAAGGGGTCGGTGATGCGACTCGGCGAGGACGTGCGCCCGCCGATCGCGGTCATTCCGACCGGGTCGATCGCCCTCGACGTCGCGCTCGGTATCGGCGGATTGCCCCGCGGCCGTGTCATCGAGATCTACGGTCCGGAGTCCTCCGGTAAGACCACCGTCGCGCTGCACGCCGTCGCCAACGCGCAGGCCGCCGGCGGTATCGCCGCCTTCATCGACGCCGAGCACGCGCTGGACCCGGAGTACGCCAAGAAGCTCGGTGTCGACACCGACGCGCTGCTGGTGTCCCAGCCTGACACCGGTGAGCAGGCACTCGAGATCGCCGACATGCTGGTGCGCTCCGGCGCGCTGGACATCCTGGTCATCGACTCGGTGGCGGCGCTGGTGCCGCGCGCGGAGATCGAAGGGGAGATGGGCGACAGCCACGTCGGCCTGCAGGCCCGCCTGATGAGCCAGGCGCTGCGCAAGATGACCGGGGCGCTGAACAATTCGGGCACCACCGCGATCTTCATCAACCAGCTGCGCGAGAAGATCGGCGTGATGTTCGGGTCCCCCGAGACCACCACGGGCGGTAAGGCGCTGAAGTTCTACGCCTCGGTCCGCCTGGACGTGCGGCGCATCGAGACGCTCAAGGACGGCACCGACGCGGTCGGCAACCGCACCCGGGTCAAGGTCGTCAAGAACAAGGTCTCGCCGCCGTTCAAGCAGGCCGAGTTCGACATCCTGTACGGCCGCGGGATCAGCCGGGAGGGCTCGCTCATCGACATGGGTGTCGAGCAGGGCTTCATCCGCAAGTCCGGATCCTGGTTCACCTATGACGGGGAGCAGCTCGGCCAGGGTAAGGAGAACGCCCGGAACTTCCTGCTGCAGAACCCCGACGTGGCCAACGAGATCGAGAAGAAGATCAAAGAGAAGCTCGGTATCGGGGCTCAGTTGACCGATGATGCAGCCGATGACGCTCTTCCCGCTCCCGTCGACTTCTGACCCGGCCGGAGCTCAGGTCGACGAGTCCGACAAGCGTGCTGAGCAGGCGCGGGCCCTGTGCCTGCGTCTGCTCACCGCCCGGGCTAGGACGCGTGCCGAGCTCGAGGCGCAGCTCGCCAAGCGCGGATACCCCGACGGCGTGAGCGTCGCGGTCCTGGACCGCTTGACGCAGGTCGGCCTGATCGACGACGAGGACTTCGCTGAGCAGTGGGTGCGGTCGCGACGCATCAACGCCGGAAAGGGCAAGCGCGCCCTGGCCGCCGAGTTGCGCAAGAAGGGCGTCGACGACGAGGTGATCGACGCGGCGTTGGCCGGGATCGATGCCGGCGCCGAACGCACCCGTGCCGAACAACTGGTCCGTGACAAGCTACGCCGCGAGAAGCTCGGCGACCCCGACGACAGGGATGCCGAGAACAAGGTGGTGCGACGGCTGGTGGGAATGCTGGCCCGCCGTGGCTACAACCAGTCGATGGCGCTGGACGTGGTGACCGCCGAGTTGGCGAACGAAAGGGAGCGTCGGAAAGTGTGAGCTCAGCAGGTGCTCGACCAGCGCGGTGTCCTCGACATCGGGAATTTCCGACTCGGCATCCGTACGGACTGGCGTTGTGGCAGAAGCGCATTGAACGTCTGCTGACCGACCGGGTCGACGAACTCGGAGTCCGCGGGACTGACTGACGCACTGTCTACGTGGTTCGGGGCGTCCGCCGCGGTGACGGGGTGAGGTCGGCGATCAGGGTACGAATGATGACGCGGCGCAGCACGATCAGCACGGCGGCCACCGTGATCGCTGTCCACGACGAATCCACGCTCAACCGCAGCAGCCCGGCCGCGGTGAGCAGCTCGAGCGTCACCCGCAAGGCGGGCAGGGGTCGGCGGAAGACGATCAGCGCCGCCGACCCCAGCACGATGCCGGCGAGCGCGAAGCACCATGACGCGTCGAGGACGACGTTCACGACACCGGTGGGGGATCGGCTGTGGGCCGCGGGTGGCGCAACAGCTCGATCTCGCGTTGCTCCTGGGCGATCTCGCGGTTGAGGAAATAGTTGAGCGCCGTGCGGATCGCCGCGATCGCGGCGAGCTTGCCGATCTCCTCGAAGGACGGCGAGATCGCGGTGCGCAACACGTCAGCCGCGAGCTGGAATTCAAGCCCCAGCACCAAGAACCGGGCCAAGGTGAGCCGGACGGCGGAGAACTGGTTGATGTTGCGCCGGCCCAGGGCGGCGACGAACTTCACGATCGCGACGACGGCGCCGATCATGATGACCACCGCTCCGCACGCCTCGATCAGGCGGACCATCAGATCGACCATGTCCCGCAGCGTCGACTCGGGCAGCACCTCGAAGGCCAGCAGGGTGGAACTCATCGGCGGTCCGCGTCAGACCGCGCGGCTGCGGTCGCCCTGCATGTCCAGCGGTTCGGCCTCCATCGGCGCCGGACCCTTCCGGGATCTGCGCATCCGGCGTTCCAACCAGGTGGCAAACCACGACAGCGAGAAGTTCAGCGCGATCATCAGCAGCGCGATCACGATCAGCGCGGGAATGTAGTTGCCGTACGCCGAGCCGATCACCGTGCCCTGCCGCACCATCTCGACGAACGTGATCTGGTAGCCCAGCGCGGTGTCCTTCAACACCACCACCAGCTGTGAGATCAGCACCGGCAGCATCGAGGTGATCGCCTGCGGCAGAAGGATGGACCGCATGGTCTGCCCCCACGTCAGGCCGAGCGCCGATGCCGCCTCGGACTGACCGCGCGGCAGCGCGTGGACACCGGCGCGCACGATCTCGGCGATCACCGCGCCGTTGTACAGCGTCAGCCCGGTGATCACGCCGGCCAACGCCAGATGCTTGGACGGGAACACGTCGTAGAACGCGTACAGGAAGTACGCGAAAATCATCATGATCAGTACCGGCACCGCTCGGAAGAACTCGACGAACACCGAGCAGGCCCACCGGATCCCGGTGTGCGAGGACAGTCGCCCCACGCCGAGCGCGAGACCGAGCACCAACGCCAGCACGATCGACACCGCCGCCGCGGTCAGCGTGCCCTCCGCGCCCGGCAACACATAGGTGCGCCACAGGTCCGGCGTCAGGAACGGTTCCCACTTCTCGGCGGTGAGCTGGCCCCGCGAGTCGAGCCGCGAATACACCACCCACGCCACCAGTGCGAGGACCACCAGGGTCACCGCCGAGATGACCCGGTTGCGGATCCGCGCGCGCGGCCCGGGTGCGTCGAACAGAACGGAGGACCCGGTCACAACCAGCCCACCTGCCTCGGCGAGCAGACAGTAAATCGCATCGCTGGCCGCCAGAATGCGCGATTTTGTGTCTGCTCGCCGGTCGAAGTCGCGCTCATCACCGCGCCACCGCCATCCGCTTGCCCAGCCAGCCGAACAACAACCCCAGCGGCAGCGTCAGGATCACGAACCCGAGCGCGAAGATGCCGCCGACCACCAGCACCGCCGCGGTGTTCTCGATCATCTCCTTCATCAGCAGCGCGGCCTCGGCCACCCCGATCGCCGAGGCGATCGTGGTGTTCTTCGTCAGCGCGATCAGCACCGAACCCAACGGGATGATGACCGCACGAAATGCCTGTGGTAGCAGCACGATCCGCAGATTCTGGCTGAATGTCAGCCCGAGGGACCTGGCCGCTTCGGCCTGACCCAGCGGGATGGTGTTCACCCCAGAGCGCACCGTCTCGCATACGAACGACGCGGTGTAGACGGTCAGGCCCAGTACGGCCAGCCGGAAGCCGCTGTCGGCGATGAACGTCGGCGACTGCCGGTCGGCCAGCGTCAATCCCAGCGTCTGGGCCAGACCGAACGAGCAGAACAGGATGATCAGCGTCAGCGGGGTGTTGCGCACGATGTTGACGTACGCCGTGCCGATCCAGTTGAGCGTCGGCACCGGCGAGAGTCTCATCGCGGCCAGCACCGTGCCGAGGACGAGAGCGCCGATGCCTGACAGGACCGTCAGCTGGATCGTGGTCCAGAACGCGGCGAAGATCTCGCTTCGGTACTCGGTGAAAACCTCCACGGGCGGCTCCGGTGGCTACCTGGGCGCCCTAGTTGTCCAGCGGCGGCGGTGCCGGCGCGGTGATCCCGGCCGGACCGAGGTTCTTGTCGAACGCTGCCTTCCAGGCGCCGCTGTCCTCCATCTTCTTCAGTGCGTCGTTGATCTTCGTGCGCAGCTCGGAGTCGTCCTTCTTCAGGCCGATGCCGTACCGCTCCTCGGAGAACGGCTCGCCGACGATCTTGAACGCGCCCGGGGACTGCGCGGCGTAGCCGGCCAGGATCACTTCATCGGTGGTGACCGCGTCGACGGCGCCGTTCTTGAGCGCGTCGATGCATGCCGAGTACGTGTCGTACTGTTGCAGCTGCACGCCCTGGTACTCGTCCTTGATCTTCTGGGCGGGCGTCGAACCGGACACCGAGCACAGGATCTTGTTGTTCTCCAGGGACGCGGCGCCGGTGATGTCGGTGTTGTCCGAACGGACCAACAGGCTCTGCCCGGTGATCAGGTAGGGCCCGGCGAAAGAGACCTTCTCCTTACGTGCGTCGGTGATCGAATACGTCGCCGCGATGAAGCTCACCTGGCCGTTCTGGATCAGGTTCTCGCGCTGCGCCGACGGCGCCTCCTTCCACTCGATCTTGTCGGGGGCGTACCCGAGCTCACCCGCGACATACGTGGCGACGTCGACGTCGAAGCCGCTCATGGTGCCGTCGGGGTTCTTCTGCCCCAGACCGGGCTGGTCGAACTTGGTGCCGATGACGATCGTGTCGCCGCCACCCGCGCCGCCGCCACCGTCACCGCCGCCGCACGCGGTCGCTGCGAACGGGAGTGCGACGGCCAGTGCCAATGCGCCCGCGACACGCGCGGACAGGGATTTGGGGGACATGGTGGGGTTCCTTTCGCCGGGGCCCTGATCAGTGGTGGAGGATCTTGCCGAGGAAATCCTTGGCGCGGTCGGTCTGCGGGTTCTCGAAGAACTGGGCGGGTTCGGCGTCCTCGACGATCGCGCCGTCGGACATGAACACCACCCGGTTGGCGGCCCTGCGCGCGAAGCCCATCTCGTGGGTCACCACGAGCATCGTCATGCCGTCGGCGGCCAGTCCCGCCATCACGGCCAGCACCTCGTTGATCATCTCGGGATCCAGTGCGCTGGTCGGTTCGTCGAACAGCATCACCTTCGGGTCCATTGCCAGCGAGCGTGCGATCGCCACGCGCTGCTGCTGGCCACCCGAGAGCTGGGCGGGGTACTTGTCGGCCTGGTTGGCCACTCCGACGCGCTCGAGCAGGCGCATCGCCTTCTCCCGCGCCTGTTCCTTGGACGCCTTGCGCACCTTCATCGGTGCCAGCGTCACGTTCTCCAGAATTGTCTTGTGCGCGAACAGGTTGAACGACTGGAACACCATGCCGACATCGGAGCGCAACTGGGCCAGCTTGCGTCCCTCCGCCGGCAACACCACGCCGTCGATGGAGATGGTGCCCGAATCGATGGTCTCCAGCCGGTTGATGGTGCGGCATAACGTCGACTTGCCCGAACCGGACGGCCCGAGCACGACGACGACCTGGCCCTGGCCGACGTCGAGATTGATGTCCTTGAGGACGTGGAGGGCGCCGAAGTGCTTGTTCACCGCCTTCACAGAGACCATCGGCACGTCAGGGGACTCCCTGGGGCTCTCCATGCGTGAAGACCTTACCCAGGGAACGTCCCGTGTGCTGGAAGACCGCGATCGGTGTTTTCCCCGTCGCTTCGCTCGCCCGCGGTTGTTTTCCCCGTCGCTTCGCTCGCCCCCGGTTGATTTCGGGACGACCGCCTGTGCTCCGTAGGATAGGGCCCGTGACTTCCACGGTGACGCAGCAGGCGAGCGGGTTTTCGCCCGATCGTCGGGTGCGAACCTTCGAGGTCCGCACGTACGGCTGTCAGATGAACGTGCACGACTCCGAACGCCTGTCCGGTCTGCTCGAAGAAGCCGGATACCAGCGCGCCGGTGACGGCGCCGACGCCGACATCGTCGTATTCAACACCTGCGCGGTCCGCGAGAACGCCGACAACAAGCTGTATGGCAACCTCAGCCATCTGGCCCCGCGCAAACAGGCCGACCCGGACATGCAGATCGCCGTCGGCGGCTGCCTGGCCCAGAAGGACCGGGACTCGGTGCTGCGCAAGGCGCCGTGGGTCGATGTGGTGTTCGGCACCCACAACATCGGGTCGCTGCCGGCGCTGCTGGACCGCGCCCGTCACAACCGCGTCGCTCAGGTCGAGATCGCCGAGGCGCTGCGCGAGTTCCCGTCGTCGCTGCCGGCGAGTCGCGAATCCGCCTACGCTGCTTGGGTTTCGATTTCGGTCGGATGCAACAACACGTGCACGTTCTGCATCGTGCCGTCTCTGCGTGGCAAGGAGGTCGACCGGCGGCCGGGTGATGTGCTCGCCGAGGTGCAGTCGCTGGTGGACCAGGGAGTGCTCGAGATCACCCTGCTGGGGCAGAACGTCAACGCCTACGGCGTCTCGTTCGCGGACGAGCGCTTGCGCGAGGACCTGACGGCACCGGACGAGCGCTTGCGCGAGGACCTGACGGCAGCGGACAACCAACCGCGCGACCGGGGGGCGTTCGCCAAGCTGCTCCGGGCTTGCGGCCGCATCGACGGGCTGGAACGCGTGCGGTTCACCTCGCCGCATCCGGCCGAGTTCACCGATGACGTCATCGACGCGATGGCCGAGACGCCCAACGTCTGCCCGACCTTGCACATGCCGCTGCAGTCCGGCTCCGACCGCATCCTGCGCGCGATGCGCCGCTCCTACCGGGCCGAACGCTATCTCGGCATCATCGACCGGGTGCGTGCGGCGATCCCCGATGCCGCGATCACCACCGATCTGATCGTCGGCTTCCCGGGCGAAACCGAGGAGGACTTTCAAGCCACCCTCGACGTCGTCGCCGCCGCGCGGTTCGCCAGCGCGTTCACCTTCCAGTACTCAAAGCGGCCGGGGACCCCGGCCGCGGAGCTGGACAACCAGGTGCCCAAAGCTGTTGTGTCCGAACGCTACCAACGGCTGATCGAGCTTCAGGAGCGGATCTCGTTGGAGGAGAACACCGCCCAGGTCGGCCGCCGGGTCGAACTGCTGGTCGCCACCGGCGAGGGACGCAAGGACGCCGCCACCGCCCGGATGTCGGGCCGTGCCCGCGACGGGAGGCTGGTGCACTTCGCGCCCGGGCGGCCGGACGGCGAGATCAGGCCGGGCGACATCGTCGTCACCACCGTCACCGCAGCCGCGCCGCACCATCTGATCGCCGATGGGCAGCTGATCTCGCACCGGCGCACCCGCGCCGGCGACGCCCACGCGGCCGGGCAGAAGCCACGCACCGGGGTCGGACTGGGCATGCCCTCGATCGGCGCGCCCGCCGCTACGCCCGCGGCGAGTGGATGTGCCCGATGACCGGGGCAGCCGGCGCCGAGGGGGCCAACGGTTTCGACGCCTACCGCAACGACCTCGAAGCGGCCGAACGGCGCGTGGCGCGCGAGATCGATCCCGGCCCGCGGGCGCTGGTGCTGGCAATCCTGGTGTTCGTGCTGCTGGCCACCCTCGCGCTGCCCCACACGGGCGGCGTCAAAGGATTTGACGTGCTCACCGGCTCCGATGCCGCCTCCGACGTCGGGATTGCGCTGCCCTCGCGGGTGTTCACCTGGCTGTCGCTGGTGTTCGGGGTCGGGTTCTCGATGCTCGCGTTGCTGACGCGGCGCTGGACGCTGGCCTGGATCGCGCTGGCGGGGTCGACCGTGTCGGCGTTCCTCGGGCTGCTGGCGGTGTGGTCGCGCCAGACCGCGCTGGAGTCCCAGCCCGGCCCCGGCATCGGGCTGATCGTCGCGTGGCTGGCGGTGATCCTGCTCAGCTATCACTGGGCGCGCGTCGTGGCCACCCGGACCGCCCTGCACCTGGCGGCCGAGGAGGAGCGGCGCCGCCGCGCCGCGGAAGGCCAGCAGAAGGGTCTGCTGGAATCGTTCCCCGACGAGGGCGACGACACCACCCCGCCCAAGAGCTAGCTACCGCTTGCGGCTCAGCGCATCCGCGGCCGCGTCGGCCCACTGTCGCCACTGCTCGGCGCTGGCGCGGGCCTGCTCGGCGTCCCTGCTGCGGCCCGCCTCGGCAGCCTTCTCCGCCTGGCGCTCGAACTGTTCGGCGCGGGCGCGGAATTGATCGGCGCGGGCCTGGGCCTCCGGGTCGACCCCGCCGGTCGGGGCGTCGCGGATCTTCTTCTCTACCGACCGCAACCGGCGCTCCAGATCGGCGGCGCGTTCCCGCGGAACCTTGCCGATGGCGTCCCACTTGTCGCCGATCGCCCGCAGCGCCGCGCGTGCGGCTTCCAGGTCGGAGGTGTCGATCCGCTCCGCCTCGGCCAGCAGCGCCTCCTTGGCCTGGGCGTTGGCGCGGAACTCCGCGTCGCGTTCGGCGGTCGCGGCGTTGCGTGCCGAGAAGAACTTGTCCTGTGCGGCCTTGAACCGCTGCCACAGCGAGTCGTCGACGTCCTTGGACGTCCGCCCGGCGCCTTTCCACTCGGTCAGCAGGTCGCGGAACGTCGCCGAGGTCGGACCCCAGTCGGTGGAGTCGCACAGCGCCTCGGCACGCTCACATAGCGCCTCCTTGGCCTGCCGGGCCCCGGCGCGCTCCCGGTCCAGCTCGGCGAAGTGAGAGCCGCGGCGCCGGTTGAACGTCTCGCGCGCCGCCGAGTAGCGCTTCCACAGCGCGTCGTCGACCTTGCGGTCCAGCCCGGTGATCGTCTTCCACTCGTCGAGGATGGCCCGCAGCCGGTCGCCGGCGGCTTTCCACTGCGTCGAGTTGGCGGCGATGTCCTCGGCCTCGGCGGCCAGTGCTTCCTTGCGGGCGGTCTGGGTGGCGCGCAGTTCCTCGCGCCGGGCCTTCTCCTCCTGGGTGGCGCTGTCGGCCTGATCCACGATGGCGGCCAGCCGCGCGGCAAGCGAGTCGACATCGCCGAGCACGTGCGCGTCGGCCAGGCTCTCGGCCAGCGACGTCGCCGCCGAGCGGATCTTGCGGGCGTCGCCGGTCCCGGACGCCAGCCGGGTTTCCAACAGCACCACCTCGGTGTGCAGATCGTCGAAGCGGCGACCGAAGTGCGCGAAGGCGGCCTCCGCATCACCGGCCTGCCACGAGCCGATGGTGCGCTCACCGGCGGCGGTGATCAGCCAGACGGTGCCGTCGGGGTCGACGCGGCCGAAGCGGTGCGGGTCGCTGGTCGGTGCGGTGCCCACCACGGGGGCCGTCACCGGGACGGCGGGGCGGGGTCCGGGCCGCGCCGGACCCGGCTTGGGTTTCGCGGCAGCGGACGGCTTCGGGGCCGGGACCGGCGCGGAGGGGGCCTCCTGCGCAGGATCGGTGTCCTGATGTCCGGCGTCCTGGGATCCGCCGGGTTCGGTGATCGTCATGTCCGTACCTCGTGTCTCCGCGCGGTTTCCCACGCACCTGCCGCGCGGCGCGGCGCCTGTGAGCGTGACAACGCTCCTGCAGGCTATTGAAACAGGTTGCCCGGCGCTGCGCCCACGCCTTGCGTCCGGCAGCTCTCTAGGCTCTCCCGGGAAACACGGAGGAGGTCGTCGATGGCCAAGGCGGATCTGGCCGCCCTGCTCGCGCTCGCCGCCGCCTTCTTCGTGGCGGTCGGTGATGTCATGCACCAGCGCTCGGCACACGAGGTGACCGACGAACAGGTCAGCCACCTGCAGCTTTTCGCGAAACTCCTGCGGGACCGCCGGTGGCGGACAGGCAGCGCGGTGGCGGCGATCGGCTTCGCGCTGCAGGCCGCGGCGCTCGGTCTGGGCTCGGTGCTGCTGGTGCAGGCCCTGCTGGTCACGTCGCTGTTGTTCGCGCTTCCGATCAGCGCGAAACTGGCGCACCGGCGCGTGACCCGCTGGGAATGGTTGTGGGCGGCGCTGCTGGCCGGGGCGGTCGCGATCATCGTGACCGTCGGCAACCCGACCGCGGGGGCGTCTCGGGCCTCGGCCGAGACCTGGCTGGCCGTGGCCCTGGTGCTCGGTCCCGCGCTGCTGCTGTGCGTGATCGGTGCGACCGTGTGGTCCGGGCCGGTCAGCGCGGTCCTGATGGCGGTGGTGTCCGGCGCGCTGTGGGGGCTGTTCGCCGTGCTGACCAAGGCGGTGGTGCACCGCCTCGACGTCACCAGCGTGGCCGGTGTGCTGGAGCTGTTGCGCACGCCCGAGCTGTACGCGTGGGCGGTGGTCGCGATCCTGGGCACCTCGACGCAGCAGGCGGCGTTCCGGGCCGGTGCGCTGACGGCCTCGCTGCCGACGATGACGGTGACCGAGCCGATGGTCGCGTGCGGACTGGGCGTGGTGGTTCTGGGTGAGACCTTGCGGCCGGGGGAGGCGGGCTGGGTCACGCTCGTGGCGGCGGTGACGGTGATGGTGGTGGCCACCGTCGCGCTGGCCCGCGGCGAAGCGGCCACCCGTGATCCGGTGACCGTGTGATTAGTTGGATGCCGTGCTGAACGCGATCGCGCTCGTCCCGTCGGCGCCGCTGCTGGTCCCGGAATTGGCGTCGTCGGCGGCCACCGAGACCGAAAATCTGCGCGCGGCCGCGTTGTCGGCGGCGGCCGCACTGCCACCGCGCTGGATCGCCGTCGGCGTCACACCGGCCGACACAGTCCTGCGGCCGGACGCGGTGGGCACGTTCGCCGGTTACGGCGTCGAGGTCCGCGTCGGATTGTCCGCCGGCGCTGTGACCGGCGAGGCGACGGCGCTGCCGCTGTGCGCGCTGATCGCTGCGTGGTTGCGCGGCGGCGTCGCGGCCGCCGAGGTCGAGGTCCGCGGCTACCGCGCCGACCTGGATGCCGCCGTCGCCGTCGAGACCGGCCGGCGGCTGCGCGCCGAGATCGAGGCCGAGCCGGACCAGATCGGTGTCCTGGTGGTCGCCGACGGCGCCAACACCCTCACCCCGGCCGCCCCGGGCGGCCACGACCCGGATTCCCCGCGCGCGCAGGCCGCGCTCGACGACGCGCTGGCCGCCGGCGACACGGCGGCTCTGACCGACCTGCCGTCGGTGATCCTCGGCCGGGTGGCCTACCAGGTGCTGGCGGGGCTGGCGGGGCCCGGCGCACGCGTGGCCGAGGAGTTCTACCGCGGCGCCCCCTACGGCGTCGGCTACTTCGCCGGCGTATGGACACCGTGACCGCCGTGCGGCCGCTGGCCCTCGTCGGCCCCACCGGTACCGGCAAGTCCGACCTGGCGCTGGCCGTCGCGGCCGCGCTGAGCGCCGACACCGCCGTCGAGGTGGTCAACGCCGACGCGATGCAGCTCTACCGGGGCATGGACATCGGCACCGCCAAGCTCACCCCGGCTGAGCGCTGCGGGGTGCCCCACCACCAGCTCGACGTGCTCGACGTCACCGAGACCGCGACCGTGGCCCGCTACCAGGTCGCCGCCGCCGCCGACGTCGAGGCGATCGCCGCGCGGGGCGCAGTCCCGGTCATCGTCGGCGGTTCGATGCTCTACATCCAGTCGCTGCTGGACCAGTGGTCGTTCCCGGCCACCGACCCGCAGGTGCGGGCCCGCTGGGAGGAGCGTCTCGCCGAGATCGGGGTCGCGGCGCTGCACCGCGAACTGGCCGCGGTCGACGCGGCCGCGGCGGCGTCGATCCTGCCCACCGACGGACGGCGCATCGTGCGGGCGCTGGAGGTCGTGGAACTGACGGGCCGGCCTTTCGCGGCGTCCGCACCGACCATCGGGACGCCGCGCTGGAACACCGTGATCGTCGGATTGGACTGGGAGACGACGGCATTGGACGAGCGCCTGGCGCGGCGCACCGATCTGATGTTCGAGCGGGGGCTGGTCGAGGAGGTCATCACCCTGATCGACCGGGGGCTGCGCGACGGCGTCACCGCCGCGCGGGCCCTGGGGTACGCGCAGGTGCTGGCCGACCTCGACGCCGGAGGTGACGGCAGCGCCGCGCGCGAACCCACGTTCCTGGGTACGCGGCGCTACGTGCGCAGACAGCGCTCATGGTTCCGCCGCGACCACCGCATCGTCTGGCTGGACGGCTCGGGCGCCGGCAACGTCGACGCAGTGCTGCGCGCCTGGCGCGACGTATCCTGACCAGGTGAAGTTCGCCAAGGGCCACGGCACGCAGAACGACTTCGTGCTGCTCCCTGACCTGCCTGCCGAGCTGGCCCTGACCCCGGCCGCGGTCACCGCGCTGTGCGACCGCAGGCAGGGTCTCGGCGCCGACGGGGTGCTGCGCGTGACTACTGCCGGGGCCGCGCATGCGGCCGGGGTGTTCGACCGGCTGCCCGAGGGGGTGGCCGCGGGCGACTGGTACATGGACTACCGCAACGCCGACGGCTCGATCGCCCAGATGTGCGGCAACGGGGTGCGGGTCTTCGCGCACTACCTGCGTGCCAGCGGCCTGGAGTCGCGCGACGAGTTCGTCGTCGGCTCGCTGGCAGGGCCGCGGCCGGTGGTGCTGCACGGCCACACCGAGACCACCGCCGATGTCACCGTCGAGATGGGCAAGGCCAACCGGCTGGGCACCGGCACGGCGATCGTCGGCGGCCGGACTTTCACCGGGCTGGCCGTGGACGTCGGGAATCCACACCTGGCCTGCGTAGACGAGACGCTGACCAGCGCTGAGCTGGCCGCGCTGGATGTCGCCGCACCCGTGGGCTTCGATCCCGCACAGTTCCCGGACGGGGTCAACATCGAGGTGCTCACCGCGCCGGCCGGGGGGACGGTGTCGATGCGGGTGCACGAGCGCGGCGTGGGGGAGACGCGCTCCTGCGGCACCGGCACCGTCGCGGCCGCGGTCGCGGCCCTGGCCCACCGGGGCGATCAGACCGGGTCGCTGACCGTGCGCATCCCCGGTGGCGAGGTGACGGTCACCGTCACCGAGGCGAACAGCTACCTGCGCGGGCCGTCGGTGCTGGTCGCGAACGGTGAGCTGGCCGACCGGTGGTGGGCGGCCCAGCAATGACTCCGGTGCTGACGGGAATTGCCATGCCGGCGGGCACGTTAATTGGGGTGCATGAAAAGTGATGTTCGTGCGAATCTTGATTCGCTTATGACCTATCCCGAATTCCCCAACGACAATCCCAGCGTCGGCGAGCTGGCCCTCGAGGACCGCACCGCGCTGCGGCGGGTGGCCGGGCTGTCCACCGAGCTGACCGACGTCTCCGAGGTCGAATACCGGCAGCTGCGCCTGGAGCGCGTCGTGCTCGTCGGTGTGTGGACCGAGGGCAGCGCCGCCGACGCCGACGCCAGCCTGGCCGAACTGGCCGCCCTGGCCGAAACCGCCGGCTCCGAGGTCCTCGAAGGCCTGATCCAGCGGCGCGACAAACCGGACCCGTCGACCTACATCGGCTCCGGCAAGGCCGCCGAACTGCGCGAGCTCGTGGTGGCCACCGGCGCCGACACCGTGATCTGCGACGGCGAACTGAGCCCCGCGCAGCTCAACGCGCTGGAGAAGGTCGTCAAGGTCAAGGTCATCGACCGCACCGCGCTGATCCTCGATATCTTCGCTCAGCACGCCACCAGCCGGGAAGGCAAGGCGCAGGTGTCGCTGGCGCAGATGGAGTACATGCTGCCGCGCCTGCGAGGCTGGGGTGAGTCGATGTCCCGGCAGGCCGGCGGCCGCGCCGGCGGCGCCGGCGGCGGCGTCGGCACCCGCGGTCCCGGCGAGACCAAGATCGAGACCGATCGACGGCGCATCCGGGAACGAATGTCCAAGCTTCGCCGCGAGATTCGCGAGATGAAACAGGTCCGCGACACCCAGCGCGGGCGCCGGGTGGCCAACGACGTGCCATCGGTGGCCATCGTCGGCTATACCAATGCCGGTAAGTCCAGCCTGCTCAATGCCCTCACCGGTGCCGGTGTGCTGGTCGAGAACGCGCTCTTCGCCACCCTCGAACCCACCACCCGCCGCGGGGAACTCGCCGACGGACGCGAGTTCGTGCTGACCGACACCGTCGGGTTTGTCCGGCATCTGCCGACCCAACTGGTCGAGGCGTTCCGGTCCACGCTGGAAGAGGTCGCCGACGCCGACCTGTTGCTGCACGTCGTGGACGGTTCCGACGTCAACCCGCTGGCACAGATCAACGCGGTGCGGCAGGTGGTCAACGACGTCGTCGCCGAGACCGATGCGCCGGCCCCGCCGGAACTGTTGGTGGTCAACAAGATCGACGCCGCCGAAGGCCTGACCCTGGCGCAGCTGCGCCGGGCGCTGCCGGGCGCGGTGTTCGTGTCCGCCCACACCGGTGACGGTCTGGACCGACTGCAGGCCCGGATGGCCGAGATGATCGCGCCGCGCGACACCGTGGTCGACGTCACAATCCCTTACGACCGCGGCGATCTGGTCAACCGGGTGCACGCCGAGGGGCGCGTCGACGCCGTCGAGCACAGCGAAAGCGGGACCAGGATGAAGGCGCGCGTGCCGATCGCGCTTGCCGCCGGATTGGCCCCGTACGCAACCTACTGACCACCACGAATGCGCTGAGTCGGACGCCGTCGGTTACGATCGTTGCGACGTCGGCTGCGGACCACCGGAGCAGGTGCCCGTTTCACACAGCGCCGACGACCATCTCCACCAGACATTGTTGTGGCGACTTCGCCACGGTGTGCGCACTCCGCCTGACGGTCCCCGTCGCGGCTGCCGGGCACACGCTGCCCGACAACGCCGAAACGACAGGAAGACCTTCACGATGACCATGCAGTCCTTTGCCGATCTCGGCGTGCCCGCGGCCCTGGTGAGCTCGCTGGCCGCCCGCGGTATCGCCGAGCCGTTCCCGATCCAGGCGGCCACGCTGCCCGACTCGCTCTCCGGGCGTGACGTGCTGGGCCGCGGAAAGACCGGCAGCGGAAAGACTCTCGCGTTCTCGCTGCCGCTGGTGGCGCGACTTACCGGCCGCCGCAGCCAGCCCTCGCGCCCGACCGGCCTGGTGCTGGCGCCGACCCGAGAACTGGCCACCCAGATCACCGCCACGCTGGAGCCGCTGGCGGCCGCATCCGGGCTGCGCGTGACCACGATCTACGGTGGTGTCGCGCAGAGCCGCCAGGTCTCCGCGCTGCGCTCCGGCGTCGACATCGTGGTGGCCTGCCCGGGGCGTCTGGAAGATCTGATGCGGCAGAAGCTGATCAGCCTCGATGCGGTCTCGACCACCGTGATCGACGAGGCTGACCACATGGCCGATCTCGGCTTCCTGCCCGGCGTGACCCGGATCCTCGCGGCCACCCCGGCCGGCGGGCAACGGCTGCTGTTCTCCGCCACGCTGGACAACGGCGTCGACAAGCTGGTCCGGCGCTTCCTGGCCGACCCGGTGCTGCACTCGGTCGACGAAGCCGCCGAGGTGCCCGCCCAAATGACCCACCACGTGTTCCATGTCGGCGGCGTGCAGGAGAAGCGCGAGCTGGTGCACCGGCTGGCATCGGGCACCGGCCGGCGAATCCTGTTCATGCGCACCAAGCATCAAGCGCGCAAACTGGCCAAGCAGCTCACCGAGTCCGGCGTGCCGTCGGTGGACCTGCACGGCAATCTGTCCCAGCCGGCCCGCGAGCGCAACCTGGCCGCGTTCTCCAGTGGAGACGCGCGCGTCCTGGTGGCCACCGACATCGCCGCTCGCGGTGTGCATGTCGACGGCGTCGAGCTCGTCGTGCATGTCGACCCGCCGATGGAACACAAGGCCTACCTGCACCGCTCCGGGCGCACCGCACGCGCGGGCAGCGACGGTGACGTGGTCACGGTTGTGCTCCCTGAGCAGCGCAAGGACACCCAGCAACTGCTGCGCCGCGCCGGGATCACGGTGCGTCCGCGCGACGTCGACGCCGACTCGGCAGAGGTGCACGCCCTGGTCGGTGAGATCGCACCGCTGCGGATTCCCGGCCCTGCGCCCGCGGCGAAACCCGCTGCCCGCAAGCAGGAACACCGCGGCGCTGACCCGCGCCGGGGTGGACCGTCGCGTAGCGGTCGCGGGCCGCGGCGGCGCGGGCCGCGCCAGGGCGCTCAGCGCACGGCGAACACCGGCGGCTGATGCGCGCACACCGGCGGAGCTACGCCGGTGTACTTCTCGATCTGCACCAGCACATGCGCCCCCGTGCATCCACGCGCCAGTGCTGAGGTGCCGACGTCCTCGGTGAGCATGTTCGGGTTGCCGTGCACGCACATCGAGTCCGGGTCGGCCGGGTCGGCCGGATCGAACCACGCACCGGTGGACAGTTGCACCACCTGCGGACGGACCCGCTCGTCGAGCACCGCCCCCGCCAGGCAGGCACCGCGGTCGTTGAACACACGCACCACGTCTCCGTCGGTGACGCCGCGCGCCGCGGCGTCTGTCGGGTGCATCCGGACCGGCTCCCGGCCCGCGACTTTCGAGGCCTGGCTGACCGCCCCGCCGTCGAGCTGCCCGTGCAGCCGGCCGGCTGGCTGGTTGGCGAGCAGGTGCAGGGGATACCGCGTGGCACGCGGACTGCCGAGCCACTCGGACGGTTCGAACCATGCCGGATGGCCGATGCAGTCGTCATAGCCGAATCCGTCGATGTCGGCAGAGAAGATCTCGATCCGTCCGCTGGGGGTGGCCAACCGGTGGGCCACCGGGTCGGCGCGGAAGTCGGCGAGCAGGGTCAGTCCGTCTTCGGTGGGCAACCGCAGCCGGCCTGCCCGCCAGAACTCCTCGAACGGGGGGACCTCGAAATTCAATGTCCACGACCACTTCTCGTACAGATGGCGCAGCCACTGCCGCGAGGTGCGGCCCTCGGTGAAGGTCTCCCCGACGCCGAGTCGGTGCGCCAGCGCGGCGAAAGTGTCGTAGTCGTCCCGGGATTGCGCGTAGGGCGCGGTGAGCCTCGGCATGGCCATCAGCACCGGGTCGTTGCGTGAGCCGGAGAAGTCGTCGCGTTCGGCGAACGTCGTTGACGGCACCACGATGTCGGCGTGCTTGGCCATCGGTGTCCAGTACGGTTCGTGCACCACGACGGTGTCCGGCCGGTGGAGCGCGCGACGCAGCCGGGGGAGATTCTGGTGATGGTGGAACGGATTGCCCCCGGCCCAGTAGACCAGTCTAATATCCGGGTAGCGCAGGCGCAGCCCGTTGTAGTCGAACGGTGCGCCGGGGTGGAGCAGCATGTCGCTGACGGCGGCCACCGGGATGAACGTCGTCACCGGATTGACGCCTTGAGGCAGGCGCGGCAGCCCGCAGCGCAGCGGGGCCAGGCCCGGTTCGTTCATCGACCCGTAGCCGTGGCCGAATCCTCCCCCGGGAAGCCCGATCTGGCCCAGCATCGCGGCCAGTGTCAATCCCATCCAGGGCGCCTGCTCACCGTGGCGGGTGCGTTGCAGCGACCAGCTCACCGTCACGATGGTGCGGTTGGCCGCCATCCGGCGGGCCAGAGCGGTCAGGTCGCCGGCGTCCAGCCCGCAGATCGGTGCGGCCCACTGCGGCGATTTCGGTATCCCGTCATCGGTGCCGAGCAGATAGCGCTCGAACCGGTCGTAACCGGTGCAGTAGGCGGACAGAAACTCGCGGTCGGCCAGGCCCCCGGTGGCCAGCACGTGGGCCAGTGCCAGCATGATCGCGACGTCGGTACCCGGAACCGGTGCGTACCACTGGCATTCGTCGTCGACGTCGTCACGCAACGGCGAGAACGACACGAGGTGCCCGCCGCGGTCCCGGAACCGGTTCAGTGCCTCGCGGGCCGGGTGTTCGGTGGTGCCGCCGTGATTGACGCCGGTGTTCTTCAGCGCTATCCCGCCGAAACACACCAGCAGATCGGTGTGTTCGACGATGACGTCCCACTGGGTGGAGCGCTTGAACAGGTCGTCGTGGGTGCTGACCACGCGGGGCATGATCACCCCCGTCGCTCCCAGGCTGTAGGAGTGGCGTGAAAAGGTATATCCGCCAATGCAGTTCAGGAATCGATGAACCTGGCTCTGGGCATGATGAAAGCGCCCGGCGCTGGACCAGCCGTAGGAACCGCCATAGATCGCCTCATTGCTGTGGGTGTCGACGATCCGGCGCAGTTCATCGGCCAGACGCTCGGTGAGCTCCTCCCATGACACCGCGACGAACTCGTCGGCGCCGCGGCGCGAACTCGGACCGGGTCCGTTGTCGAGCCATCCGCGCCGTATCGCCGGGGCGGTGACCCGGGAGGCGTGCCGGATCGAGCCCGGCAGGTTGCCCAGGGCCGGGGAAGGATCGCGGTCACCGGGAAGCGGTGCCACCGATGCGATGTCGCCGTCGGCCACGGTGGCCCGGAATGCTCCCCAATGTGTGAGGCTGGTCTGAGCTGCGGCCACGGCCATGAGTCTAGGCCGCGCCGCGCGGTCAGCAGGTCCGACCAACCATCCGGTTGGATGGGGTACCTTGGCGGCAACTGTCCGCACCGACCCCGACGGAGACGTTGTCATGGGCGCACCCGAAGCCACGCCAGTCATCGCCTACCAGCGCACGCTGTTCGAGCCCGAACACGAAATGTTCAGGGAGTCGTTTCGCACCTTCCTCGAACGGCACGTCGCGCCACAGCACGAGGAGTGGGAGAAGAACAAGCTCGTCGACAGGGACGTGTGGCTGGAGGCGGGCAAGCAGGGCTTCCTCGGTATGGCGGTGCCCGAGGAGTACGGCGGCGGCGGCGTCGACGACTTCCGCTACAACACGATCATCACCGAGGAGATCACCGCGGGCCGCTACAGCGGGCTGGGCTTCAGCCTGCACAACGACGTGGTGGCGCCGTATCTGATCAGACTGGCCACCGAGGAGCAGAAGCAGCGGTGGCTGCCGAAGTTCTGCAGCGGCGAGTTCATCTCTGCCATCGCCATGACCGAACCGGGTACCGGCAGCGATCTGCAGGGCATCAAGACCCGCGCGGTCAAAGACGGTGATCATTACATCCTCAACGGCGCCAAGACGTTCATCACCAACGGAATTCACTCCGATCTGGTCATCGTGGTGGCCCAGACCGACCCGGACAAGGGTGCCCTGGGCTTTTCGCTGCTCGTGGTCGAGCGCGGGATGGAGGGTTTCGAGCGCGGCCGCAAACTCGACAAGATCGGCCTGGATGCACAGGACACCGCGGAGTTGTCGTTCACCGACGTCAAGGTGCCCGCGGAGAACCTGCTCGGCGAGGAGGGGCAGGGCTTCATCTACCTGATGCAGAACCTGCCGCAGGAACGGATCAGCATCGCGATCATGGCGGCCGCCGCGATGGAGGCCGTGCTCGGCGTGACGCTGCAGTACGCCAAGGAGCGCAAGGCATTCGGCAAGCCGATCGGCAGCCAGCAGAACAGCCGTTTCCTCCTTGCCGAGCTTTCCACCGAAGCCACCGTGGTGCGCATGATGGTCGACGAGTTCATCAAGCTGCATCTGGAGGACAAGCTCACCGTCGAGCAGGCCGCGATGGCCAAGTGGTACTCCACCGAGAAGCAGGTCCACCTGATCGACCGCTGCCTGCAGCTGCACGGCGGCTACGGCTACATGCGTGAGTACGACGTGGCCCGCGCGTACCTGGACGCCCGCGTGCAGACGATCTACGGCGGTACCACCGAGATCATGAAGGAGATCATCGGACGCAGTCTGGGCGTCTGACGGGGGCCGGATCGGCGACAGCGCGCAGCTGACGGGCATATTCTTGGCCTGGATTCGGCGAGGTGACTTGGTTATCGACGTCCACTGAAGCAGAGTGAACGCACGCGGTAACTTTCTCAGAATTTTGCGTGGAGCTTGCACGAGGACCAGTCGCCGACCGCGGGGAGGAAGAATGAGCCGGCAGCCGATGCTGCGCCTACGTTTGGTCGGTCGTCTGACGGTCGGGCTGCTGGGGGTCGCCACCGCGCTCCTGCTGGCCCCGTCCGCGGCGGCGCAACCCGAGGCCGAAGCAAACGATGCGATCACCGCGGCCTGGCAGGCCGGCGGTGGCGACACAGGGCCGTTGGGTCCGAAATCGGGTGACGTGTATCCGGCCGGTGACGGCTTCGCTCAGAACTTCGCGGCGGGCAAGATGTTCTTCACCCCGGCCACCGGTGCGCACTTCATGCAGGGTGCCATCCTGGAGAAATACGAGTCGCTGGGTGGGCCTGCCGACAGCGACCTGGGATTCCCGACCATCGACGAAGGCCCGGGTCGCGCACCCGAGAGCCGCAACAGCACGTTCAGTGCGTCGGACAAACCGGTGATCTTCTGGACGCCGGCAACCGGCGCGAGGGTGGTCCGCGGACCGATCAACGCCGCGTGGGACAGGCTCGGCGGTTCCTCCGGCGTGCTCGGCGTGCCCTCCGAGGACGAGACCTACAACGGTTCCGTAGTGAGTCAGAAGTTCACCGGTGGCGAGCTGTCGTATGACTCCAGCGCCAAGAAGTTCACCACGGTGCCGCCCGAGCTGGCCGGCCAGCTCGGCGACCTCGTCATTGCCGACGACCCGGTCGCGGCGATCAACGCCGCACGCCGCGCCGCGGGCGGCGCCCTCGGCCCGCTCGGAGCTGCCGAGGGTGAGCCGTACCAGATCGGCTCCGACGGTATGGGCCAGGACTTCGTCAACGGCAAGATCTTCTACAGCCCGCAGACCGGAGCCAACGTCGTCACCGGCCAGGTGCTGGAGAAGTACGAGAGCGTCGGCGGTCCAGAAGGTGATCTGGGTTTCCCGATCACCAGCGAGCAGAACGGCGGACTGGCGCCGGCGAGTCGCATCAGCGCCTTCGCCGCGGACGACAAGCCGGTGATCTTCTGGACGCCCGACCACGGCGCGGTGATCGTGCGCGGCGCCATGAACGCGGCGTGGAACAAGCTCGGCGGTGCGACCGGGGAGCTTGGCGCGCCGGTCGCCGATCAGACGCAGACCGGTGATGTGATCACCCAGCGGTTCGCCGGTGGCGCGATCTCGTGGGATACCACAACGCAGAAGTTCAGCACCGAACCCGCCGGTCTGGCTCCGCAACTGGTCGGTCTGGAGGTGCCCGGCGCCCAGGCCCCGCAGGCACCGCCGCCGACATCGCAGCCCTCGGAGAACAGCGAGAGCTCCGGGCTGAAGTGGACCTGGTGGTGGCTGCTGGCCATCGTCCCGCTTGTGCTGTTGGCCGCTCTGGTCGGCTTCGCGGTGCTGCGCACCCGTGGTCGTCGCCGCGACGACGACCTGCTCGGCCGTCTGGGCGCCCCGGACGGCCACGCCTATGAGCCGGTACCGTCGGGTGCCGGCGCGCAGGCCCACGAGGACGGCCGGGAGGACGAACTGTTCGGGGACCGGTACGCCCGCGAGGGTCTGGGATCGCTGGGCTCGGCGGCGCCGGCGTCGAGCGAGGATTTCCGGTCGGACGTGCAGGGCTTCTGGGGGGCGCAACCCGGCGAAGATCAGAACGAGCACGGGCCGGCCGCCGACTCCGGCGACGCGCAGGAGGATCCCGACGCCGTCGACACCGCGCCGACACGGGTGCTGACACCCGAGGCCGAAGCACCCTCGCACGATGTGGTCGACGGCGGCCGTGGCGACGCGCACGACATCGTGGCCGAGCAGACAGAGTTGGACGCCGACCGCGAGCCGCTCATCGCGTCGGTCGGTGAGCCGGTCATCGCACCTGCCGACGAACCTGTCAACGTCGCCGCGGCACCACCGGCGCGCGATCCCATGGCCGACACCGGACGTCACGCGCGCATCGACGTCGACGAGCCGCTGCCGCTGGGCACCGCACTGCACATGCCCTTCGACGACCCGGGCGAGATCCCCGAGGGCTATCCGATCAAGGCCGACACCAAATCTGGCCTGTACTGGACGCCGGACAGCGGCGACTATCACGACGCCCCCGTCGAGATCTGGTTCGCCACGGAGGAGATCGCGCTCACGAACGGCTTCGTACGCGGCGAGTAGGCCGTCCGACCGGTCAGACCTTGCGGATGACCGTCACGACCTTGCCGAGCACCACGGCGTCGTTGCCCGGGATCGGGTCGAAGGCTGGATTGTGCGGCATCAGCCAGACCTGACCGCGGGTGCGTTTGAACGTCTTGACGGTGGCTTCGCCGTCGATCATCGCCGCCACGATGTCGCCGTTGTCGGCGACGTTCTGCTGTCTGACCACGACCCAGTCGCCATCGCAGATCGCCGCGTCGATCATGGACTCTCCGACAACCTTGAGCAGGAACAGCGAACCCTCGCCGACCAGCTCACGGGGCAGTGGGAAGACGTCCTCGACGGCCTCCTCGGCCAGGATCGGTCCACCGGCGGCGATGCGGCCGAGCACAGGCACGAACGTGGGTTCGGGTAGCGAATCCGAACCGGCGACGTCCGTCCCGACGACCGGTGTGGCGTTGTCGTCGGCCCCGCGGACGTCGACCGCCCGCGGCCGGTTGGGATCGCGGCGCAGATACCCCTTGCGCTCCAGCGTGCGCAACTGGTGGGCCACCGACGACGTGGACGTCAATCCGACCGCGTCACCGATCTCCCGGATGCTGGGAGGGTAGCCGCGGGTGGTCACGGACGCACGGATGACTTCGAGGATCGTTCGCTGACGCTCGGTCAGACCCGAATCGCGGCCGCGGCCGCCGGTGCTGTCATTGCTGTCGTCGCTCATGTGCCCGAATGTAGCCCGGTCACGGCCGATAATCAAACATGTGTTCGAGGCGTGTCGCATGCCGGCGGCCGAGGCCGGGATCCCGCGGAGGCTCTCCGGTGATGCCCTGGAGGCGACGACCCGGACGTGTCGGTGCCTTCGGTTAGCGTTCGCAACAGTTCGATCACGCGTTCTATTCATCGAACAGATGATCGACTATCGTTCGAACACAAGAGCGAAACACTTCTCGGATCGAAAGGCGAACTGATGACCATTCTCGACGACCGCGCGACATGGAACGAGTTCGAGCGGGCACCGCGCCTGCAGGTGACCGCGGGCCGGGTCCGGCCGGCGCGGCCGGGCCGGCGGTCTCCGTCCCGATGGCCCGGCGCTGCGCCGGTGCGACACCGGGGGACCGGCGTGCTGATGTCGCGTGCGCCGCACCGGCGCCGCCCGGTCACGCCGGCTACCACCGTATTGCTGGCGCTGGTCGCCGGCGCGATCACGCTGTGGCTGGGCCTGGTCGGGCAGTTCGGCAGTCTGGCCGCCGGCACGGCCGAGGTCCCCGGACGGCTCGCCGTGGTGCAGGTGCACAGTGGCGAGTCCCTGCACCAGGTCGCGCAGCGCGTCGCTCCCGGCGTCCCGGTCGCCGACGTGGTCGATCGGATCCGGGAGCTCAACAAACTCGAGTCGGCGGCGTTGGCCGCAGGTCAGACCCTGATCGCACCCGTCGTCTGATCGCACCCGTCGTCTGATCGCAGCCGGGATCTGATCGCCCGTGCTGCCCGAGCTCTGTGAGGACGGGGCCCGATGAGATACACCCCATGGGGTCCGGCCATGAGCCGCCCGTGTTCCACGCAGGTACGCTCAATGGCGTTCGAAGCGATTGACTGTCGGAGCGGCGAAGGAGCGGTGATGCACTGTCCTTTCTGCCGGCACCCCGATTCCCGGGTCGTCGATTCCCGAGAGACCGATGAGGGTCAGGCGATCCGCAGGCGCCGGTCGTGCCCCGAGTGTGGACGCAGGTTCACCACGGTGGAGACGGCGGTACTCGCTGTGGTCAAACGCAGTGGCGTGACCGAGCCGTTCAGTCGCGAGAAGGTCATCCGCGGGGTGCGGCGGTCGTGCCAGGGCCGGCAGGTCGACGACGACGCGCTGAATCATCTTGCTCAGCAGGTGGAGGACGCGGTCCGGGCCACCGGCTCGCCGGAGGTGCCCAGCCATGAGGTGGGCTTGGCGATCCTGGGTCCGCTCCGAGAGCTCGACGAAGTGGCCTACCTGAGATTCGCCTCGGTGTACCGCTCGTTCTCGTCAGCCGAGGATTTCGAGCGCGAGATACAGGCGCTGCGTGCCCATCGGAAGGTCACGGCCCAGAGCTGAGGCGTCACTCCAGTTGGCGCTGTCCATCGTCGACCACCCGGCCGGCGACCTGCACCCAGCCTTCGGGGCTCCATTTCGTCTCGATGATCGACCCCTCGCCCTGGACGATCGTCAGGTCTCGGCTCAGATGCTCGGTGATGCGCACCGCAGCCGCGCCGGTCGCCTCATCCTCGCGAATCCCCAGGTACGGCGCGAACATGCGCGAGCGGATGGTGCCTGCGGCCTCGTCCAGCCACGTCCACAGGTAGTGCTCGGACTCGTCGGCGTAGTCGTCGGGATCGGCGGCCGCGAGCTCTTCGAGCGAGGCCACGTCGTGGATCGAGAACACCGGAGCCCATTGCGCGCGAGCACTAGCCGAGGTCAGGTCGTGGCCGTAGCTGACCTGGACGATCCCTGCCGGTACCTGGAGTGTCTTTATCGGCATGCCGCGGTCTCTCAGCCACCACGACGCACCCACTATCGGATGCCCGGCGAACGGCAATTCGGTGGTGGGGGTGTGGATGTGGGCTTGGGCGCTGTGGGTGCCCTCTCGCGGAAGCGAGACGAAAATCGTTTCGCTGTATCCCAATTCGGTGGCGATGCGTTGCCGGTCGGCCGGGTCCACGGTAGCGGCGTCGACCACACCGAGCGGGTTCCCGAAATGTCCGTCCTTGTCGGTGAAAACGCGCAGCACTGTCACTTCGATGGCCATGAGCCCGATGCTACGTGCTCGGCGACGCCGACCGGTCAGGTTGCCGAGCGTTCGTCGCCACCCATCGCGTCGAGCACCGCCACCCGGGTGTCGACCGGGCCGGAGATGGTGCCCTCCTCGACGCCGGTGCGGAGCAGGCTGCGCAGATACTCCTGGTCGTACACGGCCGGTTCGGTGGTGTCGATGAACTTCTCGACGAGCTCGACGAAGCGGTCCGGGTCGTCGTGAAACGGGAAGTGGCCTGAGCCGCGGAAGATCTCGAGCCGGGAACCCGGCATGGCGGCGTGCGCCAGCTCCGCGTGACTGACGGGGATGACGGCATCGAGGTCACCCCAGATCAATTGCACGGGAACCGATTGCGTCAGATAACAGCGGTCGAGCATCGTGACCACCTGGCCGCGCCAGTCCACCACCGCCCTCAGCGTGCGGGCGAAGGCCGATGAGGCGGTCGGTTCGGGCAGGTCGGCCAGGATGCGCAGCATGTGGGGAATGTCGCGCCCCACCCCCGTGGATCCGAGTACCGTCCCGCTGACGCGGCCCAGCGCCTGGAGCACGGGCAGCGCCAGCGGAAGACGTAACAGGGACAGCGCTTCGCTGCCCATCGGCATCGAGGCGATGCGCAGCGCGATGTTGACGTCTTTGGTCACGCCGCCGGCGCCGACCAGTATCAGACGGTTGACCAACTGCGGAAACTGGTAGGCGAACTGCATCGCCACCCCGCCGCCGAGGGAGTGCCCGATCACCGTGACGCTGTCGATGTCGAGCACGGAGAGCAGGTCGCGCATGCCGTTGGCATAGGCCGCGACCGAATAGTCGGCCCGTGGCTTGTCCGACTTGCCGTGCCCCAGGAGATCGGGGGCGATCACGGTGAACCGTTGCGCCAGTTGGGTCTGCACGGTGCTCCATGTGGTGGAGTTGTCGCCGATACCGTGGATCAACAGGATCGCCGGTCCGGAACCGGCTACTCGAAAGGCCCGCCGGTAGCCGTGGATCGTGCAGAACTTCAGCGTCGGGGTGATCTCACGCACCGGGCGCAGGTGGGGCTTGCGGTCGGTCATGTAGCCCACTTCGTTGTCGGGACGGCTGGCAGCAGGCGGAATTACAGGCCCTCCCGCGGGTCGTCCCTGTCCTTCCGCTTCTTCTCACCGGCCTGTTCAGCGAGGAACCGCTCGAACTCGGCACCGAGTTCCTCCCCGCTCGGCAGATCCTCGTCCCGCGCCAAGAGGGACCGGTTCTCCTGAGCGGCGACGAAGGCATCGTACTGTCGCTCCAGGGCCTCCACCACTTGAGCGACCTCGGCGCTCGCGGCGACCTGCTCGTTGATCTTGTCGAACACCTCCGCGGCGGCCTGGGTCAGCTTCGCGGTGGGAATCTGCAGCAAGCCGTTCCTTGCCACTTCGGAGATCAGGGTCTCGGCCGCCGACGGATAGTCGGTCTGTGCCAGGTAGTGCGGGACGTGCACCGTGAACCCGACCACCTCGTAGCCGTGCTGGGCCATCCGGTACTCCAACAGGTTGGAGGCACTTCCGGGCACTTGGACCTCGCCCACCCACGGCTGATGCTCGCCGATCAGTTCCTTGTCGTTGGAGTGCGCGGTCAGCGTCATCGGACGGGTGTGCGGAACCGCCATCGGGATGGAGCCCAGTCCGATCACCCTGCGCACCCCGAGTCGCTCGGACAGCAGTCGCACCGCGGTGATGAACCGTTCCCAGCGCAGATCGGGTTCCAGACCCGCGAGCAGCAGGAACGGGGTCCCGACGCTGTCGTGTAGCGCGTACAAATTCAGTTCCGGCTCGTCGTAATGGGCGAAGTGGTCGGTCTTGAACGTCATCAGCGGGCGGCGGGACCGGTAGTCGAGCAGTTCGTCGATGGCGAACGACGCCACCAGTTCGGTGTCGAGCGTGTCCTTGAGGTGCTGGACAGACAATCTGATCGCATGCCCGGCATCTGAAAACCCTTCCAGCGCATGGATCAGCACCGGACCGCGACCGTCGGGTGAGGACAGCTGCGGGGACGGGAACTCGAGCTCGTACATGCCGGTCTGCTCCGGCTGATACTGCTGGCCGGGGTCGTGCTCATCGTCAGCCATCTGCCTCGCCTCCTCGCCTCGGTGACCACAACGGGTGATGCGGGTGAACCGTGAACACCAAGTGTCTCGCACGTGTCCGGCGCCGCCGCGCGGGGCCACGTGACGTCACCCATTTGTTCGAGCGCGAACACGCCGACGTGACATTCCGGCACGGTGCCCGGCGATCTACCCCGGGTGTGGGTCGCGGAAACGCCGGTGACGTCCCTGTGAGGGAAGATCGGAGGAATGGTCGACGTGAAGTCCGCGCTGGTGGTCGCGGCAGCGGTGCTGCTCACCTCATGCTCGGCCCCGGAGTACCGGCCGTCCACCGGCGTACGGCCGTCGGCGGGACCGGTGTCGCCGGATCCGCGGGTGGGAGCGGTGTTCGTCGACGGTTCGGAGTTGCACACGTGCACGGGTTCAGTGCTGAGGTCACCCGCCGGTGATCTGATCCTGACCGCGGCGCACTGCTTGTCCGATGGTGACGACGCGGTTTTCGTCCCGGGCTACGGCGCGGGCCCCACTGCGCGCGACGGGTGGCAGATCGACGCGGTCTTCTTCGACACCCGTTGGTTGGACGGCCGTGACCCCGCCGCGGACTACGCGGTCGCACGGGTCAGCCGCGACGACGGCGTGCCGCTGGCGTCGGTGGCAGGCGACGGACTGGACGTCGGGGCAGCACCCGGCCCGGGGAAGGAGGTGACGGTCATCGGGTATCCGTCGGGTGCCGGTGGTCCGCAGGTCTGCCGGGCCCCGGCCGTGCCGGAACGGCAAGGTTTCCCGACCCTGCACTGCGATGGGGTGGTCAACGGTTTCTCCGGCGCCCCCTGGATCTCCGGGGGGACGGTGACCGGTCTGATCGGTGGTCTGGACGGCGGTGGATGCGCCGACGAGGTGTCGTTCTCTCCGCCCTTCGACCAGCGACTCGCGGAGCTCGTGGCACGCGCGCAGGCCGGGGGGCCCGGAGACGAGGTGTCCGCTCCGTTCGACGACGGCTGCCCTTAAGCGCGATTCATCCCCAGATCCGATTTCATCCACAGTTGCGTGCCGCCGGGACGTCTTCGCCCGATCGGCGTCGGGGCCGGTTGCGAGGTTGGCCACATGGCCTCAACACCTCGCCCCGATCCCTCGCTCGACCGTCCCGGTGCCCTCATCGCGGCACTGCCTGCCGTCCTCGGCTTCATCCCGGTGAAATCGCTCGTTCTGACCACCATCAGCGGCGGCGATTTGGGCGCCGTCCTCCGCGCCGACCTGGGGGAGCGACCGCCCGACCAGCTGTATCGGTTGGCCGAGCTGGCGGCGTCCTCGGGTGCCGACGCAGCGGTGGCGGTGATCGTCGACGCGGAGGGCGCGTGCTGCCCGATGTGCGCCGAGGGGTACCGCACGCTGTCCGAGGAACTCGGGAGTGAGCTCGACTTCCATGGTGTCGATTTGATCGCCACCCACGTCGTCTCCGAGATCGCCGCGGGTGCGCGGTGGTACTGCGCGGACGGCTGCGGCAACTCTGGTGTTGTCGAGGACCCGACTGCGTCACCGACAGCCGTGGCCGCGGTGCTCGACGGGCGCCGCCTCTATCGGCGCCGCGAGGAACTGGTCGCCGTGGTCGCGACGGCAGACCCCGCACGCGCCGCGACCCTCGGCCGCGCAATCGAACTCGCCGGCGCGCCGGAGCCATCCCGGCCGGGGGCGGAGGCCCGCGGTGACATCGAGCACGCGTTGGCGTGCGCTGAGCAGATCAAGGGTGATGGTCGGCTTGCCGACGCAGACAAGGTGCGGTTGGCGTGGGCGCTCACCGACACCCGGGTGCGGGACACGCTCTACGCGCTGGCGGTCGGCGCCGGCGCCGGCGCCGCCGAGGCGCTGTGGGCCGAGCTCGCACGGTGCCTTCCCGAGCCGTGGCGGGTCGAAGCCCTGGTGCTGCTCGCCTTCTCGGCGTACGCACGCGGTGACGGTCCGCTGGCCGGTATCTCGCTCGACCAGGCACTGCGGGCCGATCCGGCGCACAGGATGGCGGGCATGCTGGATCAGGCACTGCAGTCGGGGATGCGGCCTGAACAGATTCGGGAACTCGCCCAGACGGGTTACCGGTTGGCGAAGCAGCTCGGCGTGCGGCTGCCGCCGCGGCGGTCGTCCGGTCGCAGGGCCGGCTAGGTAGTACGCGAGGCCGCTCTTGGTCAGACCTTCTCCACCTTGACGGCGTGTGCCATCTCGTGCGGCAGTTCGACCTGCTCGTGACCGGGAATGACGATCATGACGCCGCCGTGGTCCTTGACCTCGACCGTCACCCGGGCGTTCGGGACGACACCGGCGTCCTTGAGGCGGGCAATCAGGTCGGCGTCGCCTTGAACGTGTTCGGTCAGCTGTCGCACGACCACGGCCACCGGCATGCCGGCGGGCAGCTCGGTGAGCCGCACCAGGGCGAAGCTCTCGTTGATCTCGTCGCCGACGCCGAGCTCCGACAGTCCGGGGATCGGGTTGCCGAACGGAGAAGTGGTGGGGTTGTTGAGCACCTGAACAAGACGCCGCTCGACGTCCACGCTCATCACGTGCTCCCAGCGGCACGCCTCGGCGTGGACTTCCTCCCAGGGCAGGCCGATCACATCGACCAGGAGACGCTCGGCCAGGCGGTGCTTGCGCATCACGGCGACCGCGAGGGCGCGGCCCTTCTCGGTCAACTCCAGGTGGCGGTCACCCGCGACGTGCAGCAGCCCGTCGCGCTCCATGCGGGACACAGTCTGGCTCACGGTGGGGCCGCTCTGATCGAGACGCTCAGCGATGCGCGCGCGCAGAGGTATCACGCCCTCTTCCTCGAGGTCATAGATCGTCCGCAGATACATCTCGGTGGTATCAACCAGGTCGTTCATCGCACACCCTCCGTTCAGAGCGAGTCTACCGGCCCTACCGGCCGGAAGCGGTTCTTCCCCGAGCGACACGGGCCACACGTGCACGGGGCATGCAGAAGGCCCGCCGGAATCTCCGACGGGCCTTCGCGGGGGTGTGGTTCGAGGAAGCGGCCGCGGGGTCAGCTGGCGTACGAGCGCAGGCGGTCGGCTCGCTCACCGTTGCGCAGTTTGGCCATCACCTCACGCTCGATCTGCCGCACCCGCTCGCGCGACAGTCCGAACAGCTTGCCGATTTGATCCAAAGTGCGCGGTTGACCGTCGTCGAGGCCGAACCGCAGCCGGATCACCTGCTGCTCACGCTCGTCGAGGGTGGCCAGCACATAGCGGATGTCGGTGTGCAGCAGCTCGGAGATGACGGCGTTCTCGGCCGACATCGCCTCGGCATCCTCGATGAAGTCGCCGAGCGGCGCCTCCTCGTCGCTGCCGACGGGCATGTCGAGGCTCACCGGGTCGCGGCTGTGCTCCAGCAGGTCGGTGATCTTCTCGACCGGGATGCCAGATTCGGCGGCCAGTTCCTCGTCGGTGGCTTCGCGGCCGAGATTCTGGTGCATCTCACGCTTGATCCGGGCCAGCTTGTTGACCTGCTCGACGAGGTGGACGGGCAGGCGGATGGTGCGGCTCTGGTCGGCCATGCCGCGGGTGATCGCCTGCCGGATCCACCAAGTGGCGTAGGTGGAGAACTTGAACCCCTTGGCATAGTCGAACTTCTCCATCGCGCGGATGAGCCCGAGGTTGCCCTCCTGGATCAGGTCGAGCAGCGGCATGCCGCGGCCGGTGTAGCGCTTGGCCAGCGACACCACCAGTCGCAGGTTCGCCTCGAGGAGATGACGGCGCGCAGCCTCTCCGTCACGCACGACCGCCGCCAGATCGCGTTTGCGGTTCTCGCCCAGGCGCTTACGAGTGTCGAGCAGGTGCTGCGCGTACAAGCCCGCCTCGATCCGCTTGGCCAGCTCCACCTCATCGGCGGCGTTGAGCAACGCAGTCTTGCCGATGCCGTTCAGGTAAACCCGCACCAAGTCGGCGGCTGGGCTCTGAGCGTCCAGATCCTGGTCGATGCGGCTGGTGGTGGCATTTGCCATGGCGGCCTCCTGATCGGGTGGAACTTTCATGAGCTACAACGCCCCAAGCCCGCAAAGAGTTCCCGCACTTTCTGTGCTTCACACCTTCTGATCAGCGGTTATTAGCGCTTGACCTGAGAATGTGCTGAGAAAGACGCCAGAAAGCGCTCAGCCGGGAACGTCGCCGCGCGTATCGCCGGCCTCATGTTGCGACGCGTGCCCGGCCGCATCCTCGATTGCCGGTCGTTCGGCGGTGGGGAACAAGGGGATCCGCTGCCGGACGTCATAGCGCCGCGGCTCCTCGGCCTTGCGTGGAGGCCGGTCATTGGCGATCAGCACGGCCATCCACGGCAGCGGAATCGAGGCCACCACGATCGCCAGAGAGAGCAGACCGTTCTGCCAGACGCCGTAGGCCACCGCGGCCAGAACGAGGGCGGGGATACGAAAGGACATCAGCGTCAGGTACTTGCGCACACGCTGGCGATGTTGTTCTTCGAAGGCGGGGGCGGCCCGGGTGATCAGAACCGGGCGGCCTTCGTCGTCGAAACTCAGCTCCGAGCCACGCACGGGATCACGGTGCTCAATCCGGCGCTCAATCCGGCGTTCATACCTCCACTGTTCCACATTCGGGCCCAGGTATACCCATCGCGTTTATTACCGATTGATGGCCAGGCAGAATGAATGACATGGACACCCAGACGATCGAACGCACCGATACCGACGAACGCGTCGACGACGGGACAGACGACGACACTCCGAAGTTCTTCCACTACGTCAAGAAGGACAAGATCGCCGAGAGCGCGGTGATGGGAACCCATGTCGTGGCATTGTGCGGCGAAGTGTTCCCGGTGACCCGCTCAGCCAAGCCCGGTTCGCCGGTGTGCCCCGACTGCAAGCGGATCTACGAGCAGCTCAAGAAGTAGCCACGTCGCCGCCGGCCGCCGGGGTATCGGCGCCCGAGCGCGGTCCGTCGATCCCGCGAGCGTCTGCCGCGTGCGATCCGGCGGCCGGCGCCGCGCCACCGTTGCGGCTTTCCGCCTTGGCGCCCAACCAGCCCCGCACACGATTGGCGTGGGTCTCCGGTGCAGGGAATTCCTCTTCGATCGCGGCGTTCAGTTCTGCGCCGAGCATGATCGCGAAGCCGAGGAAGAATGCGAACAGCAGGAAAGCGATCGGGGTGGCCAGCGCGCCGTAGGTGTATCCAGTGCTGGTGATCCACGTCAAGTACACCCGCAGCCCCCAGGTGGCGATCAGGAACACGGTCGTGGCCAGGATTGAGCCCAGCAGCAAGCGGTGTGACGGCAACGGTTTGGGCAGGGACACGCGGTAGAGCAGGTTCACCGACACCACCAACGCGAGAAAGAGCACCGGGAAGTAGGCGAAACGCAGCGCGTCGTCCCAGGTGTCCGGGATGAATTCGGCAACCTTGCGCGGACCCAACGCCAAGAACGGCGCGGTGACGATGGCGCCGACGAGCATCACCACGTAGAGCCCGAGCGCATAGAACCGCTGCCGGACCGGGTGGCGAAGCGGTGTCTGGTCGTGTGCCTCGGTCACGGAGTCGACGAAGGCCGAGATGGCCGAGGACCCCGCCCACAGCGAGATCACGAAACCGAGAGACACCACCTCGCCGCGGGCACCGCGAACGATGTCCCGCACCGTCGGCTCGATGATCTCGCTGACGACGTTCGGGGAGAAGAACTTTCCCGCGACAGTGATCAGCTGGCTCTGAATGGTCCCGAGTGTGTCCGGGCCGAACAGCGGCGCGATGTAGGCAAGGCTGCCGAGCATGCCGAGCAGCAGGGGTGGCAACGACAGCGCACACCAGAAGGCAGCCTGAGCCGATTCCGAGAAAATCGAATCGTCCCAGCTTTTGCCGAGTGTCCGGAGTGTGATGTGCCGGATGTGGTGGCGTTGAGGTCTGGCCCGTTCGGGTTTGACCCGTCGTGGCTCCGCCTGTGGTGCGGGCCGCGCGTCCGGCCGCTCTGTCTGGTCACTCATGACCAGACCAGCATTGCCGATTCGCTGCTACGGCTCCAGCGGGCTCACTTCCAGCACCGCCGCGAGCTCGATCAACTTTGCCTCGTGCTCGTTGGCGTGATGCTGGCAGAACAACAGCTCGGCACCCGACGGAAGCTTCGCCCGCACGCGGGCCGCGGCCCCACAACGGTCGCAGCGGTCAGCCTTGGTCAATCCAGGACTGGTCAGCGTTGCGGTCATGGCACCTCCATAGGGTGGTAGCGACGTACTTCTACTCTGTCAGACGTCTGGGGTTCCGGCCTTGTTCCCCGGGGGTTTACAGGTGTGTCGTGTCTCACGACTTGTTGCGTTACCACGGTGGAAAGGCGGCCAGATGAACCCGGCACCGCGCGGGCAGGTCCTCGTGCACCTGTGCAGTGCCGCGGAGTGGGAAAGGGCGAAACGTGTGGGCGTGCATTCACCGGAGTCGCTCGACGCGAACGGCTTCGTCCATCTGTCGAGTCCCGCCCAGGTGCACCTACCGGCCAACCGGCTCTTCGCCGGACGGGCCGATCTGGTGTTGCTGCGCATCGATGCCGCACGCCTGGTCTCTCCTGTCCGCTGGGAACCTGGGATACCAACCGATCCCGATGGCATGGTGTTCCCACATTTGTACGGTCCGCTGCCGACGGAGAGTGTGATTAGCATCACTGAGTATCGCCCGGGTCCGGATGGCCGGTTCCCACCGCTGGACGATTGATCGGCATTCAGCCGGGGAGGTAGGCGTCGGCCTCGATCTCGACCGTCAGCTCCGGTGAGATCAGAGCCGCCACCTCCACCATTGTCAATGCAGGCCGGATCTCGCCGAACACCTCGGCATGCACGGCGCCGATCTGTGCCCACGAGGCGATGTCGGTGACGTAGATCCGGGTTCGCACTACGTCAGACAACGACGCGCCGGCCTCTGCCAGGGCGGTCTCGATGCGTCGCAGCACCTTCCGCGTCTGCGCCGCCGCATCGGGACCGGACGCGGTGGTACCCGCGACCGCGATGTGCGGACCGATCCGCACCGCCCGTGAGTAGCCCACCCGGGCTTCGAGCGGCGAGTCCGACGAGATGTTCATGCGCGTGGTCACCGTGACAAAGTAAGCCAAAAGTGACACGGTGCCCGCGTAAGCCAGAACGTGACTCAATACACTGCTGCCCGTGGGCATCATCTTTGGCTTTGCACCGTGGATCGTCTACTGGGTTCTCGTGGGCAACGTGCCGTTCGTCGCCGCGGTGTTGATCGCACTGGTGGTCGCGGTGGCGGCGTTCATCATCGCCCGAGTGACCGGCTCACCCGGGCGCACGCTTGAAATTGGCGCTCTCGCAACGTTTCTGGTGTTGACTGTGCTGACATTCGCGACGAGCCAGGCATTCATGGAGCGGTGGTTGCAGCCGTTGAGCAACGCCGGCATCTTCCTGGTGGCGCTGGTGGGTGTGCTGATCGGGCGGCCCTTTATCCGGGACTTCGCAGTGGTCGGCCAGCCCAAGCAGGTGGTCGAGAGCGAACCGTTCGCCCGGATCACCTCGGTGCTGACGTGGGTGTGGGTCGCGGCCTTCGGTGGCATGACGGTGTCGTCGGCCATCCCGCCTCTGGTCCAGGGCGACGCGACCATCCTCGACACCAGGACGCCGCTGTCGTTCATCTGCTACTGGGTCGTGCCGTTCTCGCTGCTGGGTGTGGCGGCGCTGTTGACGCGGATCCTGCCGGACCGCATGACGCCGCCGGAGGATGAGATCGTGCGTAAGACCACGTTCGTCGCATTCGCCGAGGCCGAGATCGATCAGCTGATCTATCTGGCCACCGAGCACGCCAACCGGGAGGCCGGTGCGGGCAAGGAGGCTTATGACGTCCGCATCGGATCCAAAGGTGTGCCGCTTGTCGGCGACGAGACCCGCGAGTCATGGCCCTCGACCTACAAGGTGCGCGACCGCAAGCGCTGACGGCGATCCTCTTGTGAACGTGCGGTCCGTTCTGACGGTACGGCCCGTTCCGGCCTCTCCTGTGGGTTCCGACGGCTCCGTCCCGCCTCCCTCGTGCGCTTCGCCCGAAGCGACCGCGGTGCCGTCAATTGACCGTTCCGTTGATTTGCCATGCTAGATTTCAGCTAATTGACATAGGCAAACATTCGGGGGAACACGCGTGGCACATGGCCGAAGCAGAGCAGTGGAATCAATCGACGTGGCCGGCACGCAGTGCGCCTCGGCCGGTGCTCGGTACTGGCTGGCCGTGGGCGCCGGCGGTGTTGCGGTGATCGGCATGGGCCTGGTGGCAGGCATGCAACCGGACCGTCACCGACGCCGGAGCGGGTCGTGCAACTGGCGTCGTTCGATTCCTTGCTGGTCCCTATTCATTCTGCACCCCAAGAGGTTTGGCTGTTCGGCACCGCTGGATCGACGAAGCGGGATCGACCGGTCGCAGCACTTACCCCGGCGGTCGCTGCCAGGCCGATGATCGGTTCCGGTGGCTGGCTGATCGGCGACGGCATCGATGCCGCCGCGGATTGTCAGGGCTCGGCGTGCAACGGCGCCAACGGCGGTCTGCTCTGGGGCGACGGTGGGAACGGTGCACGCGGCGGCAAAGGTGGCAACGCTGGTTTGTTTGGCGGAAACGGCGGCCGCGGGGGCGACGGCTATCTTCCGGGCCAGAACGGCGGCGACGGCGGCCACGCCGGAATCTTCGCTTCCACAGGCAACGGCGGTGACGGTGGGCATGGTGCCGACGGCCGACCGGGCGTCGCCGGTGGCCACGGTGGCGCTGGGGGCAACGCCGGCCGGCTGCACGGCGACGGCGGCGCCGGCGGTAACGGCGGTGCGGGTGGCGCCGGACTCGACGGGGTGAACCCATCGCCGGCCGGCAGGGCGGCGACCGGCAGCCCGAACTTCCTCGGCTCGACCGGCTTTCCGTCGACCAATGCCGTCGTGGACACCGCCATCACCGGCGCATCCGGTGGACGCGGCAGGGACGGCGCCGCCGGCACCAACCATTCCGGTGGCCACGGCGGTCAGGGCCAGGGCGCCACGGGGTTCCTGGCCGGGCCCCACCAGTACACGATCAGCGGATCGGGCGGCGACGGTGGCGACGGGGCCGGCGGCGGCGTCGGTGGCAACGGCGGTGATGCGGGGTTGGCGCAGGAATCCACGCCGTTCGCCGCCGCCTTCGGAGGGCGCGGTGGCAACGGCGGCACCGGCGGTGTCGGAGCCAGGGGCGGAGACGGCGGGGCGGGCGGCTCCGTCGACATCGGACAGGCCGTCGGACTCGGTGGCGCCGGCGGCGCCGGAGGGGCGGGTGGCGCCGGGGCTGCCGGTGCTGCCGGTACTACGGGCGGCAACGGCGGCGCAGGTGGACGCAGCGGCTCACTGACCGGCAACGGCGGCGCGGGCGGTGCGGCAGGCAACGGCGGGACGGGCGGCAACGGCGCCACCGGCGGCGCGGGCGGCGCGGGCGGCTCGGGCGGCGCCGACGTGTCCGATTCCGGCAGCGGGCGGGTCCGCCCCGGGGCCGGTGGGGCCGGCGGCCGTGGCGGTGACGGCGGTGCCGGCGGAGCCGGCGGAGCAGGAGGTGTCGGCGGCAAGGGCGGCTCAGGCAGCGAGGCGGGCTCGTCCGGGGCCGACGGCTCAGAGGGGAAGACCGGTACGGCCGGCGCCGGCGGTACTGGCGGCTACGGTGGCGCCGGGGGAACGGCAGGCGACGGGGCTTCAGGTTCCGCCGGATCGGACGGTCGCATCGGCACCGGCCCGGCGGGCAGTAAGGGCGGCCAGGGCGGTGCCGGTGGTCACGGTGGCGCCGGCGGCGGCGAACCCACCGACTGACCGTCACCAGTCGGCCATCACCCATCGCCCGTTGCGCCGTCAGATCGGGACCGCCTCCACGATCGAGAGCGGGCTGGCGGTGGGTATCACGCGGGTCATGCCGAAGCCCGCTTCCGCCAACAGCTTTGAATATTCCGACGCGGTGCGTTCGCGGCCTCCCGCGCTGACGAGCATCTCCAGGTCAACCAGGAAACCCAGATGGGCGTCCGTGCGATCGGGCAGCACCATCTCAAACAGCAGCACTCGGCCGCCGTCGGCGATGGCCGAGCGCACGTTGCGCAAGATGGACAACGCTTCCCGGTCGTCCCAGTCGTGGATGATCGCCTTCAGCACGTAGGTGTCGCCGCCGTCTGGGACGGCGTCGAAGAACGAGCCGCCCTGTGCCCGGCACCGGTTCTGCACACCGGCCGGGCCCAGCACCGCGCCGGCGCCGGCCACCACCGACGGACGGTCGAACACGATGCCCCGGGCCTGCGGCGCCCGGCGCAGAATGGCCGCGAGGAACCCGCCCTCACCGCCGCCGACGTCGACGATCAAACTGCGGCCCCGGAAATCGTAGGCCGGAATCGCATTGTCGGTGACGGCCCGGGATCCGCCGGTCATGGCGTCGTTGAACAGTCTGGCGAACTCGGGATCAGTGTCGAGGTAGTCGAAAATCATGCTGCCACGCAGCTTTTCGACCGCGGTGCGGCCGGTCTGCACCGAATGGCTCAGCTCGCTCCAGTGCTGCCAGTGCTGGCGGCTGCCCACGAAAGCGACCATCGGGGCCATCGACTCCGGATGGTCGGTCGTGAGGGTGCGCCCCATCCGGGTCAGCGCGAACGTGCCATCGCGACGTGACTTGAGCACCCCCCGGCTCGCCAGTGCGCGCATCAACCGGTAGGTGGCCCGCGGATCGGTTCCGGCCTTCGCGGCGACAGCGTCGGCGTCGGCTGGGCCGTCGGCCAGTTGATCCGCGATACCGAGTCGTACCGCGGCGTACAGCGCCGCGGTGAACCACGACCCCACGCCGAGCTCGAGGAGCGCGATGTGGGGCGGCACCATCGCCTTGTGCAACCGGTCCAGCGCACCGCGTAGCCGGGTGACCGCGGCGAGAACGATGGCGGGCGGCACCTTGGCCACCGCCGCGGGCGGCGAAGAGGCCCCTGCCGCGTTGGTTGTCGTAGCCCTGCTCTGACCCTGTGGGTCCTGCATCGTCTGCGGTGCTCTCACCCCGGCGACGCTAGGAAAGGGCCCTTAATTAATTCTTGCGCAGGACTTGCGGGGGCTCAGTCCAGGTAGTCGCGGAGCACCTGAGAGCGGCTGGGATGCCGGAGCTTCGACATCGTCTTGGACTCGATCTGGCGGATCCGCTCGCGGGTCACTCCGTAGACCTGGCCGATCTCGTCGAGGGTGCGGGGCTGGCCGTCGGTGAGACCGAACCGCAGGCGCACCACGCCGGCCTCGCGTTCGGACAGCGTCTCCAGCACCGACTGCAGCTGGTCCTGCAGCAGCGTGAACGACACGGCGTCCACAGCCACCACGGCCTCGCTGTCCTCGATGAAATCGCCGAGCTGGCTGTCACCCTCGTCGCCGATGGTCTGGTCCAGCGAGATCGGCTCACGCGCGTACTGCTGGATCTCCAGCACCTTCTCCGGCGTGATGTCCATTTCCTTGGCCAGCTCTTCGGGCGTGGGCTCGCGGCCCAGGTCCTGCAGCAGCTCGCGCTGGATGCGACCCAGCTTGTTGATCACCTCGACCATGTGCACCGGGATGCGGATGGTGCGGGCCTGGTCGGCCATGGCTCGGGTGATGGCCTGACGGATCCACCAGGTGGCGTAGGTCGAGAACTTGTAGCCCTTGGTGTAGTCGAATTTCTCGACGGCGCGGATCAGGCCGAGGTTTCCTTCCTGGATGAGGTCCAGGAACGCCATGCCGCGGCCGGTGTAACGCTTGGCCAGCGACACCACCAGCCGCAGGTTCGCCTCCAGCAGATGATTCTTTGCGCGGTCCCCGTCGCGGCAGATCCACATCATGTCGCGGCGCTGTGCGGCTGGCAGTTTCTCGCCCTTTTCGGCGAGCTCGTTCATCAGCTGGGTGGCGTACAGGCCGGCCTCGATGCGCTTGGCAAGCTCGACCTCCTCCTCGGCGTTGAGCAGCGCGACCTTGCCGATCTGCTTGAGGTAGGCGCGCACCGAGTCGGCGGAGGCGGTGAGCTCGGCATCCTTGCGGGCCTGGCGCAGGGCCTCGGATTCCTCTTCGTCCCAGACGAAGTCGCCGGAAGCCTTGTCCTTCTCGGACGGCTCGGCGATGGCGTCGTCGTCGCCGTCTTTGGCCGCCTTGCCGGCCGCCTTCGGGGCGGCATCGGCGGCTTCGTCGTCGGACTCCGCGTCGTCGGCGTCGTCGTCGCCGGAGGCGTCGTCATCGACGTCGATGTCGTCAAGCTCGATGTCGGTGTCCTCGACGTCCAGATCCTCGCCCGGCTCGGCGTCGAGATCTTCGGCGCCGTCGACGTCTTCTGCGGCGAGATCGTCATCGGCCTCGGCCGACGTGGCCTTCTTGGCGCGGCCTCGGGTCGCCGGGGCGTCACCGGGTTTCGCGGCGCGTTTGGTGGCCTTCGCCTGCGCGCTCTTGGCAGCCTTCTTGGCGGGCGCCTTCTTCGCGGGGGCCTTGGCGGCGGTGCGCTTCACCGGCTCGTCGGTTGCCGGGCTTGCCTTGGTCGCTGCCACGTACACCCTTTCGGTCGTGCGGGTCGTCGGCGGGCACACATGCGCCACCGATTGTGTCGGCTATGGGGAATGTCGGCGTCGATCTCACAGCGTCATCTCAAGGTGGGATACTCCGCTGCTGTTCAGTAGGCGGCCGCCGTTGACCATTGTAACGACAGTGCGGATTGGCGCTGTGCCCAGCGGCAAATTTGACGCACGCGCGCGTCCGGTGCCTGCCGCCCTCGCCGCGGGCGCCGGCTACTTACCGGTGGCGGTGACGTCGAAGTCCGCGGCCATCGCCGCGCCGACGATCCCCGCGGTGTTCTGCAGCGCGGCGGGCACCACGGGGGTGCGGTTCTCCAGCAGCGGCACCCACTTGTCGGCCTTGCGGCTGATGCCGCCGCCGACGATGAACAGGTCCGGCCAGATGGCGTTCTCGATGGCCACGAGCACCTTGGTGACCTCTTTGGTCCAGCGCTCGTAGCTCCAGTCCTTGCGTTCCTTGACGGAGCTGGCCGCTCGGTGTTCGGCTTCCTTGCCGCCGACCTCCAGATGGCCGAACTCGGTGTTGGGCAGCAGCACCCCGTTGTGGATCACCGCCGAGCCGATCCCGGTGCCGAAGGTCAGCAACACGATGACCCCCGTGTTGTCCCGGCCGGCACCGAATTTCTCCTCGGCCAGGCCGGCGGCGTCGGCGTCGTTGAGCACCGTCACCGGCTGGCCGTTCAGCGCCCCTCCGATGACCTCCCTGGCGTTGAGTCCGATCCAGCCCTTGTCGACGTTGGCGGCGGTGCGCACGATGCCGTCGGTGACGACGCCGGGGTAAGTCACCCCCAGCGGGCCGTCCCAGCCGAAGTGGGCGACGACCTCGGCGATGGTCTTGGCCACCGCGTCCGGCGTGGCCGGCTGGGGGGTGGGCAGCTTGAACCGGTCCCCGATGAGCCGGCCGGTGTCCAGGTCGACGATGCCGCCTTTGACGCCGCTTCCGCCGACGTCGATGCCGAATCCGCGCCGCGGTGAACTCAAGCCCGGGGCGGGGGTGTCAGACGGCGGGGGTGACGCGTCGGCTGTCATGCAGGCTCCTCTGCGCAGGTGATGGCACCGGTGCTCTCGGCGCGGCGGGGGTCGCCGGGGCGCGTTTGACACCCTATCGGCTCGCCAATTGCGATGGGGGCCAGTCGCGCATCCCGCGGGTGTGCTGCGATGGACATGTGAATTCCGACAGCGAGCCCACAGGTCTGCGTGCGGTGGCAGAGCAGCTGGCGTCCGAAGCCGCCGAGTTCGTCCGGAGGCGTCGGCCCGAGGTGTTCGGACCCGGCACGGTGACCGAGGACACCCCGCCCGCAGTGCGCGTGAAGAGCACCCCGACCGATCCGGTCACCGTGGTCGACACCGAGACCGAACGATTGCTGCGCGAGCGGCTGGCGGTGTTGCGGCCCGGCGACGCGATTATCGGCGAGGAGGAAGGCGGAGCGGTCGACGCCGCCGGCGGACGGCTGACCTGGGTGCTCGACCCGATCGACGGCACTGTCAACTTCCTGTACGGGTTACCCGCCTATGCGGTCTCGGTCGGTGTGCGGCGCGACGGCGCGTCGGTGGCCGGTGCCGTGGCCGACGTCGCGGGCGGGGCGGTGTACTCGGCGGCGCTCGGGCACGGCGCCACGGTGCGCCGCGGCGGAGTCGTCACCGAATTGCGGTGCACCGACGCCACAGATCTGTCGATGGCGCTGGTGGGCACCGGGTTCTCCTACGACCGCGAGCACCGTCGCCGACAGGGCGAGATCGTGGCCCGGCTGCTCCCCGACGTCCGTGACCTCAGACGGCAGGGTTCGTGCGCACTCGATCTGTGCATGGTCGCCGAGGGGCGACTCGACGCCTACTTCGAAGACGGCGTGCATCTGTGGGACTGGGCGGCCGCAGCGCTGATCGCCGCAGAGGCGGGCGCGCACGTGCGTGCACCCGCGTCGGTGGCGGAGCCGGGGCTGATGGTGGCCGCTGCGCCCGGCATCAGCGCCTCCTTCGACGAGGCTCTGATCCGCTGCGGGGCGATCGCGCGCTGAGTGTCAGCAGGTCCCGGTGTGGGCCTTGGTGAGCAGCTCGGGGTCGGCGGGTGCGGTGGCGTCGGGAAGCAGGCTCGCCAGCACGGCGTCGATGTCGTCGCTGTGGGTCAGCTCGGCGAAGTCGGTGCCGATCGCCAGATCGACCGTGTCGTCGGTGCGGCCGTCCTGGAACAGTTCGGTGCAGGGCGCTACCAGCCACACTGCCGCTGCGGCGGCGCGGCCCGCCGGCCCGAACCGGATCTGACCCTGGCATTGCAGTCGCGCGGTCGTGTACAGCGGATCGTTGGCGGCCTCGGGTTCGGTGAAGCCCAGATCACGCAGTTCTCCTGCGATCTCACCGGCCTGCCCGCCCTGTCCGCTGGCGTTGAGCACCCGAACCCTGGCATCGGCCAGCTTGGCCGGTGTCACGTCGAGCATCGTCGAGCGGGACACCTGTTCGCCGAGGTTCGGTGCCGGGGCGCCCGGCTCGGCCGGGGGCGGGGGAGGATTGCACACCGCGGCCTGCGGCACCTCCGGCGGCCGCGACAGCGCGATCACCCAGACCAGTGTCGAGGCGACCGCCAGGCACGCGAACAGCACGATCCCGGGCACGATGTTGCGACGGCGGAAGGGGCGCCCGTGTTTGTCGAACGCCGTGCCCTCGGTGATTTGCGCGACCACGTCCAGCACTCTAGAGCCACCACCGGCAGGGCTCCGACCGGCGGCGACGACGACCCGGCCGGGAGTGTGACATAAATCACATGAGAACCGGTGTCAATCCGGGCACGAATTATTTGGCGGATGCGTTCGACGCTGGTACAAAGCAACGCTGCAACGAGCTTCACGGAGGGGACACGTTATGGCCACCGATTACGACGCCCCAAGGCGCACTGAGACCGACGACGTTTCCGAGGATTCACTGGAGGAACTGAAGGCGCGGCGCAACGAAGCTCAGTCGGCTGTCGTCGACGTCGACGAGTCGGAATCCGCGGAGAACTTCGAACTCCCGGGTGCCGATCTGTCCGGCGAGGAGTTGTCGGTCCGGGTGATCCCGAAACAGGCCGACGAGTTCACCTGCTCAAGCTGCTTCCTGGTGCATCACCGCAGCCGCCTGGCCACTGAGAAGAACGGCCAGATGATCTGCACCGACTGCGCTGCCTGACGCGTGAGCTACGCGCCTGTTCTCAGGCGCGCAGGGCAGCGAGGAGCTTGTCCGGATGCTTGGCGCTGACCAGCCAGTACGGGGTGGGATCATCCGGATCCTCCAGGACCAGCAGCACCATCGGGCCGACCCAGGCCCGGTGCACGACGTACGCAGCGGGATCGAGCTGGCGTCCCAACGCCGCCGACTTGGCCGAGCGTGGGACCTCCGCCGTGCGCGAGATGACCGAGGCCGGTAGATGTGCGTTGCCCACCCACAGCTCGGTTTCGGCGCCGCTGCTCACCACCTTGAGTTCGGTCCTGCTGAGCATCAGCAGCACGACGGCGGCCACGGGCAACAGGACCGCGTAGGGCAGCCAGCTCGGCAACGCGCTGACGCCCTGATCCACCTCGAGCGCGATCAGGGCGGCGACCCCGAGCCCGGGCACCCACCACCACAGCGGGACCCGCAGCCGCTCGCGATAGCGAACGGTTCGGGCAGTGGCACGCGTGTCTGACACGTGGCCAAGAGTAATCTCTGACGTCGTGTCCTCCTCTCTGGCGGTAGTGCGACTCGACCGCGACCTCCCGCTGCCCAGCCGGGCGCACGACGGCGACGCGGGAGTCGATCTCTACAGTGCTCAGGACGTCGAACTCGCACCGCACCAGCGGGCGTTGGTGCCGACCGGGGTGGCGGTGGCCATTCCGCACGGCATGGTCGGACTCATCCACCCGCGCTCGGGACTTGCTGCCCGCGTTGGGCTTTCGATCGTCAACAGCCCCGGCACGATCGACGCCGGGTACCGGGGGGAGATCAAGGTTTCGCTGATCAACCTCGATCCCGCGGTTCCGATCGTGATCCGCCGCGGTGACCGGATCGCCCAGCTGCTGGTGCAGCGGGTCGAGTTGCCCGACCTGATCGAGGTGACGTCTTTCGATGAGGCCGGATTGGCCGACACGACGCGCGGTGACGGTGGTCACGGCTCGTCGGGCGGGCATGCCAGTCTGTAGGGGAGAGGACACCAAAGTGGGAAGACACCACAGTGACAGCGCTGAAACACCCGAGGAGGTGACGTCGGTGGACACCGACGACGAGGAGCTGGAAGGCCCCTTCGACATCGACGACTTCGACGATCCGTCGGTCGCCGTGCAGGCACGGCTGGACCTGGGCTCGGTGCTGATCCCGATGCCCCAGAACGGCCAGGTGCAGGTGGAACTCAACGAGGCCGGGGCGCCGAGCGCCATCTGGGTCGTGACTCCCAACGGCCGTTTCACGATTGCGGCGTACGCGGCGCCCAAGTCCGCCGGCTTGTGGCGGGAAGTGGCCTCGGAGCTGGCGGAGTCGCTGCGCAAAGACGCTCCGCGGGTCAGCATCGAAGACGGCCCGTGGGGCCGTGAGGTTGTCGGCTCGGCCGGAGAGGGCGCGGCCGTCGTGCGCTTCATCGGCGTGGACGGGTACCGCTGGATGGTCCGCTGTGTGGTCAACGGACCCTACGAGCGGGTGAGCGAGCTGGCTGAGGAAGCCCGAAACGCTCTGGCCGACACGGTGGTTCGCCGTGGTGACACGCCGCTGCCGGTGCGCACCCCGCTTCCGGTGCAGCTGCCGGAGCCGATGGCCGCGCAGCTGGCTGCCGCGCAGCAGCAGGCGGCGCAGCAGGCCCAGCAGGCGATGGCCCAGCAGCAGGGCGGCGCGCCGCAGCCGCCTCAGCCCCCGGCCACGCCGCAACAGCAGGAGCCGCCGCAGCCCAATGCACGCCGCTCCACGCAGGGTTCGGCGATGCAACAGCTGCGGACCATCACCGGCGGATGACGATCAAGCGGTGAGGGACGAGCCGCGTTGAGGAATCCGCCAATCAGGCCGGCGGATGACGATCAAGCGGTGGCGTCCCGCAGCGCCGCCAGACACTCGGCGCCGAGTACAGCAGGATCGGCGCCGATCGCGTCGAGGGTGACGGTGCGCAGCGCCGCGCACGGCGCGGCGGTCGCCCACTCAATGCCGACCTCCAGCGGGTGCACCGGGTCGTCGGCGGCCGACACCACGCCGAGCGGGGCGCCCAGGTACTCCAGCTCGATACTGGTCGGCGCCACATACCGAGCGGCCTCCTCCATCGCGTCCGGCAGCGCCGGCCACTGTCCGAGCCACGATCGGGTCAGTTCCCGGGCCAGCCATGCCGGGCTGCTCGACTGCATCTGCGCGGTGGCCGCCGCCAGCCCGTCGCGGCGCAGCGTCTCGGCCGAGTAGCGAGCGGCCATCGCTGCCGGCGCCGCGTCGGGGTCCCCGGTCCAGGCGGGCAGGGCGGCCAGCACTGCCACCACGTCCTGCGGGTGGGCCAGCGCCCATGCCAGGGCCACCGCCGCGCCGATCGACACACCGCCCACCGCGATCGGTCCGGACCGGGCGGCATCGCGCAGACCGTCGCGGTAGCCGTCGACGAGACGCTCGGGCTGCGGGGGCGGGGTCACCACCACCGCACCGGCGTCGTGCAGCGCGGGGGAGAACGCCCGGTAGACGAAATCGTCGTCGGACCCTGTTCCGGGGAGCAGGACCGCGGTGACGCCGCGCAGAGTGACCGTCATGTTTTGATCGTGCCCTGTCGTGGAACTCACATCGACGCGACCCCAACACCACTCGCGCTGTAGTTAGCATCTGGGAACCAAGAGGTCTACCGTGGCGTTGGTTTAACAGCATCCATTTGGATTGGCAGAAGGTCAGGAGAGGCCATGGCCACGGCCGAGGGATATCTTCGCCGGCTCACCCGCCGGTTGACCGAAGATCCTGAACAACTCGACGTCGAAGAACTCAACGACGAAGCCGCCGGTACGGGCGCCCAGAAGGCGATCGACTGTCAGCGCGGTCAGGAAGTCACGATGATCGGCACCTTGCGCAGCGTTGAGTGCAACGGCAAGAGCTGCGCCGGCGGGGTGAAGGCGGAACTGTTCGACGGTACTGACTCGGTGATGCTGGTCTGGTTGGGGCAGCGTCGCATCCCGGGTATCGAGTCGGGCCGCACCCTCAAGGTGCACGGCCGAGTCGGCAAGTTGGACAACGGATCCAAGGCGATCTACAACCCCCACTACGAGATCCAGAAGTGAGCGACCCGGGCACCGATCCGGGTACGCACCAGACCCCTCCGGCACGCGGCGCCGCCGTCCTGGAACAGATGGGCGGCGTCAGCGGCCTGATCTACTCCTCGCTGCCCGTCGTGGTGTTCGTCCCGGTGTCTTCCCTTTTCGGGCTGATGCCCGCAATCGCTGCCGCGCTTGGGGTGGCCACCGTGATCCTGATCTGGCGGTTGGTCCGCCGGGAGACCGCCCAGCCGGCGATCTCCGGGTTCTTCGCCGTCGGGATCAGCGCGCTGATCGCCTATCTCGTCGGTGCGTCGAAGGGGTACTTCCTGCTCGGCATCTGGACGTCGCTGTTCTGGGCCGTGGTGTTCACGGCGTCGGTGGTGATCCGTCGCCCGGTCGTCGGCTACATCTGGGGCTGGGTGCACACCGGCGACCGGCGCTGGCGCGAGGAGCGCCGGGCGGTGCGTGCGTTCGACGTCGCCACACTGGTATGGGCGGCGGTGTTCACCTCGCGGTTCGTGGTTCAGCAGCATCTCTACGACGCCGATCAGACGGGCTGGCTCGGCGTCGCGCGGATCGCGATGGGATGGCCGCTGACGGCGGTCGCCGCGGTGGTCACCTACATCGCGATACGGGGCGCTCAGCGAGCCTTACGGGAACGCGGCTTGCACGAGCCGGCCACCCCCGAACCCCGCGACGACGCGGCCCACGAGCCGAACTGACAGAACTCACCGCTGCTGCGGATTGAGCAGCAACTCACGCAGCTGGTCTTCGGCTTCGGTGACCGCGACGAACAACAGCTCGTCACCGCCTTCGAGCGGCTCGTCGCGCTCCGGGACGATCACCCGGGGACCCCGCAGGATCGTCACCAACGTCACGTCCCTGGGCAGGTCAAGACGTTTGACCGGCTTACCGCCCCACGGCGTGTCGTCGGGCAGCGTGATCTCGACCAGGTTGGCCTGGCCCTTACGGAACTCCATCAACCGCACCAGGTCGCCGACCGACACCGCCTCCTCGACGAGCGACGCCAGCATGCGCGGCGTGGAGACCGCGACGTCGACGCCCCAGGACTCATCGAAGAGCCACTCGTTGCGCGGGTCGTTCACCCGGGCCACCACACGCGGAACCGCGAACTCCGTCTTGGCCAGCAGGCTGACCACAACGTTGGCTTTGTCGTCACCCGTGGCGGCGATGACGACGTCGAACTCCTCCAGTTTGACCGATTCGAGCAGGCTCAGCTCGCACGCGTCGCCCAGGCGCCAGACCGCGGCCGGAACGGTTTCGACGTCGATGTGATCGGGATTGCGCTCCAGCAGCGTGACCTGGTGGGACTCGACGAGCTCGCGCGCGATGGACCGGCCCACCGCGCCTGCCCCGGCGATCGCGACCTTCATCACATTGCTCCTCGCGTCCGCGTCATCACACTGCTCCTCGCGTCCGCGTCATCACACTGCTCCATCGCGTCCGCATCAGCCCTCCGGGTCCTCGCTGGGCGGCAACGCGGCGATCGCCAGCGCCTCGGCGATGTGCCCCGACACCGCGGCCATGTAAACCTGGTCTCCGGCTTGGATGACGGTCTTCGCGTCGGGCAGCAGCCCGGCGCCGAAGCGGATCAAGAACGCCACCCGGCCCGACGTCGCGGACTCCAGCTCAGTGAGGCGGCGGCCCACCCAGTCCTCGTGCAGCGCCAGCTCGGTGACCCCGACGTTGCCGGTAGGGTCGCGCCACTTGGTGGTCTCGGTCTCCCGCGTCAGCACGTTGAGCAGCCGATCGGTGGTCCACGGCACGGTCGCCACGGTGGGGATGCCGAGCCGCTCGTAGACGGCCGCGCGCTTGGCGTCGTAGATGCGCGCCACCACCCGTTGCACGCCGAACGTCTCGCGCGCCACCCGCGCGGAGATGATGTTCGAGTTGTCGCCCGAGGACACCGCGGCGAACGCAGAGGCGCCCTCGATACCTGCCCGGATCAGCACATCGCGATCGAAACCCATGCCGAGCACCCGCTCACCCGGGAACTCCGCGGAGAGCCGGTGGAATGCGGTGGCGTCGCGGTCGATCACCGCGACGTCGTGGCCGATCCTGGCCAGGCTGTCCGACAGCGATGCGCCGACACGGCCACACCCCATCACCACTACACGCACCTGACGGTCCTTTCCCGGCCGAGGTCGCTGCAAAACCCATGCACGCGGAACGCTACCGCTTTCCGACGGTTGCGGGCCGTCGGGCTTACTCTTGGCACTCGTGTCCAAGCTTTCGACCGTCGCCCGGCGATTGGTGCTGGGCCGGCCGTTCCGCAGTGACAAGCTGTCGCACACCCTGCTGCCCAAGCGGATAGCGTTGCCGGTCTTCGCCTCCGACGCGCTGTCCTCGACGGCGTACGCGCCCGAGGAGATCTTCCTGGTGCTGTCGGTGGCCGGCCTGGCCGCCTACTCGATGGCGCCGTGGATCGGGCTGGCCGTGGCCGCGGTGATGCTGGTCGTGATCGCCAGTTACCGGCAGAACGTGCACGCCTACCCGTCCGGCGGCGGCGACTACGAGGTGGTGACCACCAATCTCGGCCCCACCGCCGGGCTGACGGTGGCCAGCGCGCTGTTGGTCGACTACGTGTTGACCGTCGCGGTGTCGATGTCCTCGGCGATGTCGAACATCGGGTCCGCGATACCGTTCGTCAACGACCACAAGGTGCTGTTCGCCGTCATCGCGATCCTGCTGCTCGCGTCACTGAACATGCGGGGTATCCGCGAGTCCGGCACCGCGTTCGCGATTCCCACCTACGCGTTCATGATCGGCATGTACCTGATGCTGGTGTGGGGCTTCGTCCAGATCTACGCGCTGGACATCCCGCTGCGGGCGGAGTCGGCCGACTTCGAGATGCATTCCGAGCACGGCGACGTCGTCGGCTTCGCGCTGGTGTTCCTTGTGGCCCGTGCGTTCTCGTCCGGCAGCGCGGCGCTGACCGGTGTCGAGGCCATCAGCAACGGTGTGCCCGCGTTCCGTAAACCGAAGTCGCGCAACGCCGCAACCACGCTGCTGCTGCTCGGCGTGATCGCGATCACACTGTTCATGGGCATCATCATGCTGGCCAAGGCAACCGGCGTGAAGATCGCCGAACGTCCCCATGAACAACTCGTCGGCGCGCCGCCCGACTATCACCAGAAAACACTGATCGCGCAGCTGGCCGAGGCGGTGTTCCATGGCTTCCCGCTGGGGCTCTACCTGATCGCCGGCGTCACCGCACTGATCCTGGTGCTGGCCGCCAACACCGCGTTCAACGGCTTCCCGGTGCTGGGATCGATTCTGGCTCAGGACCGCTTCCTGCCGCGTCAGCTGCACACCCGCGGTGACCGGCTGGCGTTTTCCAACGGGATCCTGTTCCTGGCGTTCGGCGCGATCGCCTTCGTGGTGGCGTTCCAGGCCCAGGTCACCGCGCTGATCCAGCTCTACATCGTCGGGGTGTTCGTGTCGTTCACCCTCAGCCAGGTCGGGATGGTCCGGCACTGGACCCGGCTGTTGCGCACCGAGACCGATCCGGCCGCGCGCCGACGGATGATGCGGGCGCGGGTGATCAACACCGTGGGGCTGGTCTGCACCGGAACCGTGCTGGTGATCGTCGTGGTGACCAAATTCCTCGTCGGCGCGTGGATCGCGATACTGGCGATGGCCGCATTGTTCGGGATCATGAAGCTGATCCACCGGCACTACGCGGCGGTCAGCCAGGAGCTGGACGCCCAGGCCGCCGAGACCGAGGACATCGTGCTGCCCAGCCGTAACCACGCGATCGTGCTGGTCTCCAACCTCCACATGCCCACGCTGCGCGCGCTTGCGTATGCCCGGGCCACCAGACCCGACGTGCTGGAAGCGGTCACCGTCAGCGTCGACGATGCCGAGACCCGCCAGCTGGTGCACAAGTGGGAGCACAGCGACATCAGCGTGCCGCTGAAGGTGATCGCCTCGCCGTACCGGGAGATCACCCGCCCCGTGCTCGACTACGTCAAGAGGGTGAGCAAGGACTCGCCCCGCACGGTGGTCACCGTGTTCATCCCCGAGTACGTCGTCGGTCACTGGTGGGAACAGGTGCTGCACAACCAGAGTGCGCTGCGGCTGAAGGGCCGCCTGCTGTTCGAACCCAACGTGATGGTGACGTCGGTGCCCTGGCAGCTGAGTTCGTCGGAGCGATTGAAGAAGCTGGCGCCCCAGTCCGCACCCGGAGACGCACGCAAGGGGTTCCTGGATTGAGTGACGACCTGGTGCTGACCACCACCGCGGCAGCCAACGGCGGCAGCTGTGTCGCGCGCCACGACGGTCGGGTGGTGTTCGTGCGCTACGCGCTGCCGGGGGAGACGGTCCGCGCCCGGCTCGTCGACGAGCGCGGGTCGTACTGGAACGCCGAGACGGTCGAGGTGCTCGAACCGTCGCCGGACCGCGTCGACACCCTCTGCCCGATCGCGGGCGCAGGTGGTTCCGGCTGCTGCGACCTCGCGTTCGCCGACCCCGCCGCGGCGCGCCGGATCAAGGGTGCTGTGGTCGCCAATCAACTTGTCCGGCTTGGCAATCACCGCTGGCTTGACGAGTCGGAGGCCTCCGCCGAGCCGGTCGGCGACGGTGCCGCGACCGGATGGCGGACCCGGGTACGCCTCGACACCTCGCCCGACGGCCGCGTCGGTTTCCACCGCTATCACAGCGCCGAGCTGGTGCATCGGCTCGACTGCGCACAGCTGCCCCCAGGCATGCTCGACGGGCTGGCAGACACCCGCTGGCCGGCCGGGGCCGCCGTCCACGTCGTCATCGACGACGACGGTAACCGGCACGTCGCGCATGCCGGGCGCGGCCGCCGCACCACCGTCGTGGAAGGCGACTATGAGGCGGTGCAGCGGGTACATGGGCGGTCCTGGCGGGTGCCGGTCACCGCGTTCTGGCAGGCGCACCGGGAAGCACCCGCGCTCTACAGCGGGCTGGTAGCGCAGTGGGCTGCGCTCGAACCGGGCATGACCGCCTGGGACTTATACGGCGGCGCAGGCGTTTTCGCCGCGGCGCTGGCCGGCGAGGTCGGCGACACCGGCTCGGTGCTGACCGTGGACACCTCCAGGGGCGCGTCGCGGTCGGCACGCGCGGCGCTGGCGGACCTGGGCAACGTGACCGTGCTGACGGATTCGGTGCGCCGCGCGCTGAGCGGGCAGCGCCGGCGCGCCGACGTCGCGGTGCTGGATCCGCCCCGCACCGGCGCCGGCCGCGAGGTGATCGGTTTGCTGGCCGGTGCCGAGGTGCCGCGCATCGTCCATATCGGTTGCGAGGCAGCGTCGTTCGCCCGCGATGTAGGTCTCTACGTGGAGCACGGGTATGCGGTCGAGCAGCTGCGCGTGTTCGACTCGTTCCCGCTGACCCACCATGTCGAGTGCGTCGCCGTGCTGCGCAGGTGAGACAGGTTCAGGGCTGCGCAGGCTCCAGAGCATCGACGGCTTGTTCCATCCGGTCGAGGGCCTCACGCATCTGATCGAGCGCTTCGCGAAGCTCTGTCGCCGAAATCGGACCGTCGGAGCCCGGGGGAAGCGGAACCGCGCGTTGCGCGTCCGGCGCGGTTTCGGGTGCTGGGAGCGGATCGGTCGGTCCCGGGGCCGAAGGCGGCTGGGCAAAGGGAGGCGGGACCGAGGCGGCATCTCCGCCCGGCGCGGTGGCGACACGGCCCGTACCCGAGCCGAAGATCTGGTCCAGCGCCTCAGACAGGGTCGGGGCGTACCCCACCCGCACGCCGCCGCCTCCGGGTTCGCGGAAACTCGCCAGCACCCGCGACAGCTGTGGGAAGGTCGAACTGTTCGGATTCGTCGAGATGCGTTCGGTGTAGAGCGGTTCGACGTACAGCACGCCGCCGTCGGCGATCGGCAGGGTGAGCAGGTTGCCGTAGTGGATCTGGTTCGACCGCTCCAGCAGGGTTCGTTCGGAAGCCACCCGGGTGTCGGAGATCATCGAGTTCTGGATCTGTTGCGGGCCCTGGGTGAGGGTGTCGGTCGGTAGCTGCAGTACCGAGAGCTTCCCGTAATCGTGCGGGTCGGAGCCGGCGGAAATGTAGGCCGACAGGAATTCCCGGCTGTAGCCCACCATCGCCGTGGCCAGCCGGAACGACGGCTCTGCGGTCTCCTCGTCGCCGATGAGCACATAGAACGGTGGTTGCGCCGAGGTGGCCTCATTGGTGGGATCGCTCGGGACCGACCAGAAAGCGTTGGTGGTGAAGAATTCTCGGGGCTCGTCCACGTGGTACTTCGACAGCAGTTCGCGCTGCACGCGGAACAGGTCCTCCGGATAGCGGAAGTGCGCCCGCAGCTGGTCGGGAATGTCGTCTGCGCTCGTGACGGTGCCTGGCAGTGCGCGCATCCACGCCGCCAGGACCGGGTCGTCGGTGTCGAATTGATAGAGCGTGACGGTTCCGTCATACGCATCGACGGTCGCCTTGACCGAGTTGCGGGCGTACCCCACCGCACTGCCCTGCCGGAATGACCCGCTCGGGGTGAGCGCCGGCTGTTCCAGCAAGGCGCGGGCGGCGTACGGATACCGGTCCAGCGTGGTGTAGGCGTCGACGACCCATACGATGCGTCCATCGACGACCGCGGGGTAGGTGTTGGCGTCAGTGGTCAGCCACGGCGCCACCCGCTCGACCCTCTTCTTGGGATCCCGGTGAAGGATCAACTTCGACTCCGCGCCGATCGCCCGCGAGAACAGGATGTTGCGCTCGGTCAATTTGGCGGCGAAAACGCTGCGGTTGAACCAGTTTCCGATGGGAACGCCGCCGGCTCCGGTGTAGGTGTAGGTCGAGGTGTCGGTGTCGTACTCGCGAGGCTGCGCCCCCGGGGCGCCGCCGACGATCGCATAATCGGGATCGGCTCGGGCGATCACCTCACCGAAGTAGATGCGCGGCTGCTCGACGGGGATGACCTGGTGGCCTGACGCCTGCGTGGCGATGTCGCTGACGGCGTAGATCGGGTAGCCGCTGTTGCTCTCCGAGGCCTCGGCGGCTTCACGCACCGCGGCATTGACCCGGTTCGCGGGCGCGGCGACGAACCCGTTGCCGTGCGTGTAGACGGTGTGGCGATTGATCCAGTCGGTCTGGTTGCCGGTCAGCGAATCCGGGGACAGTTCACGCACACCCACGATGTAGTCCTGCACCCGACCGTCGATGCGGTAACGGTCGATGTCCAGGGCCTCCGGGAAGCTGTAGAAATTCTTCAGCTGCTGTTGCTGGGTGAAAGTCCGCGACAGGATGTTGGGGTCCAGCAGGCGCACCTGGGCGATGGTGGTCCGGTCCGCCGGCACGTCGACGGGAGAGGTGGTGCCGATACCGGGGTAGTCGCGGTATTCGACGTGGTCGCGGCCGAGTCGGAAGGCCGCGCGGGTGGCATCGATGTTGCGGTCGATGTAGGGCGCTTCGAGATCGGCGGCGTTGGGCCGCACGGAGAACTGCTCCATCAACATCGGCCAGGCGCCGCCCACCAACAGCGACGACAGCACCAGGAGCGCGGTGGCCATCGCCGGAATCCGCATGTCGCGAAGGAAGACCGCGGCGAAGAACGACACGGCACACAGCACGGCGATCGCCAACAGCACGAGTTTGGCCGGCAGCGCCGCGTGGATGTCGGTGTAGCCGGCGCCGGTGAACGTGGGCTCTTTGCGGTCCGCGGAGAGCAGTTCGTAACGGTCGAACCAGTAGGCCACCGCTTTGAGCATGATCGCCGTGCCCGCGAGGACCGCGATCTGCACGCGTGCCGGCTGGGTCAGCGTGCCCTTGCCGGCGCCGATGCGCAGCCCTCCGAACAGATAGTTCGCGGCCAGGTTGGCCAGCAGCGCCATCACGCAGGCCACGAGTAACCAGTTCAGCACTATGCGGTAGAACGGCAGATCGAACACGTAGAAGCTGATGTCGTGGCCGAACTCGGGGTCTGCGATGCCGAACGCGCCGCCGTGGAGGAACAGTTGCACCGTCGTCCAGCGCAGCTGGGCGATCAGTCCGCAGAGCAGACCCGCAATGGCCGCGATGCCGAACGCGGTCAGCCGGGGCCTCGCCATCGCGGCCGCGCGGTACGGATCGAGCGGTTCTGACCTGATCTCAGCCGGCACGAACACCGGGCGGGTGCGGTAGGCCAGCAGGGCAGCGGCCATCACCGCACCCCCGACCAATGTCGCGGCGGCGATGAAAATCCCCAGCCGGGTGAGCAACACCGTCACCCAGACCGATCGGTAGCCGACTTCTCCGAACCACAACCAATCGACGTAGGCGTCGACAGCGCGGGGGCCGACGATGAGCAGCGTCACGCACCCCGCAGCGACGAACAACGCGGCGCGGGTGCGGCGGGGGAGGTGTGCGAACCTGGCCGACGGCGCAGTCTTCATCAGGGCGCTCCGATCGCGGTGATGTGCCGTCGATCCGGGCATACCGAGGCACCGGTGCGGCCAGTCTCCCGGCAGAACGCCGACAGAGGTCGGACCCGGCTCGGCGAGTGCGCGAGTGGCGAATGGCCTACATTGATCGTAGTTGGTGTGCCGGGAAGTCTGGTCGGCCTTGCTTTGACGACCACAAATGATGGGACTCTCGATTTGGCAACCAGCCCGTTCTCGCCGATGCGCCGCCCGGTCTTCTCACGAGGTTCCTGGGCGGAGACCCGCCGGGTCACCGAAATTCTCCGCAAGGAAACCGTCGGCGGCGCCATCCTCCTGGTGGCCGCCGCTGCGGCGTTGATCTGGGCGAATTCCCCGTGGGCGCAGAGCTACTTCGCGCTGCGCGATCTCGAGCTGGGAGGCGAATGGTTCGGGCTGCACCTGAACCTCACGCTGGGGGCCTGGGCCGCCGACGGGCTGCTGGCGATCTTCTTTCTGGTGGTCGGCTTTGAGCTCAAGCGGGAGTTCGTTGCCGGCGATCTACGGGATCCGAGTCGGGCGGCGCTGCCGATCGCTGCCGCGGTCGGCGGCATGGTGGTGCCCGCGCTGATCTTCGTCCTGGTGAACCTCAACACCGGGGACGGGGCGTTGCGCGGCTGGGCGATCCCGACTGCCACGGACATCGCGTTCGCGGTGGCGGTGCTCGCCGTGATCGCCACCCATCTGCCGTCCGCGCTGAGGACGTTCCTGCTGACGCTGGCCGTCATCGATGACCTGCTGGCGATCACCGTCATCGCCGTGTTCTACACCCAGGAGATCAACGGGTGGGCGTTGGCCCTGGCGGTGGTTCCGCTGGCGCTCTTCACAGTGTGCGTCCAGCGCGGCGTCCAGAAGTGGTGGGTGCTCGTCCCTCTGGCGGTGGCGGTGTGGGTGCTGGTGCACGAGTCGGGTGTGCACGCCACGGTGGCCGGCGTGCTGCTCGGTTTCGCGGTTCCGGTGCGGCGATCGGCGACACAGCGGGGACGTGAAGTCGAGCCGGAGCACCGGGTGGGTATGGCCGAGTATTTCGAACACCGGTTCCGTCCGATCTCGGCCGGCGTCGCGATTCCGGTGTTCGCCTTCTTCGCCGCCGGTGTGAGCATCGGTGGTCTCAGCGGGCTGACCCGGGCACTCGGCGATCCGATCACCTTGGGAATCGTGCTCGGCCTGGTCTTGGGCAAGCCGATCGGGATCCTGCTCACCACCCGTGTCCTGTCGGCGGTGACGCGGGCCAGCCTGGATTCGTCGTTGCGGTGGGTGGACGTGCTCGGGATGTCCATGCTGGCCGGCGTCGGGTTCACCGTGTCGCTGTTGATCGGCGACCTGGCCTACGGCATGGGGTCCGAACGTGACGAATTTGTGAAGATCGGTGTGTTGTCCGGCTCGCTGCTGGCGGCCACGTTGGCGGCCGGCATCCTGCTCACCAGAAACCGTGTCTACCGGCGGATATACCAGGAAGAAACGGCCGATGCCGACCGCGACGGAGTGCCCGATGTCTACCAGACTCGACAGGACTGACCATCTCGGCCGTGCGTAGACTGACGGGATGCTTGAACAGATCCGCGGTCCCGCAGATCTACAGCACCTGTCGCAGGCGCAGATGGAGGACCTGGCCCGCGAAATCCGTGACTTCCTGATCCACAAGGTCGCGGCGACGGGTGGGCATCTGGGACCCAACCTCGGCGTTGTCGAGCTCACGCTGGCGCTGCACCGGGTCTTCGATTCCCCGCACGACCCGATCCTCTTCGACACCGGGCACCAGGCCTACGTGCACAAGATGCTCACGGGTCGCAGCCAGGACTTCAATTCGCTGCGCAAAAAGGACGGCCTGTCCGGCTATCCGTCGCGCGCCGAGAGTGAGCACGACTGGGTCGAGTCCAGCCACGCCAGCTCAGCGCTGTCCTACGCCGACGGTCTGGCCAAGGCGTTCGAGCTGTCCGGGCACCGCAACCGGCACGTGGTGGCGGTGGTCGGGGACGGTGCGCTGACCGGGGGCATGTGCTGGGAGGCGATGAACAACATCGCCGCGTCGCGTCGCCCGATCGTGATCGTGGTCAACGACAACGGCCGCAGCTATGCGCCGACCATCGGCGGTTTCGCCGAACACCTCGCCGGCCTGCGGCTGCAGCCCGGCTACGAGCGCTTCCTGGAGGAGGGCCGCAAGGCGGTCCGTGGCGTGCCGATGATCGGCGAGTTCTGCTACCAGTGCATGCACAGCATCAAGGCCGGCATCAAGGATGCGTTGTCACCGCAGGTGATGTTCACCGATCTCGGCCTGAAGTACGTGGGGCCCATCGACGGTCACGACGAGCACGCTGTGGAAAGCGCGCTGCGGCACGCCCGCGCGTTCAACGCCCCGGTGGTGGTGCATGTCGTGACCCGCAAGGGCATGGGCTACGCGCCCGCCGAGAACGACGTCGACGATCAGATGCACGCGTGCGGTGTCATCGACCCCCAAACCGGTCTGGCGACCTCGGTGCCCGGGCCCGGCTGGACGTCGACGTTCTCCGAGGCGCTGATCCGGCTGGCGAGCAAGCGCCGAGACATCGTCGCCATCACCGCCGCGATGCCCGGACCCACCGGATTGAGCGCGTTCCGGGAACGCTTCCCGGATCGCTTCTTCGACGTCGGTATCGCCGAGCAGCACGCGATGACGTCGGCCGCGGGGCTGGCCATGGGCGGCATGCATCCGGTGGTGGCGATCTACTCGACGTTCCTCAACCGCGCGTTCGACCAGATGCTGATGGACGTCGCGCTGCACAAGCTGCCGGTGACCATGGTGCTGGACCGCTCCGGGATCACCGGACCGGACGGCGCCAGCCACAACGGAATGTGGGACCTGTCGATCCTGGGCATCGTGCCCGGCATGCGGGTCGCCGCACCACGCGACGGTGCGCGCCTGCGGGAGGAACTCGGCGAAGCTGTCGAGGTCAACGACGGCCCCACCGCCGTGCGGTTCCCGAAAGGCGATGTCGGCGAAGACATCCCGGCGATCGAACGTCGCGACGGGGTGGACATCCTCACGCTTCCTGCCGAGGGGATGTCCGAGGACGTGCTCGTGGTGGCCGTCGGTCCGTTCGCCGCGATGGCGCTGGCGGTCGCCGAACGACTGCGCAACCAAGGCATCGGTGTGACCGTGGTGGACCCGCGGTGGGTGCTGCCCGTGCCCGAACAGATCGCGACCCTGGCGGACCGGCACAAGCTCGTCGTCACCATCGAGGACAACGGCGGTCACGGTGGGGTCGGATCGGCGGTGTCGAGTGCGTTGCGTCGCAACGAGATCGATGTGCCGTGCCGGGACGCCGCGCTGCCGCAGGAGTTCTTCGCCCACGCCTCGCGGGGTGAGGTGCTCGCCGAGGTCGGGCTGACCGAACAGAGCATCGCCCGCCAGATCACCGGCTGGGTGGCCGCGCTCGGCGCCGCCGCCGGTGACAGCGAGGTCAGTGAGCGCGTCGACTGACGATGGCGAAAACCCACTCCGCTCGCCTCACGGCGGGCGCCGTGCTGACGATCGCTGCGCTGGTGGGCTGTGCTCCGACCGCGGATGCCGCCACACCCATGTGGTCCGGCCTGGACGCCAGGGCGCTGGAGGTGCCCGCCGCGTCACCCGGCACCCTGCTGGACACCGTGCCGCTGGACCCGGCGCTGTCGGTGCCGGGGGCCGGCGCCGCCTACCGCATCCTGTACTCCACCATCGACCAGCACGACCGCCCCGCGGTCAGCACCGCGGTGGTGTTCACCCCCAGCATCGCTGCCCCGCAGGGTGGGTGGCCGGTGATCGCGTGGGCGCACGGCACCGTCGGGCTCGGTGACGACTGCACCCCGTCGGCGCTGCCACGCAGCGGCCGCGACAAGGAGTATCTGTCGCACTGGCTCGACCAGGGCTACGCGGTGGTGGGCAGCGACTACACCGGTCTGGGCACACCGGGGTTGATGAGTTATCTGAACAGCCGGAGCACTGCACGCGCCGTGGTGGACTCGGTGATCGCGGCCCGCCAGATGGATCTCGATCTGTCGCCGAAGTGGGCCGTCGTCGGACAGTCGCAGGGCGGGGGAGCCGCCGTCGCGACAGCCCGGTGGGCCACCGAGTTCAGCGCCGGTCGCGGGCTGGACTACCGCGGCGTCGTCGCGACCGGCACCCCGGCCAACGTCGAGAACATCGTCAAACAGGCCGGCCCCGACATGGCCGTCCCGCCCGAACTGGGCCCGATGGGCAGCGCCTACACCGCTTACATCGTCGCCGCGCTGCGAGAGGCCCGTCCCGACCTTGATCTGGACCAGGTGCTGACCCGGGAGGGCCGGGCGGCCGCGGACAAGGCCGAAACTCTCTGCGCCGCAGAGCTTCCCGGTGCACTCGAAGGGCTGAAAGTACCGGAGTTCTTCACCGCGCCGATCGCGTCGATCCCCGGCGCCCCTGAGGCGATCGACGCGTACATGGGCGTCCCCGCAACGGGATACGACCGCCCGGTGTTCCTCGGCGTCGGGATGCAGGACCGTGACGTCCCGCCGAACCTGACGCTGCGGTTTTCCGAACGGCTGACCGACAACGGTCAGGGCGTGACGCTGAAGGTGTATCCGGATTCCGACCACAGCGGCACCGTGCTGGCCTCGATTCCCGACTCGACGCCGTTCCTGGCACGGGCGCTGGCCTGAGCGCCGCCCGTCAGTGGCCGAACCGCGGTATGCCGGCCGGGGTTTGACTCATCGGCCCAGGTGATCGCATAGTGTATCCAATCACCTGAAAGCGAGAGCCGATGTCACCGCGCACCGCAACCAAACGTTCTGCGTCGCGGAACAACGACGAGCGCGACGCGTCGACGGCCTCGGCCGCGGGTGCCGACCGCGGACGCCGGTCGGACTTCGTCCGCCCCAAAACCGCCCAGCAGGCTGTCGTGGAGGCGCTGCGGCACGACATCACGACCGGCAAGCTGGCACCCGGCAGCTGGATCGTGCAGGAGGCCGTGGCCGAACAGTTCGGCATGTCGCGCATCCCGATCCGCGAAGCACTCAAGACGCTGGAGGCCGAGGAGTACATCACCTATGTGCCGCACAGCGGCTACCGCGTCACCAAACTCAGCCTGGGCGACCTGGTCGAGGTGTTCACCCTACGCGCCATCCTGGAGGAAGCGCTGATCCGGGATGCGATGCCCGGGGTCACCGACCAGATCGTCGACGAGATGCGCAGCTGTAACGCCGAAATGGACAAAGCGCTCGCCGACGGCGATCTGATCTCGGTGGGCGTGTTCAACCGGCAGTTCCATTTCCTGACCTTCCACGCCAGTGGGATGGCCCGCACCAAGCGCATCGTCACCCAGTTGTGGAACACCGCTGACGCCTACCGGCCGATGTACTCGCCGCTGCTCGACATGCCGAAGGTCTGCCACGAGCATGTGGCGATGATCGAGGCGATGGCCGCCCGCGACGTCGAACGGATGGTGGCGCTCAACCACGAGCACCGCGCCCACGCGATCGAGCCGATCCACCGGATCTTCGATTCCGAACCCGACACGCCGGCGTGACGGTCGCCGACCGGCTGCGCGAGCTGGGCTTGTCACTTCCTGCTGCGCCGCCCCCGAAGGGTGCCTATTCCCCGAGCCGGCGGTGCGGCGACCAGCTCTGGGTCTCCGGAGCGACGGCCCGCCGCGCCGGCGTGCCCGCGTTGCGCGGGGTCGTGGGCGACGACGTGACCGTCGAGACTGCCGTGGAGCAGGCGGCGCTGGCCGCGCTGAATCTTCTCGGCGCGATCGAGGCCGCCGTGGGGCTGGACGCGGTGAGTACGGTGATCCACCTGCGCGGCTATGTGCGCGCGGTCGGCGAGTTCGACGCTCACCCGGCGGTCATCGACGGAGCATCGAAGGTGTTGATCGATGTGTTCGGCGCCGACGTCGGTGCGCACGCGCGGACCGCGATCGGTGTCGCATCGTTGCCCGGTGGGGCGTGCGTGGAGCTCGATCTCGTGGTCAGCGTCGCACCGGCCTGAGGCGCTCCAGCCAGCGCCCTATCGCCAGGCCCAGCGTGAGCCCAGCGAATCCGTTGACCGCCAAGGTGATCCATTCCGGAAGCGGCACCGGGGCCGGGTGCGACGGACGTTCGCCGGTCGCGCCGGGCGCGGGCGCGGGACCGCCGGCGATCACCGCGTCGAGTCGCTCGACGAACTGGCCGATGATGCGGTTGCTCACCGGGACGATCGCGCTCTTGCCGAACTGCGCGATGCGGCCGCTGAGCTCGACGTCGGTGGTGACGGTGACGACCGTACGGCCCGCCTGTTCGCGGGCCACCAGGCGCACCGTGGCCTCGGTCGACCCGTTGCCCTTGCGGTCGGCGGCGGTGCCCGAGACCACCATCTCCCTGGCCGCGTCGTCCTGTGAGACCAGAGTCGCCTTGCCCGCCAACGTCATTCCGATCGGTCCGACCTTGACGGTGACGCGGGCGTGGTAGTCGGCGCCCTCGTGACGGTCCAGCTCGGCACCCGGGACGCACCGCACGACGGTCGGTATGTCGGTGAGCACCGCCCATGCGTCGTCCAGTGGCGCGTCGACCGTGAACTCGTTCATGAGTTTCATTCACTGCCTCCGGTTGTGATTCCGACCACCTAACCCTACGATTGGATACGATATACAGCAATCGCACACTCGCCCCGAGGAGGCTTTCCGAATGCTGAGCATGGGTGCAGGACTGTTCCCGACCGAACCGGCGGGGGCGATGTGTTCCTATGTCCGGCTCTGTGAGGACCTCGGGTACGACCATGTCTGGTTCGGCGATTCCCAGAACATTTGGCGGGAGTCCTCGACGGTGATGGGCGCCGCCGCGGTCGGCACCGAGCGGATCGTGTTCGGCACGGGGGTGACCAACGCGGTCACCCGACACCCCTCGCTACTGGCCTCCACGTGGGCCACGTTGGCCGAGTTCACCGGCGGCCGAGTCGCTCTCGGTATCGGCACCGGGGATTCGTCGTTGCGGACGATGGGCCTCAAGCCGCTCAAGCTCGCCGAACTGGAGAAGTCCATCACGGACCTGCGCGCGCTGTTCCGCGGCGAGAAGGTCGCCGAACCCACCAGCGGGGCCGAGTACCACCTCAACTACCTCAGCGGCCCGGTGGACATCCCGATCTACATCGCCGCGTCCGCGCCCAAGATCCTGGAGATGTCCGGCCGCATCGCCGACGGCGTCATCGTGCTGGTGGGCACGGCACCCGAGTTCATCGAGGGTGCGCTGCGGACCATCGAGCGGGGCGCGCGGCAGAGTGGGCGCACGCTCGATGACCTCCACATCGTGCTGTGGACCCCGACGGCGATCGGCGAGGACAGCACCGAGGCGCGAGATCTGGTGCGCGCACACGTCTCCCGGGTCGCGATCCGCCCGTTGCCGGCCAAGGTGGACCCCTCGCTGGAAAAGGCCATCGACCGGATCAGGGAACAGTACAACTACTACGAGCACATGAACCCCGAGGCCGCGCACGCCGATCTGGTGCCCGACGAACTCGTCGATCTCTTCGCGCTGGCCGGCACGAGGGCAGAGTGCGCCCAGCGACTCAAGGAGATCGAGTCGCTCGGAGTCGACCAGGTGTCGATCGTCCCGTTCGTGCGGCCCGGGCAAAGTCGCGAGGGCACGATCCGCGCCTTCGCCGACATCGTCAGCGGCCGCCAGGGGTGAGCCGCTCCGACGCCGCGGATCTGCGCCCGTACCCGGCGCCTGGCAGTGCCGTGCCCGGGGCTCCGCCGGCTTTGAAGCGCGCGCTCACCCCGGCCGATGGCGTCGTGCACTCTCGGCCTGCACCGCCGGTCGTCTCCCAATATGCTGACGTGCGGCGCGAGCAGCAGACGGCGGAATCGGCGCACGGATCCGGTCTGCGTGCTGCCTCGGTGCTGTTGGGTGTCGCGGCCGGGCTGGAAGTGGCGGCAATGTTATCCAGGCGACATCGCCCCTAAATATTGCTCTACATCACACTTCTTCGTATAGTGTATCCAATATTCAAACCCCTTCTGGAGGCGTCCCACATGTCACGGTTTCCCAAGGTCATCGGTGCAATCGTCGCAACGTCCGCACTGCTCGTCGGCGCCACCGCGTGCGCTGACGAATCTGCCGGACCGGCCGACGCCGGTGGCAGCGCGGGAGCCACGACCGACACGCTGAGCATCTCGGCGACCGGCGTCGACAGCCTGCCCTTCATGGCGATCCTGACCGCGGGAATCAACAAGAAGTGGTTCGAGGAGGAGGGGCTCAAGGTTGACCTGTTCTCCGGGGGTGGCGGCGGCAATACGCTGCGCGTGGTGACCAGCGGTGACGCCGACATGGCGATCGCGGGCAACAGCTCGGTACTTCTGGCTGCGCAGCAACCGAATTCGAACCTCAAGGTCGTCGCGCCGTGGTTCCAGGTCAATGACTTCTCGTGGATCAGCCCACCCGGGCGTTCGATCGAGGGCGCCGTGCTGGGCTTCAGCTCGGCCGGTTCGTCGACCGAGCTTCTGGTCAAGGGCCTGGAACGCGAACTCGGCCAGGGCGTCCGGGCCCAGGCCGTCGGCCAGATGGGTGACAACTGGACCGCCGCCAAGGCCAATCAGATCACCGCGGGCTGGGCGATGCAGCCGTTCATCGCCGAGAAGCAGGCCAGCGAGAACGCCGAGGTTCTGATCAACTCCCGCGACGTGCTGGGCGACCTGCCGGCCGACCTGGTCGCGGTCAACACCGACTACGCCGAGGCCAACCCCGAGAACCTGAAGAAGTTCTTCAAGGTCGCCGACCGGCTCAACGAGTGGGTCGTGTCCAACCCCGACGAGGCCGGCGCCGAGATCGGACCGCTGGTGGGGGTCTCCCCGGAGGTCATGCAGGCCGCCCTGCGCAACAGCCCCGATCTGGCCAAGGCTTACTCGCTCAAGGTCGATCCCGAAGGCCTGAACAACCTCTCCGACTTGATGCTGGCCGCCGGTCAGATCGACCAGCCCGTGGACTGGGCCACCGTGCTCGACCAGCAGTACCTGCCCGAGGACGACCGCGCCACCTTCTGACCGACCGTCGACTCCAGCCCACGACCGAGCGAAAAGGTAGCGACTTGAACTCACCAGGCATCGAGATGACCGGAGTGTCAGTCGTATTCGACACTCCCGCCCGCCGGGTCACGGCGGTCACCGGTATCGACCAGAGTGTTCCGCATGCGAGCTTTGTGTCCATCGTCGGACCGAGCGGATGCGGGAAGTCGACGCTGCTCGCGGTGGTTGCGGGGCTGCAGAAGGCGACCACCGGCACCGTCAGCGTCGCCGGCAAGCCGGTGACCGGCCCCGACCCCAAGATCGGCGTGGTGTTCCAGGAGGACTCGACACTTCCCTGGCGCACCGTCGAGGAAAACGTCAGCTTCGCTATGGAGATGATCGGGGTTGCGAAGGAGGCGCGGCGCAGGCGGGCCAAGGAGGCCATCGACCTGGTGGGCTTGAGCGGATTCGAGAAGTCCTATCCCTCACAGCTTTCCGGGGGTATGCGGCAGCGCGTCGCGCTGGCGCGCACGCTGGCCGTGCAGCCGGAGGTGGTGCTGATGGACGAGCCGTTCGCAGCCCTGGACCAGCAGACCCGGCTGTTCCTGGGTGCCGAGGTGCGCCAGATCTGGGCCAGGACCAAGCAGACGATCATGTTCGTCACCCACGACATCTCCGAGGCGATCCTGCTCTCGCAACAGGTCTGGGTGATGTCCTACCGTCCCGGCACCATCATCGACGTCGTCGACATCGACCTGCCGGGGGAGCGCGACGCCGGGGTGGTCTCAACGCCGCGGTTCAACGAGCTGCACAACCGGATCTGGGGATCCCTGCAGGCCGAGTCGATGCGCGGCTTCCAGCAGCAGGAGACGGCGGCCACGTGAGCACCTCGTTCGCAGCCACCGACGACCTGCCCACCGAGGCCACGCCGCCCGGCACGCCGGCTGGACCGCAGCGCCGCGGGCGACGGTTCGGAAAGCTGGCCTACAGCGCGGGGTCGACAGTGCTGCTGCTGCTGGCGTTCACCGCGTTCGCCGAGATCGGTTCCGCCGCGGGCTGGTGGAACGACCATGTGATGCCGGCGCCGTCGGTGATCGTCGCCGAGCTGGGTGTGCTGCTCACCGAATCGCAGTTTTGGCTTGATGCGCAGCGCACCGGCATCGAGGTGGCGCTGTCGATCCTGTTCGGCTGTTTGTTGGGGTTCGCCGCGGGCCTGCTGTTCTGGAAGGTGCCGTTGCTGGGCCGGGTGTTCGAGCCCTACCTGGTCTCGTTCTATGCCGTACCGCTGGTGCTGTTCTATCCGGTGATGATTGGCTCGTCGGTATCAACTCGATGTCGGTGATCATCCTGGCCACCATCATGGCGGCCATCCCGATGGCGTTGAACACCGCCGTGGGCCTGAATCAGATGCCGCCGGTGTACATGAAGTTGGCGCGCTCACTGAGAGCCTCGCCGCGGCAGACGCTGTTCGCCATCGCCATCCCGGCTGCCGGGCCGTTCATCGTCGCCGGTCTGCGGCTGGCGGTGGTGTACGCGCTGATCGGCACCATCGCGATGGAGTTCACGACGGCCCAGGCCGGATTGGGGTACCGCATCCGGTATCTCTACGAAATCTTCGACAACGTCGGCATGTTCGCCTACATCGTGGTCGTGCTGGTGCTCTCGTGCCTGCTCACGGTCGCGCTGGCCACCGTCGAGCGGGTGTTGTTGCGAGGGAGGAACGCGTGACCGCCACCATGCCGGCCCCGAAACCGACCTCGACGGACACCGCATCCGAAACCGTTGCGCCACTCCGTTTCTCGTGGCGGTCCCTGCTGGCCAGCCAGGCGGTCGGGGCCGGCCTGTTGGCGGTGGTGGTGGTGCTCGCCTGGCAGGTGATGTCCGGTCTGACGTTCGTGATCCCGTCACCGGTGCAGACGATCGTGGTGCTGTTCGAGAATCTGTCCGACCCCGCCTACCTGTTCGACCTGCGGGTCACCGCGCAGTCAGTGCTGATGGCGTTCGTGGTCGGTACCGCCGCCGGCGGCGGGTTGGGCCTGATGCTGGGCCTGTCGAGCCGGCTGCGGACGATCTTCGAACCGCTCATCATCGTGCTCAACGGGATTCCCAAGATCGTGCTCTACCCGGTGCTGCTGCCGATCTTCAGCCTGTCGGGTTCCAAGGTCGTGATGGGCGTGCTGTTCGCCCTGTTCCCGGTGCTGATCAACGTGTCCACCGGCGTGCAGGAGATCCCGAAGGTCTACTGGAAACTGGCACGCTCGGTCCGCGCGAATGCCTGGCAGATGTTGACCCACATCATCTTCCCGGCCATCCGGCGTCCGATGCTGACCGGGATCCGGCTCGCCGTCAGCCTCGCGGTGGTCGGCGTCGTGCTGTCGGAGTTCTTCGCCACCCGGCGCGGTCTGGGCAGGGTGGTGCTGCAGGCTTACAGCCACGGTGATTACCCGTCGATGGTAGCCACCATCATGCTGCTGATCACCATCTCGTTCGGCATCTCGATCGCCTTGTGGCAGTGGGAGAAACGGCTACATTGAGCCGATCGGTGGGGAGCTCGGTACGGCGCCGGGAAGACGACCGTATGCTGGCCGGGAACGGACGGTTCCTGGCCGATCACGCGGCGGGCGCCAAGCATGTCGTTTTCATCAGGTCCACCCAACCGCACGCCCGGATCACCGGCATCGACACCGCCGTCGCCGAGCAGATGCCCGGTGTGCACGGCGTTTTCACCGCCGCCGACCTCGGCCTGGAGCACACGCCGATCCCGTCGCTGACCACGCCGGATCCGGACTTCACCGCGGCCACCTCCCTCGTGCTCGCGCAGCAGCGGCTGGCGATCCTCGCCTCGGACCACGTCCACTTCGTCGGCCAGCCGATCGCCGTCGTGGTCGCCGACGACCGGTATCTGGCCGAGGATGCCGCCGAGCACGTCGTGGTGTCCTATCAGAGTCTGGAGCCGGTCGTCGACGCCGAGGCGGCGCTGGACCCCGCCGCTCCCGTGCTGTTCGATCACCTGGGCCACAACGAGGCGGCCCGGCTGGAGTACGGGTTCGGTGATCCCGGGCGGGCGTTCGAGGCGGCCGCCCACGTGGTCGAGGACACCTACCGGATGGAGCGCCACGGTGCGGTGCCGCTGGAATGTCGCGGTGTGCTGGCTGAATACGCCGCGACACCGGGGCGTGTGGAGGTGTCCACGTCCACCCAGATCCCGCACATGGTGCGCAACGCGATCTGCTCGGTGACGGGCTGGACGCGCGACCAGGTGAAGGTCAGCGTGCCCGATGTCGGCGGCGGCTTCGGCACCAAGGCCAACGTGTACGCCGAGGAGGTCGTCCTCGCGGTGCTCGCCGAACATGTTCGGCGCCGCCTGATCTGGGTCGAGGACCGGCAGGAACATCTGGTGTCCAGCGCGCAGGCCCGGGACCAGACGCACCGCGTCCGGCTGGCCGTCGACGCGACCGGGCGGATCCTGGGCTGGGACGTCGACTTCGTCGTCGACCTCGGCGCCGGAAGTCTTTGGGTCGCAGGCATCGTGGCCAACACCGCGGTGCACCTGATGGGCCCCTACCGTGTCCCGGCGATGCACGTGCGCGGCCGGGCCGCGCTGACCAACAAGACGCTGGTGGCGCAGTACCGCGGCGCGGGCCGGCCCGAGGCGACGTTCTCGCTGGAGCGCAGCCTCGACGCGGCCGCCGCCGCGCTGGGCATCTCGGGCGCCGAGATCCGCAGGCGCAACCTGCTGACCGCCGCCGACATGCCCTATCCGCGGCCCATCCCGTACCGCGACGGGGTCCCGATCGTCTACGACGGTGGCGACTACCTCGCGTGCCTGGAGTCGGTCCTGGCAGCGCTGCCGCCGTCGGAGGCCGACGTGTGCGCCCTCCAAAATCCGGACCACCGCATCGGTTACGGGCTGTCGTCCTACCTGGAGGCCACCGGGCGCGGGCCGCACGAGACCGGGCGGGTGCGGCTGCTGCCCGACGGCCGGTTCGAGGTCACGGCGGGGGCGGCCTCGGCGGGCCAGGGACACGAGACGGTCTTCGCGCAGGTGGCCGCGGATGCGCTTGAGGTCCCGCTGGAACGGGTGCGCTACGTGGCCTCGGACACCGAGCGCCTCCCCGAAGGGGTGGGCACGTTCGCCAGCCGGTCGGCAGTCCTGGCGGGCTCGGCGGTACACCAGGCGTGCCGTGAGCTGGTCGCGCTCGGCGCGGCGCGGGCCGCGGACCTGATGGGCGTCGGGCACGCCGACTATGCGGACGGCCGCTTCACCGCGGGCCGCGAGGTGCTGGGCTGGGACGAGCTGGCCGCGGCGAGCCGTGTCGGGGGTGCCGGCGAGGGCGGTGCGGCGCTCGACGTGACATCGGTGTACCGGGTCGAGACGGTCACCTGGACCATGGGGGTGCACGCGGTGATCGTGGGTGTGCACCGCCGCACCGGGATCGTGAAGGTGCTGCGCTACGCGGTTTCCCATGAAGGAGGCCGGGAGATCAACCCGCGCATCGTCGAGGGCCAGATCATCGGCGGCGTGGCCCAGGGGATCGGCGGTGCGCTCTTCGAGGCGTGGCGGTATTCGCCCACCGGGGAGCCGACGTCGACCACCTTCGCGGCCTACCACCTTCCGCTGACCACCGATGTGCCGGACGTGATCGTGAACCACCTGCCCGTCGCCACCCCGGTCAATCCGCTCGGCGTGCGCGGTGCGGGGGAGAGCGGCACCATCGCCGTGTACTCGGCGGTGGCCGGGGCCGTCGATGACGCCGTCGGCGGTGGCCTGCACGTCACCAGCACGCCGATCCAGACCGGTGAGCTGTGCCGGGCGATGCAGAGGGTGGCGTCGTGAAGCCGGCGCCCTTCGACTACCACCGGCCCGAAACCGTCGCCGGAACACTGGATCTGCTGGCCGCCGATCCCGACGCCAAACTGCTGGCGGGTGGCCAGTCGCTGTTGACGCTGATGAACCTGCGCCTGGCCCGGCCCTCGGCGGTGATCGACATCGGCCGGCTGACCGAGCTGAACCGGGTCTTCGACGACACCGACGACCTGATCCTGGGCGCGCTGGTGACGCACCGCACCGTCGAGGTGGACCCACTGATCGCGGCGCGCGCCCCGTTGCTGGCCGAGGCGGCGCGGCACATCGGGCACGTCGGCATCCGCAACCGCGGTACCATCGGCGGTTCGGTCGCGCACGCCGACCCTGCCGCGGAAATGCCCTTGGCCACACTGGTTCTCGACGCGACCTTCCATGTCGAGTCGTCGTCGTCCGGGCGGCGCACGGTCGGCGCGGACGAGATGTTCGTGTCGTTCTACACCAGCGCGCTGGCGCCCGACGAGATGATCACCTGGATCTCGGTGCCCGCGATCCGACCGGACCAGGGCTGGGGTTTTATCGAATATGCCCACCAGCACGGTGATTACGGCCTGGCCGGCGCGGGCTGCATGCTCACCCTCGGACCGGACGGGCGGGTCTCGGCGCTGCGTGCCGGCGTGCTGAGCGTGGCCGACCGGCCGCTGCTGTTCGGCGGCGACGACGTCGTCGGCGAGCTGCCGTCCGAGCGGTTGTGGCAGCAGCTGGGCCGGCGGTGGGCCGGCGGCACCGAACCGGTCGCCGACGACACCGACTATGCGCGGCGGCTTTGCGCGTCCGCGCTGACCGAGGCGATGACCGCTGCGCACCGGCGCGCCTGCACGGCCGGAAGGGAGCACGATGCACGCTGACACACCCGCGCAGGTGGCCATCTCGTTGATCGTGAACGGCAGGCAGATCTCCCGCGCCGTGGCGCCGCGGCTCACACTCGCCGACTTCCTCCGCGACGAACTCGGGCTCACCGGAACGCATCTGGGTTGCGAACACGGGGTCTGCGGGGCGTGCACGGTGTTCATCGACGGTCGTTCCGGACGGGCGTGCCTGATGCTCGCGGTGCAGGCCGACGGACTGCGGGTCGACACCGTGGAGGGACTCGACCAGTTCGAGGAGGCCGCGCGCCTCAAGCAGGCGTTCACCCGCTGCGGCGGGCTGCAGTGCGGGTTCTGCACCCCGGGATTTCTGGTCAGCGCCGTCGAGTTGCTCCGCGACCCGGATGCGGAGAAACCGCTGACCGCCGAGTCGGTGCGGGAAGCGTTGTCGGGCAACGTGTGCCGATGCACCGGCTATCAGGGCATCGTGGCGGCGGTACTGGACGCCGCGGCGGCGCCCGCCGATGGCGCGGACAGTGCCGAGTCCTGACGGTGAGCCCACCTCGGCGGTGCCGCCCGCCCTGCGGCGTCGACGACCCGCCGAGCTGCTGAGGCCGGTCGGCGCGAGCCGGTGGGGGATGGCGGCCTGGCTGGCGGCCGGGCTCGGCGCGATCCTCGTGGCCACCGCGGCGGTCGGACACGCCGAGCTCGGGTCGGCGATGGGGCTGGGATTCGTGTTGACCGCGGTGCCGTCGCTGCCGCCGACGTGGCGGGCGGCGTTCGCGACCATCGCGATCCGCGCGCTGGCGGTGCTGACCGGCGCGGCGCTGGCCGTGCTGACGGTCGGTCACCCGACGGCGCTGGCGGGCGTGACCGTCGCGGCCGCGGTGTGCGGTGGCCTGCTGGCCCGGGTCGGCCCGACGGCCGCGCTGGCGGTGGTGCTGGTCGCGGTCGACGTGCCTGACGACGGTGGCGCGGAACGGCTGTTGCCCTATGCGGCCGGCGCGCTGGTGGTGGCCGTCGCGTGGACGGCGTGGTTCGTGTGTGCCGAGGCGCTGCGCCGGCGGCGCGGGACGGCGGCCCCCACGGCGCCCGCGGCCGAGCGGGGCTGGCGTGAGTCATGGCCGCACGCGGTGCGGGTGGGGGTGGCCGTCGCGGTGGCGGTGAGCGTCGCCGGTCTGCTGCCCGAGGACCTGGTCGGCGGACACTGGCTTGTCACCAGCGTGGTGCTCACCGTGCAGCCCGCGGCTGGGGACACGGGAATGCGCCTGGCGCAGCGACTTTCGGGTAATGCCGTGGGGGCCCTGATCGCGGCGGTGCTGCTCGGGACGCATCCGTCGATACCGATGGTCGCGGTCGTCAGCGTGGTGTTGTTCACGCTGGCGATGGCCCTGCGGCCGGTGAACTACACCTGGTGGGCGGTGACGGGTCCGCCGGTGCTCCTGGTGATCAGCGAGTACCCGGAGCTCTTCCCCTGGTACGAGGGAGGCGTGCGGCTCGCGATGAACCTGGCCGGCGCGGTGATCGTGCTGGTGGTGGTCTTCGCCGTTCCGGCGTTGACGCGCAGGACATTCCGCACGGGGGCGACGACGATGACTTCCCAGAAGACGGGGCAGGACGATAGTGTATACAAAATCCAATCAAGGAGGCGCTAGGTGACGACCCTGCTCGTGGAGGACATCGGCCTCCTGGTGCACGGCGACCCGCGGGTCGCCCCGGTGCGCGACACCACCCTGCTCGTCGAGGACGGGTTGGTGGCCGGGATCGGGGTCAGCGCCGCAGCACCCGACCAGGTGCTCTCGGCGGGCGGGCTGACGGTGATGCCCGGTCTGGTCGACGGGCACGTCCACCCCACTTTCGGGGAGTGGACGCCGGCCCAGGATGCGATCGGCTGGATCCACAACTATCTGCACGGCGGGACCACCTCGATGGTCTCGGCCGGCGAACTGCACATCCCCGGGCTGGCGCTCGACGCCCTCACCCCCGAACTCGTGCTGTCGATCGCGATCACGTCCAAGCACACCACCGGAAGGATGCGGCCGTCCGGGGTCAAGGTGAACGCGGGCACGGTGCTGCTGGTGCCGGGGATGACCGAAGAGCACTTCGACCGGGCCCACCGTGAGGGCATCGACCAGCTCAAGTTCATCTTCTACGACTGGAGCAGGTTGGGCGACGGCGAGGCCCAGCGCTACGTCCGCTGGGCGCACGAGCGCGGAATGACCGTGAAGCTGCACTCCGGTGGCGTGTCTCGGTCGGGGTCGAGCCGGGTCGCCGGCGCCGACGTGGTGACGGCCGTGGGTCCCGACGTTGTCGGGCACATCTCCGGCGGCCCCATCCCGCCACCGGACGCCGATATCCTGGCGATCATCGATCGTCTGCCCGACACCCACGTCGAGGTCTGCAGTTCGAACAACTACCGGGCCACCGGGATCGTCGTCGACGAACTCACGCGGCTCGGCAGGCTGGACCGGCTCACCCTCGGCACCGACACCCCCGGCGGCACCGGCGTCATCCCGCGCGGGATGTTGCGCGCGGTCTGCTATCTCGCGTCGGTGTGCGGGGTCGACCCGGTGGCGGCCGTCGCCGCGGCGACCGGGCAGACCGCGGCCGCCCACGGCTTGGACACCGGGGTGATCGCCGAGGGCCGACCGGCCGATCTGCTGGTGCTGGGCCCGATCACGGGTTCGATGGCCACCGATGCGCTGGAGTCCTTCGCCCTCGGCGACCTTCCCGGTATCGCGACGGTGCTGGTCGACGGCGTCCCGCTGGTCGCCACCCGCAGCGAGCAGACCCCGCCGCCGAGCCGCTCCGTGACCTGGCGAGGCACTCGGCCACGACCAGAGTCCGGGCGCCCCGTGCCCGTCGGAGCGCATAGCTCCGGCTGCTGCTGACCACCCCACCACGATGTAAGGAGACACCATGTCCGGCCAGCTTTCGCCGCACACCGGTCCGACCACCCCCGATGTGCTGCTACGCGTCGACAGCCTGCTCGACGACGAGGAGCGCCAGATCCGAGACACCGTGCGCGCGCTGGTGAAAGCGCGCATCAGCCCGGACATCGCGACCTGGTACGAGCGTGGCGAACTGCCCGTGCGTGAACTGGCCGTAGAACTCGGCGACCTCGGACTGCTCGGCATGCATCTGCAGGGCTACGGCTGCGCGGGTACCTCGGCGGTGGCCTACGGCCTGGCCTGCCTCGAACTCGAGGCAGGCGACTCCGGAATCCGGTCGCTGGTCAGCGTGCAGGGCTCGCTGGCGATGTTCGCGCTGCACGCCTTCGGCAGCGAGGAGCAGAAGCAGCAGTGGCTGCCCGAGATGGCCACCGGGCACAAGATCGGCTGCTTCGGACTGACCGAACCCGACTTCGGATCCAACCCGTCGGGCATGCGCACCCGCGCCACCCGCTCGGGAGACGACTGGATCCTCGACGGCACCAAGATGTGGATCACCAATGGTTCGGTGGCCGACGTCGCGATCGTGTGGGCGCGCACCGAGGACGGGATCCGCGGATTCGCCGTCCCGACCGACACCCCGGGGTTCACCGCCCGCACCATCAAGGCGAAGATGTCGCTGCGTGCGTCGGTCACGAGCGAGCTGGTGCTCGACGGAGTCCGCCTTCCCGACAGCGCTCGGCTGCCCGGCGCGACCAGCCTCCGGGCGCCGCTGAGCTGCCTCAACGAAGCCCGGTTCGGCATCATCTTCGGGGCCGTCGGCGCGGCCAGGGACTGCCTGGAGAGCGCGCTGAACTACGCGCAGTCGCGTGAGCAGTTCGACCGGCCCATCGGCGGCTTCCAGCTGACCCAGCAGAAGCTCGCCGACATGACGCTGGAGTATGGCAAGGCGTTGCTGTTGGCCCTGCATCTGGGCCGGGCCAAGGACGCCACCGGTCTGCGCCCCGAAGAGGTGAGCCTGGGCAAGCTCAACAACGTCCGCGAGGCCATCGAGATCGCCCGGACCTCGCGCACCATTCTGGGAGCCAGCGGCATCACCGGCGAATACCCGGTCATGCGCCACGCCAACAATCTGGAGTCGGTGCTGACCTACGAGGGCACCAGCGAGATGCATACGCTGATGATCGGGCAGGCCCTCACCGGCGTCGCCGCGTTCCGCTGATCGCCAGGAGTCGCTGTGGCAGAACCGATCGACGAGTACTTCACCACGGTCGTCTCGTCGCTGACCGCGCCGGACGCCGGGAAATACGATGCGTTGCAGGGGGTTTGCGCCCAGGACTGCATCGACGTGTTCGACGCGCAGCTGGGTAGCCGGCTTCTGGACCTGGCCGCCCGCTGGTTGCGCGCCCAGGGCAAGGGTTTCTACACGATCGGTTCCTCCGGTCACGAGAGCAACGCCGCCGTCGCGGCCGCGCTGCGCCCCACCGACCCGGCGCTGCTGCACTACCGTTCCGGCGGGTTCTTCCTGGCCCGCGCACAGCAGGTGCCAGGCAGCGATCCGCTGCGCGACGTGCTGCTCGGTATGGTCGCGTCCACCGACGAGCCGATCTCGGGCGGACGGCACAAGGTGTTCGGCCGACACGACCTCGCCGTGATCCCCCAGACGTCGACCATCTCCTCGCACCTGCCGCGAGCGGTCGGCGTGGCGTTCGCGATCGTGCGGGCGCGCAAGCTGCAGGCGGACAGCGCATGGCCTGCCGACGCGCTGGCGGTGTGCAGCTTCGGTGATGCGTCGGCCAACCACTCGACCGCCGTCGGCGCGATCAACACCGCGATGCACACCGCCTACCAGGGCATGCCGTTGCCGCTGCTGTTCGTCTGCGAGGACAACGGCATCGGCATCAGCGTCAAGACCCCGCGGGGCTGGATCGCGCGCACCTATCGCGGCCGCGAGGACCTGAGGTACTTCACCGCCGACGGGACGAACCTGCCCGAGGTGCTGACCGTCGCCGGGCAGGCCGCCGAATACGTTCGGGCCAAACGCCGTCCGGCATTCCTGCATCTGCGCACCGTGCGACTGATGGGACATGCCGGCTCGGATTACGAGCCCGGCTACCGCAAGAACGACGAAATCACTGCCGACTACGAACGCGACCCGGTGTTGTGCACCGCGCGCCTCCTCGTCGAGGCGGGCGTGCTCACCCCCGCGCAGGTGCTGGACCGCTGCGAGGCCAAGCGCGCCGAAGTGCTCGCTGTGGCCGAGGAGGTCGCCGACCTGCCGCAACTGGACAGTCCGCGGGCGGTGATGGCGCCGTTGACCGACGCTTTCGACGAGGCGGTGCGGGCCGGGCGCGCCGCCGCGGAGGCCGAACCCGTCGGCACGGAGTCGGCGCCGCTGACGGTGGCCCAGGGCATCAACCGGGCGCTGGCCGATGTGCTGGCCCGGTACCCGGAGGCGATGATCTTCGGCGAGGACGTGGGCCGCAAAGGCGGCGTCTACGGCGTGACGCGCGGGCTGCAGGCCAGGGCCGGTACCGCCCGCGTGTTCGACACCCTGCTCGACGAGCAGTCGATTCTCGGGCTCGCGCTGGGCGCGGGCATCTCGGGGCTGCTGCCGATTCCCGAGATCCAGTACCTGGCGTACCTGCACAACGCGGCCGACCAGATCCGCGGTGAGGGCGCGACGCTGCAGTTCTTCTCCGACCGGCAATACCGCAACCCGATGGTGGTGCGCATCGCCGGCTACGGCTACCAGAAAGGGTTCGGCGGACACTTCCACAACGACAACTCGATCACCGCGATCCGCGACCTGCCCGGCGTGATCGTCGCGTCACCTGCCCGGCCCGACGATGCCGCGGCGATGATGCGCACGTGTGTGGCGGCCGCGCGGGCGGCCGGCGTGGTGTGCTTGTTCCTCGAACCGATCGCGCTGTACCACACCCGCGACCTGCACGACGACGGCGACGATCGATGGCTTGCTCCCGACAGTGGCGGCGCGGTGCCGATCGGACGGGCGCGGGGCTACGGCGCCGGCCGCGATCTGACCATCCTCACCTTCGGCAACGGGCTGCGGATGAGCCTGCGGGTCGCGCGCAGACTCGCCGCACGCGACATCGACGTGCGGGTGGTGGACCTGCGCTGGCTGGCACCGCTTCCGCTGGCCGACATGCTCGCCGAGGCCGAGTTGACCGGTCGGGTGCTCGTGGTCGACGAGACCCGCGAGAGCGGCGGCGTCAGCGAGGGCATCTTGACGGCATTGATCGACCACGGCTACACCGGCGCGCTGGCGCGGGTGGCCAGCCACGACAGCTACATTCCGCTCGGCGACGCTGCGTTAGAGGTGCTGCTGTCCGAGGAGACCGTGGAAGCGGCCGCGATCAAGCTGGTGTCGACCGGCCGCTGACCGCACCTGGAAGCACCGGACGAGGGGTGGTGGCACTTCGTCGACGACGTCGACACGGTCGTCAGCCGGCAGCCGTGAGCGCCTTCGCCAGCACGGGCACGGTCAGTTCACGCTGCCACTGACGCGCAGCCGATCCGCGCAGAAAAGCGTCCACCGCGGCGGTGGTGGCCTCGGTCCCGTCGACAGGCTGCCAGTCCCAACACAACCGGCGCACGAGCTCTGGTGCCAGCAGGTTCTCGACCGGCACCGAGATCTGTTGCGCGAGTGCGGACAGTTCGGTGCGCGCGGCCTCCAGCCGGGCCGCGGCCTCGGGCTTACGACGTGCCCACCGGGACGCCGGCGGGGGACCATTGGACGGCTCCAGGAGATCGGGCAGGTCGCCGGTCCGGGCCCGGGCCAACGCGTCCAGCCACACCTGAGCATTGCGCCGCTGCTTGGATCCACCGAAAATCGGTAGCGCCGTGAGCTTTTCGACGCTGTCCGGGTTCACTGTGGCGGCGTTGACGATCGCGCTGTCGGGCAGGATGCGGCCGGGGGCGATGTCGCGCCGCCGCGCGATCTGGTCGCGGGTGGTCCACAGTTCCCGCACCGCGGCCAACGCGCGCGGATCGCGCACCTTGTGGATGCCCGAGGTCCGCCGCCAGCGATCGCGGCGCGTCGGAGTGGGCTCGACCGTGCGCAGGAACTCGAATTCCTGGGCCGCCCACTCGGACTTGCCCTGCTGCTGCAGCACCTCGTCGATCGCGTGGCGCAGTTCGACGAGAACTTCGACATCCAGCGCCGCGTAATTCAGCCACTCGTCGGGCAACGGGCGCTTCGACCAGTCCGCCGCGCCGTGGCCCTTGGTCAGCTGCAGACCCAGCAGGCGCTGCACCATCGCCGCGAGGTTCACGCGTTCGTAGTTGGCCAGCCGTCCGGCCAGTTCGGTGTCGTAGAGCGACGGGGGCCGCATGCCGATCTCGGCCAGGCACGGCAGATCCTGGTCGGCGGCGTGCAGCACCCATTCGGCGTCGGCGAGCACTTCCGCCACGGGCGCGAGCACCTCGAGGGTGTCGCCGCCGTGGCTGACCGGGTCGATCAGTACCGTGCCCGCCCCCGCCCGCCGGATCTGAACCAGGTAGGCGCGGTTGGAGTACCGGAAGCCCGAGGCCCGCTCGGCATCGATCGCGAAGGGTCCGTGCCCGGCGGCCAGCCGATCCGCGGCCTCGGCGATCTCGTAGCGGCTGACGGACACCCCGGGCACGCCCTCGCGGGGGGTCAGCAGCGGTTCGGCATCGGGGACCTGCTCGTCGGCGCCGTCGGTGTGGTGGGCGTCGTCGGCGTCCAGCGACGAGCCTGGCGTGTCGGAATCGGACATATGGTTCAGGCGCGGGTGCGGGAACTCAGGTCGGTCACCCCGGTGGGCGGCAGTCCCGCGGCGTGTTCGAGCACCTCGCAGAACGCCTCCACATGGGGGCCGAGTTCGAGGTCGGTGGCAGTCCAGGAGGCGCGCAGCTCCAACTGGTGGGCACGCGGCGGGCCCGAGATGTCCCCGTAGCGCACCGACGTGGTCGCGGTGACGGTGCCGCCCAGCGCGGTGACGTGGTCGCCGCGCGCGGCGAGCGCGTCGACGAGCCAACTCCATGCCACCTCGGGCAGCAGCGGATCAACGGCTTCCGAGGAGTCCAGGTCGGCCTGGATGTAGGCAACGAGGCGCATCGTGCCGTCCCAGGCGTCGGCGCCCTCGGGGTCGTGCAGCAGGATCAGCCGGCCGAATGCGTCACCCTCGGAACGTTCGGGGATGATCGCCGTCTCGGCGTGCTTGACCTCGGCGCCCAGCGCATAACTGAACGGCGCCAGGCGTTGCGGCGGCCGGATCGGGCCCAGCTCGATCTCCGGCCGTACGGTGGTGGCATTCATCGCCGCCACCGCTTCACGGAATGGAGCCGGTTCGGCGGTGGTCACGTCGTTTGACGCTAGCGGATTCGGCCAGGTCTGTGCTCATGGCGCGCCGATTCGGGCATCAGCGGGCATGGCAGCATGGTGGGCGATGAACACGCGCCGTGAGCTGCCCGAATCCCCGTACCTGGCCGCCGTCGCCGGTCGCAAGCCGCTCCGGGTGCCGGTGTGGCTGATGCGACAGGCGGGCCGGTCGCTGCCCGAGTACCGGGAACTGCGGGCCAAGAACACCATGATGCAGGCCTGTTTCGACGCCGACCTGATCACTGAGATCACGCTGCAGCCGGTGCGCAGGCATGGTGTCGATGCGGCCATTCTGTTCTCCGACATCGTGGTTCCGCTGCGGGCCGCCGGGATCGACCTCGACATCGTCCCCGACGTCGGACCGGTGATCGCGCATCCGATCCGCACGGCCGGCGACGTCGCCGGGATCCGCCCGCTGGAACCGGGCCAGGTGGCTCCGGTGGCCACCGCGGTGGGCCAGCTGGTCGCCGAGCTGGGCGACGTCCCGTTGATCGGGTTCGCCGGCGCGCCGTTCACTCTGGCGTCCTACCTGGTCGAGGGCGGGCCGAGCCGCAACCACGAACGCACCAAGGCGATGATGTTCGGCGAGACCGACACATGGCACGCGTTGATGGCCGCGCTGACCGACGTCACGATCGCGTTCCTGCGCACCCAGGTCGAGGCCGGGGTGGATGCCATCCAGGTGTTCGATTCGTGGGCGGGCACGCTGTCGCTGGCGGACTACCGGGCGTACGTGCTGCCGCACAGCGCGCGCGTGTTCGCGTCGCTGGCCGGGTACGGGGTGCCGATGACGCACTTCGGGGTCGGCACCGCCGAGCTGCTGGGCGCCATGTCCGAGGCTGTCACCGGTCATGGAGTGCCCGCCGTGGTGGGCGTCGACTGGCGCACGGCGCTGCACGACGCCGCGACGCGGGTGCGGCCCGGAACTGCGCTGCAGGGCAACCTGGACCCGGTGCTGCTGCTGGCCGGCTGGCCCGTGGTCGACCGTGCGGTGCGCGCGGTGGTGGAGGACGGCAGGCGGGCGATCGACGCCGGCGCGGTCGGGCATGTGTTCAACCTTGGGCACGGCGTGCTGCCGGCCACCGATCCCGCCGTGATCACCGACGCCGTGGCGCTGGTGCACGAGCTGTGAGCGCGGCGGCTCCGCTGCGGTACTGCGTCGTCGGCGGCGGTATCTCGGGTCTGGCCGCGGCGTACCGGTTGCGCGTCGCCGCAGGCCCCGATGCGTCGATCACGGTGCTCGACCCCGCCGACCGGCTGGGTGGGGTGCTGCGCACCGAACGTGTCGGCGGGCAACTCCTCGACGTCGGCGCGGAGGCGTTCGTCGCCCGTCGACCGGAAGTGCCGGCTCTGCTCAACGAGCTCGGGCTGGCCGGCCGACAGATCGCCACCTCGGGTGCACGGCCGCTGATCTACAGCGGGGGCAGGCTGCACCAGCTGCCCGCGGACACCGTGCAGGGCATTCCGTCGCGGCCGACCGCGTTGACCGGTTTGGTCGACGACGCCACCATCCGGTGGATGCTCGACGAGCCGCGGCGACCCTTCACCTGGCGGCAGGGCGCCGACCCGTCGGTGGCGGAGCTCGTCGGTGACCGGTTCGGCGAGCAGGTCGTGATCCGCTCGGTCGACCCGCTGCTGGGCGGGGTGTACGCCGGCTCCGCGGCGACCATCGGCATCCGCGCGGGCGCACCGACGGTCGCCGCGGCCCTCGACGGCGGGGCGCGCAATCTGACCGAGGCGGTGTCGCTGGCGCTGCCGCCGCCCCAGCCCGGCTCGGTGTTCGGCGCCATCGACGGCGGCTACCAGGTGCTGGTCGACGAACTGGTGCGGCAGGCGGATCTGGACTGGGCGCAGGTCGCGGCGCACACCGTGCGCCCGGCGGGCAGCGGTTGGGAGGTGGTCGACGACGAGGGCGTCCGCTGGCCGGCCGACGCCGTGGTGCTCGCGGTGCCCGCACCGCGGCTGCCGGCGCTGATCGCCGACCTCGCCCCGCAGACCGCGGCGGCGGCCCGCCGGATCCCGGTGGCGTCGGCGGCGGTCGTGGCGCTGGCGCTGCCGGGCGGCACCCCACTGCCCGAACAGTCCGGGGTGCTCGTCGCCGGCCCCGGCCGGTTGCGCACCAAGGCGGTCACGCTGTCGTCGCGCAAGTGGGGACGACGGGCCAACGTGGAGATGGTGCGGCTGTCCTACGGCCGCTTCGGCGATGATCTCGCGGGCAGCACTGGCGACGAGGACCTGCTGACCTGGGCGGCGCAGGATCTGACGACGTTGTTCGGCATCACGGTGGAACCCGTCGACGCGCGCGTGGTCCGCTGGATCGACGCGATGCCGCAGTACGGTCCGGGGCACGCCGCGCTGGTCGCCGAGCTGCGCGCCGGGCTGCCCAGGGGGCTCGCGGTCGCCGGCGCCTACCTGGACGGCATCGGTGTGCCCGCGTGTGTCGCGGCGGCGACCCGGGCGGTGGCCGCGCTGATGGTCGGCCCAGCGCCCGCCGCCCGATGACGTGCTGGATCACAGCCGTGTGCGTGGCACGATAGGCGCATGGCCAAGCTCGATTACGACGAACTGAACTCGACGATCCGCTACCTGATGTTCTCGGTGTTCGCGGTGAAACCGGGTGTGCTCGACACCGCGGATGACGCCCGGGCAGCCGTCGTCGACGAGACCGCGACCTTCCTGAAACGGCAGGAGGATTCGGGAGTGGTCGTGCGCGGCCTCTACGACGTCGCCGGGATGCGCGCGGACGCCGATTTCATGATGTGGACCCACGCGCCGACCGTCGAGGCTCTGCAGAAGACCTACTCGGATTTGCGGCGCACCACCGCGCTGGGCCGGGCGTCCGCCCCGGTGTGGAGCAACGTGGCGCTGCACCGGCCGGCCGAGTTCAACAAGAGCCACATCCCGGCGTTTCTGGCCGGCGAGGAGCCCGGCGCCTACATCTGCGTCTACCCGTTCGTGCGGTCCCTGGAGTGGTACCTGCTTCCCGACGACGAGCGTCGCCGCATGCTCGCCGAGCACGGGATGGCCGCGCGCGGCTACAAGGACGTGCGCGCAAACACGGTGCCGGCGTTCGCGCTCGGCGACTACGAATGGCTGCTGGCGTTCGAGGCGCCGGAACTGCACCGCATCGTCGACCTGATGCGGGATCTGCGGGCCACGGACGCGCGCCGTCACGTGCGCGAGGAGACGCCGTTCTTCACCGGCCCGCGGGTGTCGGTCGAGCAGCTGGTGGCCGCGCTGCCCTGATGCGGCAGCCGGCCATCGCCGTCACGACGGCCCAGGTGTCAGGACTGCTGTGACTCCGTCGGCACCAGCCGCAGCGAGATCGAGTTGATGCAGTAGCGCTGATCGGTCGGGGTCGGGTAGCCCTCACCCTCGAAGACGTGGCCCAGGTGACTGTGGCAGTTGGCGCACAGCACCTCGACCCGGCGCATGCCCAGCGAGTCGTCGCGCCGCAGGATCACCGCGTCAGAATCGGCCGGGTCGAAGAACGACGGCCAGCCGCAGTGCGACTCGAACTTCTCGGTGCTGCGGAACAATTCGGCGCCGCAGGCGCGGCACTGGTATACACCCTCGGTCTTGGTGTCGGTGTACTCACCGGTGAACGGACGCTCGGTACCGGCCCGCCGCAGCACCGCGAACTCCTGCGGCGTCAGCCGTTCGCGCCATTGGTCGTCGGTGAGTTCGAGCTTGGGACCTGTCATGGGTTTCAGGCTACTCGGACGACTTGACCGCCGGGGCCAGCTGCTTCATCCACGGCGGATCGATGCCCTCGTCGAGGCGGCCGTCCCGTTTGGCGTCGAGGTAGCGGAACAACAGCACGGAGAAGATCACCACCGCCATCAGCGACCAGCCGAAGGTGATCTTCAGGTATTCCAGTGCGCGCCCGGTCGACGGAAGCTGCCACAGCAGCCAGCGGTCCATGGTCAGGAACCCGTACGCAGCCAGCCAGGCCACCCAGTTGCGGATCACCGAATTGGGCAGCACCACGGTCATCAGGAACGGGAACAGCACGATCGAGTAGTAGCCCTGCCCCAGCGACAGCACCAGCCAGGAGGTCACCAGCAGCACTCCGGACGAGGTCAGCATCCAGAAGAACGGATCGCGGGTTCGGTAGTAGCGGTACAGCAGCCACAGCGCGATCACGCCGAGCACCACAAACGTGACCCGCAGCGCCATGATCAGCCACATCGGCAGGCCGTAGTAGATGCCGTTGCCCAGGATGGAGCTGTTGAAGTAGTCGCGGGTGGACAGGATGTACGGCACCGTGCGGGTAACGAAGTTCATCGGGTCGCTGATCAGCGGCCAGGCCGCGAGGTTGAACGCGACCGGCACCAGGAACGCGGTCACCAGCGCCCGCCACTGCCGGTTCAGCAGCGGCAGCAGCAGCAGCGGCGCGATCAGCGGTTTGACCACCAGGGTCAGGCCGATGGCTACCCCGGCCCACCATTCGTGGCTGCGGTTGCCGTCCAGCAGCCACCGGAAGAACAGCACCTCCAGCAGCAGGATGACGCCGTTGATGTTGCCGAACACCAGTGTGTTGGTGACGCTTTCGGTGCAGAACATCGCCAGCAGCAGCGCCGGCGCCGCCACCGAGGACAGCGTGTAGTTGAACAGCCGCAGAAGGAAATAGCCGGCCAGGATGATCGCGACGGTATTGAAGAAGATGAACCAGTTGCGCGACGCGACCTCGGGCAAATAGCCGAACGGCGCGATGATCAGCGTGCCGCCCGGGGGATAGAGGTAGTGCGGGTCGACGTGGTCGAAGTGCTCGTTGTAGATGTCCCAGCCGAACTTGAAGTTGATGACAGCCCGGTAGACGGGCGCGAAGTCGTCGGTGATGTAGCGGTTGAAGACGAGCACGTAGCTGCGGTGGATCACCGCCATGATGGCCAACGGCCACAGGATGGATCGCAGCACCGACGCCGTGGTGGGAGGTGTCGTGCGAGGCCGGAAAACCGTCAGAACAAGATCGCGCACGCCCCGCACCGTACCGCAGGGTTCCCAGGGAACCGTCAGGCCGGGCAGTACGTGTCGGTGGACGGAAGCTGACCGGTCTTGAGGTATTCGATCGCGGGGGGCAGGGCGCAGGGCGAGTAGATCGTCGCGCCGTGTCCGATGCCCTGCCACATCACCCGCCGGTTCGCCGAGCCGGCGTTGATGGCGGTGGCGGCCACGGCCGCGACGCCTTCGTTGCCGACGATCGGGTCGTTCTGCACGCCCAGCAGCAGGGTCGGGATCTCCAGGCCGCTGGGCTCTTTCGGGGCGCTGCCGCTGGGCCAGTTGAGGCACTTGACCATGTCCAACGCACCCACGGTGCCGAACTGCGGATACATCTTGCCCCACGCGACCACGAGTTCCCGGACCCGATCGGGGGTGGGCCGGTTCAGTGCGTCGCTGCAGGTGTTGACGAACTGTCCGTCGGTCTGGCGCAGGGTCTCGGCCTGGTTGATGAGGTTGTTGAATCGGTTGGTGTCGCCGTTGCGGGCGTCGGCGACGGCCAGTGCGAGCTCGTTGCCCGCGTCGACGCGGCCGGCGCGCGGGTAGCCCAGCGCGGTCGAGATGGCGTGGGCGACCGCGGCCACCGACGCCCCGCCGGGTCCGCGGCCCGCGCGCGCGTCGGCGAGCAGCGCGTCGACCGCACCCAACGGATCGGGCCCGGCCGGACAGTTGGTGGCCAGGCACTGGGTGGCCCACGCGTCGAGCGCGGCCTGTTCGCCCTTGACCCGCTGTTCGGTCGCGGCTTCAGCCGAGATTCCCAGCGGCAGCGGCGAGTCCAGCAGCAGGCGGGCGACCTTGTTCGGATGCGACCCCGCGTAGGCCAGCGCCACCTGGGCGCCGTTGCCGATGCCGAGCAGGGCCAGTGCGGGCACGTCCCAGGTGGTGCGCAGCCGTTCGATGTCCTCGGCGGCATGCGCGTTGTCGTAGGCCGAGTCACCCGGGGCGATGGTGTCGGTGCAGCTGGTCGTCGCGGTCATGGTGATCGCTGCCAGGTTGGCGACGGGATCGTCGCCGGCCTGGAACTGGGCCTGCTCGAACATCTCCTGCCGGTCGAACAGGTCGCGGCAGTCCAGCGCCCCGGACATGCCGATGCCGCGGCGGTCCACCGACACGATCGGGTGGCTCGCGAGGACGTCGGCGCCCGCCCGGGACAGCCATACCGGCAGCTGCACCGATGACGGCACGTCCGAGCCTGTGGTCATCACGAGCGGGCCGGCGTCGGCGGGGGTCTGCACGGACGTCGCGCGCACCACGCCGATGCTCACGGTGCCGGTGGCGCCGTTGATCGGATCCAGGTCCGCGTCGTAGCTGGCGCAGTCGAGCTTCACCCCCGGCAGCGCTTCCACGGCCGCGGCGGCGAACACCCGCGAGGTGCAGTCCCGCCAGGAGAGGTCGTTCTTCGGAGCCTCGACGGCGGGCGGTCCGGCGGGTTGGTCGCTGGTTTGCGGCTCACCCTGGGGGCCGGCGCCGGAGTCGGTCGCGAAGCGGGGGTTGGCGGCCAGGCCGGGGGAGCAGGCCGCCAGCGGGAGCACGACGGCCATCGACAGCACGACAGCCGGCACCAGACGACGCATGGGCACCACAGTACTGACCGGCGGGTATCTAGCTGCCGCGGCCGAGCCGCGAATCTAGCTGCCGCGGCCGAGCCGGTCGCGGATGTAGCGCAGGTACAGATAACCGCGGTCGTCGGTGAGCGCGTGCAGCAGTTCCATGTCGCTGTGCACCTCGCCGGGGCCGGTGACGATCCGGTTCGCCTCGCCGCCGACGAGCACCGGCGCGACCGTCAGGCACAGTTCGTCGAGCAGGTCCGCCTCGGTGAACATGCCGAGGATGGCCGGACCGCCTTCGGTGAGCACCCGCAGCAGACCGCGCTCGGCAAGCATCTGCAGCGCGGTGCGCAGGTCCACCGATCGCGGGTCGGCGCCGGAGGCGTCGAGCACCTCGGCGAGCCGGCCCAGTCGCCGGCGGGTGTCGTCGAGTGCGTCGGAGGTCGTCAGGATCAGCGGCGTCACCTCGGTGCGGTGGAAGAGCTTGAGGTCATGGTCGAGCTGCCCGGAGCGGGTGAGGACAGCGATCGGCGGCACCTCCGACTGACCCCTGCGCTGCCGCTCGAGGCGCGCGGCGGCGCCGAGCTGCGCGCCCGAGTAGTTCTCCACCCGCACCGTGGACGCCCCCACCAGGATGACGTCGGCGTGTTCGCGCAGCGCCGCGAACAGCGCGCGGTCCCCGGCACCGCCGAGCTCGCCGGATTTACCGCCGCTGGTCGCGCCGCCGTCGGCGGAGGCGATCATGTTGGCGCGCACCCAGCAGGACCGCAGCCCGTCGGGGTAGGTGTAGCGCGCTGCGAGATCGGCCGGACCGAGTTCCCCCACGCGGCCCAACAGTGTGAACTGCGTCCCGTCAGCGTCGCCGGACATACGAAGAATCACAGCACGCCGATAGGGTGCGTGCATGCACGGGTCCAGTGATGTCGCACATCTGGTAGATCGGCAGCCCAGCGTCACACCGGAACGTCTGATCGCTCAGCTGATCCCGCCGCCCACATTCGCCGACGTGAGCTTCGACAGCTACCGCCCCGATCCAGCCGAACCGACGCAGGCCGCGGCGGTGCAGACCTGCCGGCAGTTCTGCGAGCAGGCCGAGCAGCGGCGCGCCGGCAAGAAGAAGCTGTTCGGCAAGCGGGAGGTGTTGCCCGGGGTCGGGGTGTACCTCGACGGTGGGTTCGGCGTCGGCAAGACCCACCTGCTGGCCTCGTCCTACTACGCGGTGTCCGGCCAGAAGGCGTTCGCGACGTTCGGTGAGTTAACACAGTTGGCCGGGGTGTTCGGTTTCATCGAGTGCATCGACCTGCTCTCCGACTACGTGCTGGTGTGCATCGACGAGTTCGAGCTCGACGACCCTGGCAACACCACGCTGATCTCGCGGCTGCTGTCCGCGCTTGTCGAGCGCGGCGTGTCGGTTGCCGCGACGTCGAACACGCTGCCCGAGCAGCTCGGGGAGGGGCGCTTCGCGGCGCAGGATTTCCTGCGCGAGATCCACACGCTGGCAGCGATGTTCACCACCGTGCGGATCGAGGGCCCGGACTACCGGCACCGCGATCTGCCGCCGGCGCCCGAGCCGCGGACCGACGCCGAGGTGGCCGAGCGGGCCGCGGAGGTGTCGGGCGCGACGCTCGACGACTTCGACGCGCTGTGCGCACACCTGGCCACGATGCACCCGTCCCGGTACCTGACGTTGATCGAAGGCGTGGCGGCGGTGTTCATCACCGGGGTGCACCCGATCGACGACCAGAACGTGGCGCTGCGGCTGGTGTCGCTGACCGACCGCCTCTACGACGCGGGCATCCCGGTTGTCGCGTCGGGCACCAAGCTCGACACCATCTTCAGCGACGAGATGCTCGCGGGCGGCTTCCGGAAGAAATACCTGCGGGCCACGTCCCGCCTGCTGGCGCTGACCGCGGCCGGTCAGGCCGGCCGCACCATCACGTAGTCCTGCTCCCAATGGGCGCCGAGACGGAACCGCTTAGTGCCCGCGACGGCGAAGCCGTGCTTGGCGTAGAAGCGCTGTGCGCGTTCGTTGCGCTGGTTCACCCCGAGCCACACGGACGCCGCGCCGAGCGTGTCCGCGTGCCGCAGCGCCGCGGTCATCAGCGCGGCGGCGGTGCCCGCGCCGTGAACCTCGGGCAGCACGTACATCTTGGACAGCTCCACCGTGGGGTGGGCGGTGACCGCCTCCGCGACGTCGGGGTCGTCGGGCACGCCGCGGATCATCATGGCGTAGCCGAGAATCCGACCCTCCTCGACGGCGGTGAGAACCGCTCGGTGCGGGTCGGCGAGGTACTCGGTGAACCGCTCGGGGGACAGGTTCTCGGTGATGAACGCCGCGATGTCGCCGGGTTCCGCCGAGGGCGGGCATGCCAGCGGGAAGGTGCGCGCGGCGACGTCGGCGAGTTCGGCGACGCGATCGGTGCCGGCGGGCTCGACTCTCAGCCGACGTTCCATTGGGCCAGGCGGAATCCGGTGATCTTGTCCAGCAGCACGACGTTGGACACCAGGTCGCGGTAGCAGTCCCACCAGACTCCGCCGGTGAACGGCCGGCCCGCCACGGCGCTTTGCATCATGTGCTGCAGCGCGTCAGGGGCGTCGCTGTTGCGTGACTCGTAGGCGTCGCCGGTCGGGGTGACGCCGCGGAACGAGAACGTGATCGCCATCGCGTACGGCGTCGGCATCTGGATCGGGGTGACGGTGATGTCGGCCCGGTAGACCTGGTAGCGCGGCGCGCGCGGCGGATAGCCGAAGCCGGGCGGCGGGGGCGACGGCAGGATGTTGTTCACCGATACGTCGGCGACCAGGCCTTCGTATTCGACGCGCAGCGTCTCACCGAGACGCCCGATCGGAATGTCGGCCGCCGACGCCGTCGGTGCGGCGACACCGCCCAGGGCCGCCAGGGTGGCGAGCAGGAGTACGAGCCAGCGACGCATGCTTGGCATGATCGCACACCGGCGCCGGGCACTGGATGGTCTTGCCCGTCAGGACGCCCAGGGGCCGACGCCGCCGATCTTGTCGATGCGGATTCTGGTCAGGTATCCGGGCGGTGCGTCCGGTGGCGGGAAGCCCGAGTCCGGGGCGGACAGCGTCTGGGCCAGTTGCTCCAACAGTTCGGGTGCGCCACCTTCGACCACCCGGGCGGTCCCGGTGATCGCCAGGTAGGGGCGCATCGCTTTTCCGACACCCTCGGGCGAGAGGATCGTGAGCGCCACCCGGGGATCGCGTCGCACGTTGCGGACCTTCTGATGCTCGGCGAGGTGCGCGGTGACGAGTTCGTCGCCGTCCGGGGTGGACTGCAGGGCGACCCAGACGAGGGTGATCTGCGGGCTGCCGTCGGGGTTCAGGGTGACCAGCGTTGCGTCTGCGCCGTTGCCGATGAGCTCGCGGGCGGCGTCGTTGAGTTTCATGCCACGTTCTACGCGGGTGCGGTGCCGTTCATTCCGTGGTTTCCATTGCCAGCAGCGCGGTCTTGGCGCGGGCGCCGCCGACGTACTGTCCGGTGCCACCACCGTCCGAACGCACCACGCGGTGGCAGGGGATGACCACGGGCAGGGGGTTACGGGCGCAGGCGGTGCCGACCGCGCGGACGGCGCGAGGGTTGCCGACGGCGGCGGCGACCTGGGCATAACTTTCTCGGTGCCCGTATCCGATTTTGCGCAGATGCTCGATGACGTCGCGGCGGAACCCGCCGGTCAGGCGCAGGTCCACCGGAAGGTCGAAGCTGGTGCGCCGCTTGCCGAAGTACTCGTCGAGCTGGCGGGCGACGGGATCCAGCCGGGCCGGGGCGTGCAGGATGCGCGGGCTCAGCGTCTCGGCGAGCCTGGCCAGCACCGCGTCGTGGATCTCGACGTCGAACGCGACCCTGACCAGCCCGGCCGGGGTGGCCGCCAGCAGCAGGGTGCCGACGGGGGAGTCGACCGTGCGGTAGGCGAGGTCGAGGATTCCGTCGGCATCGGCCGCCGAGGCCAGGCTGCGGTGCAGGCGGGTCAGCGTGTCGCCGTCGTCTGGGGCTGATAGGTCGAACATGGTGGCGATCATGGGGTTTCGTCCTCTCGGTAGTGCGCCCGCAGGTTCCGGATGCCGTCGGCGGCGGCGCGGCGGGCCGCGGCGGGACTGTTGCCGAGGATGGTGGCGATCTCGCTGAACGGCAGTCCGGCGATGTGGTGGTAGGCCACCGCGTGCCGCTGCTTGTCGGGGAGACGCTGCAACGCCGCCCACAGATCCCCGTCGCGGCGTGCCGGGTCGGCCGTGACGTCGGCGCGCTCGGGCAGCGCGGCGACGGGCACGGCGCGTCGGTTGCGGGCCCGCCCGGCATCGACAGCGCGCCGGTGCGCGATGGTGACCAGCCAGGCCTCGACGTTGGCGTCCTCAGGCAGGCCGGGGTAGGCCCGCAGCGCCGACAGGAACGTCTCGGACCAGGCGTCCTCGGCGTCGTCCGGGCCGACGACCGCTCGGCACACCCGCAACACGGTGGCGCCGTGGCGGGCCACGATCTCTTCGAACGGTCGCACCTTCACATCATGTAGACGCCGCGTCGGGCGCGGATGTGAGATCACTGCGCGGAGAACGCCTCCAGCGCGTCGCGGAGCTCGCGCTCGAACCGGTTCCAGTCGACGCCGAGGCCGTGCAGCACGCCGTCGTCGTCCTCCTCTTCGTACAGGGCCAGCAGCAGGTGCTCGGTCCCGACGTAGTTGTGCCCCAGCCGCAGTGCCTGCCGGAAGGTCAGCTCGAGGGCTTTCTTGGCGCGGGTGTCGAACGGGATCAGCGCCGGGACGTCGGCCACTGCCGGTGGCAGCGTGACACGTCCGGCGGCCACGGCGACGTCGACGCCCTGGCCGGCGAGCAGGCGCGCCGCCAGCCCGGTCGGATCGGCGAACAGGCCGAGGATCAGGTGTGCGGGCAGGATCTCCGGATTGCCGGCGGCGTGCGCCCTGTTCTGCGCCTCGACGATCACGGCGCGGGCGCGGTCGGTGAACCGGCTGAAGCCGGCGTTGGGGTCCAGCGCGCCGGTGTCGGTGGGGGTCCGGGGGACGAACCGTTTCTGCGCGGCCTGTTTGGTGACGCCCATGCATCTGCCGATCTCGGTCCACGACGCGCCTGAGCGACGCGCCTGGTCGACGAAATGCCCGATCAGGTGATCGGCCACCTCGCCGAGGGCCTCGGCGGCCAGAACCGCATCGGTGAGTTGGTCAAGCGGCTCGTCGTGCACCCGGGTGATCACGTCGATGAGGTCGTCGAGACGGACGGGGTGGCTGATCTTCGCGGCATCACTCATGCGTCAACCGTAGGTTGACGAACCGTTGTCGTCAACCCGTTGTTGACGATCAGCGGCGCGGATAGCCGCGGCGCACGGTGCGGTCGAGGATGCCCAGGGTTGCGCGCAGAGCGAGCTCGGACACCACCGGGAAGATGCCGGCGTCCCGCCACTGCTGGTGAATGTCGGACCAGTCGTAGAACGAGGTGACCAGCGTGCCCTGCTCGGCGGGCTCCAGGCGGTAGCCGTAGACGTGGCCGATCTGCGGTTTGAGCCGGCCCAGGATGGTCCATGCGATCAATCGGTCCTGCTCGTAGTCGGTGATTCGCACCGTCACGTCGTAGCGGCCCAGTTCGGGATAGTCGTTGAGCGCCTCGCGGTCCATGTGCACGACGAAGGCGTCCCCGGCGCCGCGGACGGGCTCGCCGTCGGCGTCCTGCAGCATCCCGGTGGCGTCGATGGCGACATGGCCCTGCGGATCGCACAGGACGGCGAATATGTCGGCGGCGGGCGCGGCGATGGTGCGGGAAACCTCGATGCGATCGGTCATCGCTCGATGGTGCCATGCCAGTGGTACGGGTCACTCTCGTGTTTCGCACCGCGTACAAGCCGGGAACCCGAGATCACCATGAGGGCCAACGAGAAATCTTCGACAGAGCCTCGGATGCTGCGCCGGGCGTTGGACTTCATTCACGAGAACGCGCAGTACGACATCACGATTCGCGATATCGCCGCCGCGGCCGATGTCACGCCGCGGGCCATCCAATACGCGTTCCGCGAGCACATGGCGACCACGCCGCTCGAATACCTCAGGCGGATCAGGCTGGAGCGGGCGCACCGCGAACTGAAGTCCGCCGATCCGGCCTACGACACGGTGACCTCGATCGCGGGGCGGTGCGGGTTCAGCCACCCCGGACGGTTCAGTAGCGCTTATAAAGAGGTGTTCGGCATCGAGCCGAGTCGCACGCTGCGCTCGTCGTGACGGCCGCCTCCGCGGAGACGCGCGGAGGGCACCATCGGGATCACATCGGCGTGAAGCCGACCCCGTTGAACTTGCCGGCCTGCCACCCCTGGGTGCCCATGCAGACCAGGGGGCGGCCGTCGGGGGCCTGGGCGGCGGATTGCCGCTTGGGGCAGGGGCTGCCGATGTCGCGGACCCCGACAAGTTCGTAGCTGATCTGCCAGAAACCGGTGTAGATCGGCGGCCACTGGTTCGGAATCCACCGGCACTGCAACGCTTCGCCGCCCGGGCCGCGTCCGAACGTGAAGCGGTCCATGTTGGTGCACGGGGCGGTGAGGTGCGCGTCGTAGACCATGCCCGGTACGTCGGTGTCGTAGCGGCCCGGCTTGTCGGGATACATCGGCCCCGGCTCCGCCGAGGCGGCCGGCGCGGTGCCGAAGACCGCAGCACCGAGCGCGGCTGCTGCGAGTGTTTCGCGGATCATGTTCCACCCCTGGGTCGTCAGAAAAACCGTACCGGCGTACCGCGAGATTAGCGGGTGGGGCGGGGGCGCTGTGAGGTTTCGGTCCTGACGACGATCTCGGCCCGCCACCCGGGGGGTTGGTGGCGGGCCGAGCGTATCGGGTTCGTCTTGACGGTTGAATCAACCGAACACTGACGAAGCTATGGCCCGAACCTGAGAGAGACCTAATAGACAGTTAGGTCTCTGCTTCGAAAACTCAGCCGGCGACACCGGTGAGTTCGACTTGTCCTCTGCTATCTGAGTCGCAGCACCGACGCCGGCACCCAGTGCGTCACCGGATCCTTCTCGCTGCCGTGCTTGATGGGGTAGGTGACCAGTCCCCACCACCGGCCCTGCTCGCTGAGGCCCCAGCACTTGAGCTGGCCCTCGACGATCGAATCCATCTGCAGGCCGTTCGGGTGGTAGCGACCCTCGCAGTGCGGTTCGCGAGGGAACAGTGCGACCAGGTCGACCAGGACGGGTCGTGGGGGGTGGACGCGCCGGAAGACCGGGCGGAGAGGTTGACCGCCATGCCCGATTTTCTGCATCGCCACGCCTTCGATCATATGTGGCGCCCCTAGTGTTCTAGTGGGCGCTTTTGTGCTGCTCAGCGGCGATTTTGGTTGGTGTGTAAGAGGTTCGGCGAGTCGGCTGTGAAACGGGCGACGCGCACGCGGTCGGGCCTTTAGGTTTTCGGGGTTACCACACCAACCGCAACCTTTAGGACGACTCGCGTGCGCGTCAGTACTGCATTTAACCGTCTCTTGGCCATTCCCGGAGCCACCGTCACCGAAGTCAGCATCGGCGACCGAGATGTCGAAGTGGTGCTGCGGCCCACCGCACGCCTGCTGAGCTGCCCGTGCGGCAAACGCCTCCGGTCGGTCTACGACCGGCGCCGCCGACGCTGGCGCCACCTCGATCTGGCCCATCGTCGGCTATGGCTGGTCTACGAGATCCGCCGCCTGGACTGCCCCGAGTGCGGCGTGATCACCGAGGAGCTGCCGTGGGCGCGGCCCGGTGCCCGCCACACCCGCGACTTCGAAGACACGGTGCTGTGGCTGGCCCAACGCACCGACCGCACATCGGTGGCCACGCTGATGCGCTGCGCCTGGGAAACCGTCACCGCCATCATCAACCGCGGCGTCGCCGAACTCCTCGATCAACGCCGACTCGACACCCTCTACCGCATCGGTGTCGACGAAGTCTGCTACCGCCACCCGCACCGCTACCTGACCATCATCGGCGATCACGACACCGGCACCGTCATCGACATCCAGCCCGGACGAAGCAAGGAATCACTAGCCAATTTCTATACCAGCCAACCAGATTCAATTCTCGATCGCATCGAGGCAGTAAGCATGGACTTCTCCAGCGTTTACACCAGCACCACCGCCGAGCATCTGCCAGACGCTGTCATCTGCTACGACGGCTTCCACCTGATGCAGTGGGTCAACCGAGCTCTCGATCGCGTCTATGACGGCGCGGCCACCGGCCCCGGCCGCGCCATGATGAGCACCGCGGACTGGAAAGCCGGCCGTTGGGCGCTGCGCACTGGTGAGGACAAACTCAGCGAGTCCAAACGCGACCTGGTCAACCACATCGCCAAGACCAACCGCCATATCGGACGGGCCTGGGCACTGAAAGAACAGGTCCGAGATCTCTACCGCTACGACCATCCACCCGGTCAAGCCCGGCAACTTCTTAAAGCCTGGATCACCGCGGCCAAACGATCCCGCATTCCTGTCTTCATCTCGCTCGGCAAACGCTTTCAGGCCTACTTCGAGCCGATCCTCGCCGCCATCGAACTCGGCATATCCAACGCCCTACTCGAAGGAATCAACGCCACGACCAGGCTGATCAACGCCCGCGGATACGGCCACCACTCCGCCCAAACACTGGCCTCAATGATCTACCTCTGCCGCGGCGGACTCCACCCCCAGCTACCCACGAGAACCTGAGGAGCCGCTCATATGTTCGAAATGTGGTGGAGGGCAGTCGGACCGGGGAACGAAAAAGGCCCGGGACGAGCCCGGGCCTGTTGCTGAACGTGGTGCGCGATACTGGGATTGAACCAGTATTGTGAATAGCATCCGGTCGTGTCTCTGAACTGCACCAACAGGCCATTTACCTGCTGATATGGCACACAGTACCCACGGAAACACGCGGAAGCAAGCGGAATGATCGGAATCTAATGTCTACTGTTGTTGCATATTTATTGCACGACGGCGGCACGGGAGGCGGCAGACAGTGACGCGTGATCGCAGGTCGTTCGGCCGAATCAGGAAACTCCCATCCGGTCGCTACCAGGCCGCCTACCTCGGCCCCGACAACCGGCTCTACAAAGCCGACTCCACATTCGCCCAGAAGGTCGACGCCGAAGCCTGGCTCACCGACCGCCGCCGCGAGATCGACCGAGAACTGTGGTCACCGCCGGGGGAGAAGCCGAAGAAAGCGAAGAAGGCAGCGACCGCTTTCGAGGTGTACGCCGAGCAATGGGTGGAATCGCGGATGGTGCGAGGCAGACCGCTTAAGCCGCGCACCAAAGCGCACTACAAGAAACTCCTCGCCCAACACATCACCCCGACCTTCAAGGGCAAGCCCATCGACAGCCTCACCCGCGAAGCCGTCGACCGCTGGTATCGCCGCCTCGATCCCGACACCCCCACCATCCGGGCGCACTCCTACTCCCTGCTGCGCGCCATCCTGGGCACAGCCGTAGACGACAAACTCCTCGACTCCAACCCCTGTCAGGTCCGGGGCGCAGGTACCGCCGAACGCAGGATTAGACCCAAACCGCTGACGGTCGGACAGTTGGCCACTCTCACCGCCTCCATGCCCGAGCGGCTACAGGCGATGGTGCTCCTCGGCTCCTGGACCGCTCTACGGTTCGGCGAACTGGTCGAGCTGCGCCGCAAGGACATCGACATCGACAGCGGCGTCGTCATGGTGCGGCGCGCAGCCGTTCGCGTCGACGGGGGATGGACAGTTGGACAACCCAAAAGCGATGCCGGCGCCCGCGACGTGGCGATTCCCCCGAACATCATTCCCGCCCTCACCGAGCATCTGAAACGTCATGTGGACAGCGGCAAGGACGCGCTGTTGTTCCCCGCCGCCAGTGGTGGGCACCTCCAGCCGTCCACTCTTTACCGCCACTTCTATAAGGCCCGTACCGCGGCGAAGCGAGAAGACTTGCGATGGCACGACTTGCGGCACTCCGGTGCCGTCCTCGCCGCGCAGTCCGGTGCAACACTGGCCGAACTCATGGCCCGCCTCGGCCACTCCACCCCGCAAGCCGCCATGCGCTACCAGCACGCCGCCCAGGGTCGCGACCAACAAATCGCGCACCGCATGGCCGAAATCGTTGCCGAATCGACCGCCGCGCCGACGCCCCGCTAAACAAGGCACCCCATCGGCGGCTACGTAAACAGCAAGCCTGTCGCCGAGGTCGACCAACGTCGAAAGGGCGCAGGTCGAGATGTACGTGAACGTGAAGATGCGGCCAGGCGTCGTCAAGCACGCGACCGACCTCAACGCCCTGATGACTTCAACACCACCTCGGTGCTGCGCTGCGGTATCCCCATCTGTGTAAAGAACGCCCTGCTCGACACGCCCGGGCGCTGGCGTGACACGCCGCGTGAATTCATCGAAATTCGATCAGCCGGCCATGCCGATTAACCAAAGGGTTATAACGATTCGATAACGAAGTTCCACGTGAAACTTTGAAACATAAGGAATCACTGTGAAAGCGGTGGCTTTTGGTTAAAGACATTTACATCGGGCGGGGTTTTGTCAACTACCGTTTGTCGGCGTCCGGTCCTACCGTCCATTTCATGAAAAACGCACCAACTGCCAGTCGGCCGTTGAACCTGCGGGAGGCCGCCGCTTTCCTCGGAGTCACCGACCGGACCGTCCGCAATTACATCGCCCAAGGCCTCATCAAGGCCCACCGCGTCGGCCCCAAACTCCTGCGAATTGACTCCACCGAACTCGCCCGATTTCTGGAGGCCGGCTGAAAGGCGGTAAAGACCAGAAGAAAGAAAACAATGAATTCAGAAAAAGAAAGTGGCCCCGCCACCAACGAGGCCACCATCAGCGAAACCAACAACTGCTCCGAGTATATCGCCGGTCTGAAACGCCGCCGGGAAGCCGCGCGCCGCCTGCCCCGACTGGAGTGCTGCACCACCTCGGACCCCTGGACCCACCGCCGCGCCGACCGCATCACCGAGCAGTACATCGACGGCTACAAGGCCACCGCCCAACACCTGTTGGCCAACGGGCTGGCCCCCACGCCAAACCTTCACGCGATGCGCGCCATGTGGAAACGCGGCGGCCACGACCAGCGCATCGCCATGCAAATCGCCGAACTTTGGGAGACCCCCGCAGCATGACCGAACACACCATCCTCATCGAAACGATCGACGGCGAACCGATGCTGTCCGCAGACGCCCTCAGCCTGCTTTTCGGCGTCGACACCGAAGACATCACCAAGTTCTCCAAAGAGCACAGCACCGCCGCCGGAACCGTCTTCCCCCAAACCTGGCTACAGGCGGGCCGTCGCCGCGCACGGGAAGCCGCTGCCGCCACCGGAGAAAACGACATCCTCAGTGCGCTTTCCTTCTGGGCAGCACGTGACCGCAACGCCGTCGTCATTCCAGTCGAGGAGGGCATGTGACAGCGGTCTACGACGACCCGTCAACCGAGGAACCCAACCTCCTCGCCCAGATCATCACCGCCGCCGAACTGCACCACGAAGTCTTCCCCGACCTCGTCCAGTTCGTCCACGGCATCGTCATCGAAGGGTTCGGCATCGTCGCCGGACCACCGAAACTCGGAAAGAGTTGGTGGACACTGAACCTCGCCCTCGCCGTCTCCGCTGGCGGCCGAGCGTTCGGGAAAATCCCCGTCGAGCAACGCGACGTGCTGCTCCTGGCGCTGGAGGACTCCCAACGCCGCCTCCAAAGCCGAATCCGCGCAGTGTGGGGAAGCGACATTCCACCCCACCGGCTGCACATCCTGACCTCGGTGCAGCCCGGACTGCTCATCCCCACCATCACCACATGGCTGCAAACCCACCCCGGCGGTCTGATCGTCCTCGACACCCTCGGTCGGGCACGCCAGCAACGCCGACGCGGCGACGACGCCTACCTCGCCGACTACCAGGCCGGCGTCGCCCTCAAGAACGTGGTCGACGCCTTCCCCGGCAGCGCACTCCTCTCCGTCCACCACACCCGCAAAGCGTCCAGTGACGATTTCGTAGACGACCTGTCCGGCACCCTCGGCCTAGCCGGGTCCGCCGACTACGTGCTGGTCCTGCGGCGCCAACGCAACAGCAACGACGCCACCCTCCAAGTCACCGGACGGGACGCACCCGAAGGGGAGTACGCCTTCTCCACCGCCGAGGGAGCCTGGACCCTGTCAGGCAACGGACTGGCCGAAGCCGCTGCTGAAGCCGAGAGCCGCAAAGAGAGTCGCAATCTCGGTGATAACGCGCTCAAGGTTCTCGCCTACGTCAACGAGCATCCGTCCGGGGTCACACCCGAAGCAGTCGCCGAACATCTGGGCATCAACAACAACGATGCAGGCACATATCTACGGCGACTCCACTCCAAAGGACGCATTGACAGACCCACCAGGGGCTTCTACACCCCTGTATGTGTGTCTGAAGTGTCTGAACTGTCTGAAACGACGGTTCATCCAATCGACATTCAGACACAAAAGACACTTCAGACACCTTTATGTGCTGTCTGTGAGTGCGTAATTGCAAACCCTGACACCGCACCTACATGGAACGAGTCGACTTACTGCGACGACTGTTCCGAAACAATCGACCACACCCTCGATGAACTAATGGCAATGGCCGATGAGGAACCGAATGGCTAAACGAAAATCCCGCCTCTGCCGCGACTGCCGAAAAGCAAAGACAACATCGGTCACGGCGTTGTGCATCGCCTGCCGACCCGCAGACGCAATACCCGCCATCCACCGCGACAGGGAAATGGTCAGCTTCGGCGGCATCACCCTGACCGAAAACCAAGCCATCAACTTTGCCAACGCAATCATCGACACCATCGAAACGAGTAGGAGCACACCATGAAAATCCGATTCCTCCGAGTCCTCGGCAGCCGCGCACAACACCCCACCGTCCTCGCCATCGCCGACGACTACGCCGTCCGCTGGGACCCCAAAGACGACTGGTCCTGCACCTGCGACGAACTCACCTTCCCCGAATGCCCACACGTCGACGCCGTCGAGGCACTGCTCGACCCCCGGGTGACAGGACCCAAGAAGAAATGACCGACCCCTTCATCGACCTCAACGACTTCATCAGACTGCATCTCGAAGACGACGGCCTGCGAGTCGGCCTCATCCCAAGCGATGGCGGCATCGCCATCCTGCTCACCCTCGCCACCGACCTCGGCAAGTTCGTAGTCGGCCTCAACGCCAACCACCTCCAGATCATCTACGCGATCTTGCAGAACATCGCCAACTTCACCACCGAGGAGTACAAGGCCACCTACGACCAACTCGCGGCCCTCGCTCAACAGGAGGAATCGTGACAGCCAGACCTTGCCTCAGCTGCGGCGACCTCACCCCAACCGGCACCTACTGCACCGACTGCAAACCACCCGACAAGAGCAGCGCCACCGCACGCGGCTACGACTGGCAATGGACCAAGCTCAGCCGACGAGCCCGACGCCTTCAGCCCTTCTGCAGCGTGTGCAACGGCACCACCGACCTGCAAGCCGACCACAGCCCAGAAGCGTGGCGACGGAAGGACGCCGGACTGCCCATCCGCCTGCAAGACATCGACGTCGTCTGCGGAGCCCACAACCGCGAGCGAGGCCGCGCACGACCCACCCCCGTGGAGGTCAAACCGACCGATAGCCGACCCGTGGGCAAGGCAAAGTTTGAGAGTGAGACCGCGTGAAGTCCGGGGCGAAGGGCGCGATTCAGGCCGCTCCCTTGCGCTTCAGCCGCTACCCGGAGGAACGCGCTGCTCGTCGGCTTAAGTTCATCGCTGACTACTTGGTGGTGCCGAAGGGTGTGGGCGCGGGGAAGCCGGTGCGGCTCCGCGACTTCCAGACCGACATCGTGGAAGCTGCGTTCGCCGAGGGTATCCGCACCGCTCTGGTGTCGATTCCGAGGGCTAATGGCAAGACCGCTCTCGCGGCCATGCTGGCCGTAGCGGAGCTGTTCGTCGGTGACGCGTCGGCGGAGGTGTTGGTCGTCGCCAGCGACCAGAGGCAGGCCGCTATCACCCTCCGAATGGCCAGACGGATGATTGAGCTCAACCCGAAGTTGGCGGACCGGGCGCACATCTACGCGGACCGCATTCTGGTGCCCCACAACGACTCCATGCTGCTGCCGCTGCCGGCCGAACCGGGTGCGCTGCACGGGCACGACCCCTCGCTGCTCATCGTGGACGAGTTGCACGTCGTCACCGAGGACGTGTGGGAGGCGGTCACGTCGGTCACCGGCAAGCGGCCCGAGTCGCTGACGTTGGCCATATCGACGCCCGCCGCGTCACCGGATTCGGTGATGTGGCGGCTCGTGCAGCATGGGCGCGACGCAGACGACCCGGCCTTCACGCTGCGGGAGTACATGGCCCCGGAGGGCTGCGACACCACCGACCGTGAGGCATGGCGGATTGCGAACCCGGCGTTGGCGTGTGAGAAGCCGTTCTTGTCCGAGGACGGGATGGAGGCGGCGCGGCGCACCATCCGCGAACCCGTCTTCCGGCAGTTGCGGCTAGGGCAGTGGGTGACCGGTATCGAGGCGTGGCTGCCGTTCGGTGCGTGGGATGCCTGCGTAGGCGATAGGACCACGCAGCCCACGGGGGAGCGTGTCGTGCTGGCGTTCGACGGTTCAGCGTCGGGCGACTCTACAGCGCTGGTCGGCTGCACGGTGGGGGAGAAACCTCACCTGTGGGTCGAGGGGTTGTGGGAGAACCCCGGCGATGAACGCTGGCGTGTACCCCGGGAGGACGTCGACCTGGCGGTGGCGATGGCGTTCGACAAGTACAAGGTGGTCGAGTTGGCTGCCGACCCGTGGGGCTGGCGCTCCGAGATCGAGGGATGGGCGAAGCGGCACGGTGAGAAACGCGTCGTGGAATGGAACACCGCTCACGCCGCCCGTATGGCCCCGGCCACGGACCGCATGTATCAGGCGGTGGCCACCAAATCTCTTACCCACGACGGTGACCAACGGTTGGCGGCTCACATCGCGCATTGCGTGGCGAAGCCGACCCCGATGGGTGACCTCGTCAGTAAGGACAAGCGGGGGTCGCCCCGAAAGATAGATGCGGCTGTCGCAGGCATTGTGGCGTTTGACCGCGCCTCGTTCCATCACATCAACAAACCCCGAAAGAGAGCAGTAGGTTTCAGATGAACGATTTACTTACCACGCTGTTGCAGAAGGTCGACGAGCCCGCCGCGAAATATGCGGACTTGGAACGCTATTACACCGCGACGCAGCCGTTGACGTTCTTGTCCCCGGAGGCGAAGACAGCGTTGGGGGACAGGTTCGGCCGGATGGCTGCGAACCTCCCCCGCCTCGCGGTCACGAGTTTGGCCGAACGGCTCCGCGTGGTCGGATTCGACGGTGTCGACGTGTTCGACGACTGGCAGCGCAACGACATGGACGAGCTGTCCGCAGTGGCCATCCGCGAAGCCCTGCTGCTGGGTTCGGCGTATGTGCTTGTGTGGGTGGACCGTTACGGCCGACCACAGGTCAGTGTCGAGTCAGCCAAGCAGATGTCATGCCTGCGCGACGCAGGCACGAGACGCATCACGCACACCCTGAAGCGTTGGGAGACAGCCACAACGACCGAAGCCGTGCTTTACGGGCCGGACGAGATTGTCCGGTACCGGGCCAACGCCACCGGGGCGACCACGAACGGGTTTCATGCTGTGGAGTCCATCAGCAACCCGTTGGGTGTGCCGCCGGTCGTCAGGCTGTTGAACTCTGACCGCATCCTCGACGAGGGGGTTTCTGAGATAGAGGATTTGAAGCCTGTCGCAGACCTGCTTAACAAGCTGCTGGCGGATTTGGCTGTGGCGTCGGAGTATTCGGCGCGTAGCCGCCGATGGGCTACCGGTTTGGAACTGGACGAACGACCCATCCTCGACGACGACGGCAACGACACCGGCGAAACCGAACCAGTGAATCCTATCGACGAAGGCATGCGGATGATGGTTTCTGAATCCGAAAACACGAAATTCGGGCAATTGGACGGCGCGGACCTCGGAGGCTTCACCAACGCCGTAGACATTGTGCTGGGAATGGTGTCTGCCACGTCGGCGATGCCGATGCATTACCTCGGCGTGATGAACAATCAGCCGGCCAGCGCTGACGCGCTGCGCGCCAGTGAAGCGTCGCTCACCGCAAGAGCCGAGGCCCGCCAGAAGCAGTTCGGACGCGCATTCGAGGACGTGGCACGCCTCATCGTGGCTGTCCGGGACGGGGTGGACCCGCTCAACGTCGATGTCCGGGTGAAGTGGGCTGACGCGTCCACCCGAAGTGTCGCCCAGGAGGCGGACGCGGTGACCAAAATGTTCGCCGCCGGTCTGCTGCCCGCCTCCTACGCCCTGCAACGACTCGGCTACAGCGACAGCGAGATTGAGGCTATCCGTATCGCCCGACGCACCGAAGCACTCGACACGGTAGGCGTGAATCTGCAAGCCCTGCCGAGGTCGGCGTGACCGCCGTCGAGGACTTCCAGTCCGAAACCGAAACCCTGGCCGCCACGGTGCAACGTCACGTCCTGATGCTGTACGCCGCCTATCTTGCCGGGGAGCTTCCCGAGCAGGACGTCGTGCCGCTCATCGTCGCCGCCATCAACCAAGCCACCTCGGCGGCCGTGGCTTTGGGGGATGTGTGGCTGGTCGCACAGATTGAGGAACGGACCGGCGCAGCCGCGTTAGCGACCGGCGTTCCGCCGACCGACGACGCCGACCGGCTCACGAAGGCCGTCAGCACCGTCCTCGCTGAGCGTGACAGCGCGTCACTCTCAAATCTGGAACCCGACCCCACCGTCACGCGCCTGGACCGACTGGCGCGGTCGGAGACGTTCGAGGCCGCCCAGAACGGGACGTGGCAGGCGATGCAGCAACAACCCCTAGTCGAGGGATGGGTCCGGCAGATGGAGGCCGGCAGGTGTCAGCTCTGTGAGTGGTGGTCCCGGGACAGCCGCGTGTGGCCGAAAGCCCACCCTTTCCAACGCCATAAGGGCTGCAACTGCCAGCCCCGAATCGTGCTGGCCGACAACATCAAATCCACCGGATACACCAGAAGATTGGAGAGAAATGCCCGAGCAAGCTGAAGACACGGACACCCCCGACGACCTTCCCTTGCAATCGCAGGAAACGGGAGACGAACCCGATTTGGAATCGGGAAACCTCGAAGGGTCCGATTTGGAATCGGACCCCGAGATGTTCCCACTTGCCTACGTCGAACAACTGCGGCAGGAAAACGGCAAGTACCGGCAGCGCGCACAGCAGGCCGACACGTACGCCGAACGACTGCACACCGAATTAGTACGGGCCACTGGCAGGTTGGCCGACCCCACCGACCTGCCGTACATCGAGGACCATCTTGTCGACGCCAACAAAATGGCGGACGCCATCACCGAACTGCTCAACCGCAAACCGCATTTGGCGGCCCGTCGCGCGTCCGGCGACATCGGGCAGGGACACAACCCCTCGGCGGGAACCGTGGACCTGGCCGCGATATTGCGGGGTACCGGCTAATACCCTCAGGGGGTATCCTGTAGGGGTCGGTCCTGGTGGCCGGCCCCTACAGCGTCCTGGCGGCGATGGGTCTCCCCGAACCCTCTTGAGGGTTGCGTTTGAAACGCGACCCCCTGTCACGCAAGGACTCCCATGACTGAAACCACTGCCGCCAATCCGGAGCTGCTTGCCGACCAGGTATCCAGCCTGCTCGTTCAGCCCCTCGAAGCCGCCTCCGTCGTTCTCTCCAGCGGCCCCCGCATCTTCGACACCTCCGGCGTTCTCCGCATCCCGAAGCTCGTCTCCGGCTCCACCCCGACGTTCGTCGGTGAAGGTGGGCTCATCCCGGACGACGCCGACGTCGACTTCGACGAGTTGGTCCTGATGCCGACCGAGCGTAAGAGCATTAAAACCATTCTGAAGTACACCGATGAGTTGGTGCGACAGTCCGTCATCGGCATTGACGCGGTGTTGAAAGCCCGTCTCGTCAAGGATGTTTCGGACGCCCTGGACAACGCTCTGCTGAAGGGCACCGGAGCATCGGACACCATCACCGGCATCATCAACCAGCCCGACGTCCAGACCCACGTGTGGGACCCCACGGACCCGGATTCCATGCTGGACGCCATCGGCCTGGCCGTGGCCGCCGAGGTGACCCCGAATCGGTGGTTCCTCAACGGTGCCGATTTCGTTGCCCTTCGGAAGGTGAAGGAAGCGACCGGCTCGAAGAAGTACGTGCTGGAGTCCGACCTGACCAAGGACGCCACCTACCGACTTTTCGGAATCTCCGTCCAGGTGACGAACAAGCTGGCACCGGGGGATGCCATCCTGGCCGACATGTCGCAGGTGGCCATCGCCCGCGACATCGCACCCTCAGTCAAGGTGCTCACCGAGCGGTACGCCGAGTACGGAATGGTCGGCCTCCGGGTCCAGTGCCGTTACGACCTCGGCCTCCTGCACCCCGAAGGTGTCATCTACCTCACCGAGGGCGGCAGCTAAGTGGCCGTAGAGGCTGAACAGGTGGCGGCGTTCCTCGGACAACCAGAGAACGCCGCCACCCTGGCCACCGCCGAGCAGGCCATCCCGGTTGTCTCCACGATGCTGCGGGCCTACGTCCGTGGTGGAGCCGGTTGGGAGTCGAACGACGAGCTTGACGCGGTGATCGTCGCCGCAGCGGCCCGCATGGTGTCCAACCCGTCAGGGCTGGCACACGACGACACCGCCGGACCCTTCACCCGCAGCGTCCGGGGCGCATTCCAAGGCTGGACACTCGCGGAACTGTTCGTGTTGAACCGCTACAGAAAGACGGCGCTATGACCCTCCCGGCCCGTCACACGGTCGGATGGCACACCGTCGACACCGGAGCCGTAGACGGCGAAGGCAACCCCGTCATCGAGTACCTTCCCTCGCTCGACGAACCGGGCACACCGACCGCCGTCATCGGCTGGGCGACACCGCAATCCACCGAACCCGAGATAGGTCGCGTCATCCACGACATCGACCTTTTTGTGCCACCGTCGGTCGCCGGACAGCCCGCCGATGTTGTGGACCTCCCGGATGGCCAGTACGAGGTCGTTGGGTGGCCGCTGGACTGGACCCACGGCCCCCACCGGTACGCCCCCGGTAAGGTCGTGCAACTCAAACGGGTGACCGGCTGATGGACAGCAGTGCGCCCCGGCCCTTGTCTGGGGGCCGAGGCGCATCTGTTTGCGTTCCTAGCTCGGTTCAGTGGTCGCGTTCTCAATCGCCTTCGTGAGCGTGTCGCGTAGGTACACAGCTTGGTCGACGCTGAGCCACGCCTCGGTACCGTCGTCTACCTCGTCGGGACCCGCCTCGATTCCAATCATGATCGGCTCCGCGAACCCATCATGTATCGAAGTCCAGACCGACACGTGGCGTAGCTTTCCTATGATGCTGGAGCCGTCAACGCCATCAGTCCAGTTGTGCTCTCTGTGATCGTCGTCGGTGTTGGTGCACCAATCGAACGCGCACTTGCTCATCGCTGGACCCACCCATCAATTAATGCTGCCGACTCCAGCAGGAGCGCCGCCAAGATCCGCGCCTGGTCGGAGTTCAGGCTTGCCGGTGCCCCGTCGATGTATACCGATGGCGCTTCACCATTGCTGCCGTCGTCGATATGGCCGTCACGGTGCTGGATGCAGGCAGTACTGACGAACACATCGGAGTCGATCACGTGGCGGTTGTAGCCGAGGATGACCCGGCGACCCTCACCGCCAGAACCCCAATCGTCGATTGTGTCTGCGCCTGCCGGCGATGCGGGCTCGGTGGCGCAGGCGTGGGTGTGGGCGCCGATTCCACCGCAGCATGTGCGGGTCGTCGAATCGACGGTCCAGGCGGGATCAGCCCATGGGGCGTCCGCGATGTTGTGGTCGGTTTCCGTACTCATGCCAGCCTCCAGGTTGGGACTGACCGGGGCGGCTATTGCACGTTAGTTGCACGGGATTCACAAAGCGGGTCTAGATACATGCTCTGACCTGCATCGAACGTGGTGCGCGATACTGGGATTGAACCAGTGACCTCTTCCGTGTCAGGGAAGCGCTCTCCCGCTGAGCTAATCGCGCCGGGAACACCTTTGGAGGTGGAGACGGGAATCGAACCCGTGTGCACGGCTTTGCAGGCCGTTGCCTCACCACTCGGCCACTCCACCGCTGGGGTTGATGCCTGCACCCTCGAGCGGATGACGGGATTCGAACCCGCGACCCTCACCTTGGCAAGGTGATGCGCTACCAACTGCGCTACATCCGCGTGCCACGTGCGAGATCGTCGCCCGTCGCGATGCAGAACGATAGTCCAGGCAGCTAGGCAGACACAAATCCCTTGCTCGCGCGGCGCGCCGCGGCTCAGAACAGCTCATATGCCTGGCGGGATATCGCGAAGCCGCGGCCGTGGGAGTTGGAGCAGCGGATGCCCGAGGGTTCGCTCTCACAGCTCAATCCGCCGCCGACCCGTAACTGGCCGTAGTCCAGGGCCGGGCCGCTGCCCAGTGCGGTGTCGCCGGCGCACACGAATCGGGCGGGGCCGGTGGGTCCCAGGTAGATGCCCTGTCCGTAGTCGGTGAAGTCCGGGCAGTCGGCCGGCCGCGGGGGAGGCGTCCAGTCACGGGCCGCGATGTCGCAGCGCACCGAGTCCTCGGCGAGGATGCAGCCGATGTTGCCGCTCGGCGAGGTGAAGCCGACGACGTCGGCTCCGGCGGCAGAGCAGAGCGTCAGGGCGGCCGAAATCACGACAGTGGCGGCGAGCGCCCAACGCTTCATACGGCGACATTAGCGGCGCCATGCCCTGCGCCGCGCCCCGAAAACGGCGATTGCCTGCCAGCGGATTCTTGGGGGACGAGTGCCGCGTGCTAGTCTTCTGCCTCGTTCGCATCGCCGAATATCCGGTCTCGTAGCTCAGTGGGAGAGCGTCCGCCTCACACGCGGAAGGTCGCTGGTTCGAACCCAGCCGGGACCACCAGCAAACAGCTCAGGGGTATGTCCCGATAATCGCTCATCCGTGTCCCCGCGGTTCGCCGGTGGACGTGCTGGTCGCCGCCGGAGGGGCGGCTTGACTGCCGGCGATCAGCTTCGCAGGGCAGACGGTCGCGGCGACGATCGACGGTGATCACCTTTTCTGACCCCCGGGATCATTGCCGGATAAGCAGCCATCAGACCCGCTGACCGCATTGGCACCCGATGGTCTGCTTGCCCGCCCCAGCACGGTCCCATCCCGGCGAAGCAATAGGCGGCGGCCCCCGCCAGTTCGCACGAGCAATGATCAATACCTGTGGATGAGGCCCGAGGAGGCGGCCTGAAAGTGGGCGCACCTTCCCGAGGATGATCATCACGGAATCAGGTATTCGATCAAGACCGGCGTTGGCGCGCTGGTTGGGAAGGTACGCCCATGCTCACCGTAGTTCACGATGCCGAGGAGGCCAACGGCGGCGAGGCCGGCCGGTCGTTGTTGGACGAGATCGTCCGCGACGGGGCCCGGCAGATGTTGGCCGCTGCACTGCAGGCCGAGGTCGCCGCGTACGTAGCCGCATTCGCTGATCAGCTCGACGAGAACGGTCACCGACTGGTGGTCCGCAACGGCTATCACCAGCCGCGTGAGGTGTTGACCGCGGCCGGTGCCGTGCTGGTGAAGGCGCCGCGGGTCAACGATCGCCGTGTCGACCCCGATTCTGGTGAGCGGCAGCGGTTTTCCTCGGCGATCCTGCCGGCCTGGGCACGCAAGTCTCCGCAGATGAGTGAGGTGCTGCCGCTGCTGTATCTGCACGGCCTATCAACCAGCGACTTCGGGCCCGCACTCGAGCAGTTCCTCGGCTCGGGTGCCGGGTTGTCGGCCACCACGATCACCGGTCTGACCGCGCAGTGGCAAGACGAAGCCCGTACGTTCGCTGCCCGGGACCTGTCCGGCAGCGACTACGTCTACCTGTGGGTCGACGGCATTCACCTCAAGGTCCGCCTGGACCAGGAGAAGCTGTGCCTGCTGGTGATGCTCGGCGTGCGCGCTGACGGCCGCAAAGAGCTCGTGGCGATCACCGACGGCTATCGGGAGTCATGCGAGTCGTGGGCGGATCTGCTGCGCGACTGCAAACGCCGCGGCATGACCGCCCCAGTGCTGGCCGTCGGCGATGGCGCGCTCGGGTTCTGGAAGGCGGTGCGGGAGGTATTCCCGTCGACCAAGGAGCAGCGCTGCTGGTTCCACAAGCAGGCCAACGTCCTGGCCGGGCTGCCGAAGTCAGCGCATCCGGCCGCGCTGGCGGCCATCAAGGACATCTACAACGCCGAAGACATCGACAAAGCTCAGGTCGCGGTCAAGGCCTTCGCGGTTGCCTTCGGCGCGAAGTACCCGAAAGTGGTCGCCAAGATTGTCGACGACCTCGATGTCCTGCTGGAGTTCTACCACTACCCCGCCGAGCACTGGATCCATCTGCGTACCACGAATCCGATCGAAAGTACCTTCGCCACAGTGCGTTTGAGAACGAAGGTCACCAAGGGTCCGGGATCGCGGGCCGCTGGATTGGCCATGGCCTACAAGCTGATCGACGCCGCGCAGGCCCGCTGGCGGGCCGTCAACGCCCCACATCTGGTCGCCCTCGTCCGCGCCGGAGCGGTCTTCCACAAAGGCAAACTGCTCGAACGACCCACCGACATCACCCCACCGACACCACCGTCAGACGGCGATCAGCACACCGAAACGGAGGTCGCCTGAAACACCCCGATCCACAGGTATTGACAATTGCTCCCAGTTCGCCTCGGGATGCGCTGTCGGACACAGCGCCGTCTGACCTCGTCGCAATCGCGGCAGAAACCGCAGCCGATGTTGATGGGCGGACAATCCCGATCGCCTGGCGTTACCTGGCGAGACCGTGGACACCGCGCTGCCGACCTCGGCGACGATGCCGACGTCTCGTGCCCGACCACCATGCCTCGGTAGCGGTGATCTTGACGAGTACTTCGGTCGGGTGCTCGATCTTGGTGTCCGGAACTCCTTGACAACGACCCCACCTGGTCCGTCGTACATAACTGCCCTCATGGCGACCCCGTCTGCCTGGGACCGTCTGTGCCGCTTCTCCTTTCGAATCGTCGTCATTGGTCCAGCCGACGTGGTGCATATCGCTGCCATTATCACGCGGCGTTCGACGTAGCTCCCACTCGGGAATGACGGCGGGAAGTTACCGACTCGCGTCTTCGTGCCCAAAGGTCCAATGCCGCTGCGCTTTTTGGCCACTGCAGGGTGGTTTTGCCACATCGTTGCCGGGTATGCGGCGCCGGACATCAACCCCGCTAGTGTCTCGCGTCTGAATTTGGTTTACGGGTATGGGGCAGGATGTCGTCTGCGGATTTGGTCCACACGAATGGGTGGCAGCGCTGATTCCAGCCTTGGATGAACGCGGCGATGGCGGCCATCAGTTCTTTGACGCTGTTGAACGAGCCACGGCGGATGGCTTGGCGGGTGATGATCGAGAAGAACACCTCGACCATGTTCAGCCAGGATCCTGAGGTCGGCGTGAAATGCAGTGTCACGCGGGGGTTCTTGTCCAGCCAGGCGTTGATGTCGGCATGCTTGTGGGTGTGGTAGTTGTCGCACACCACGTGCAGTTTCCGTCGGGGGTAAGCGCGGGCGACCGCTTTGAGGAAGTCGAGGAACTCCGCTTTGCCGTGCCGCTCATAGCAGCGGTCGGTCACCTTGCCGGTGGCGATCTCGAGTGCGGCAAACAAGGTGGCGGTGCCGTTGCGCTGGTAGTCATGGGTCGCTTTTTCGGGCAACCCGGGACGCAGCGGCAGGATCGGCTGGGTCCGGTTGAGGGCTTGAATCTGGGACTTTTCATCTACGCACAACACGATCGCGTTGGTCGGCGGGTTCAAGTAGAGGCCGATTACGTCGCGGACCTTGGCCTCCAGCTCCGGGTCGGTGGAGAACTTGAAGGTCTCCCGGCGCCAGGGTTTGACCCCGTAACGGCGCCAGGCCCGGGCGACCGTGGCGTCCCCCACGCCGAGGTGTTTACCGAGCAGTCGACTCGACCAGTGGGTGACCGCCAAAACCTCCGGCGGCGGCTCCAGGGTGGCTGCCAGGATCGCCGCGTCGTCGACAGTCTTGGGTCGACCGCTGCGAGGCTCGTCGGCAAGTCCATCAATCCCGTACGCGGCGAATCGATCCCGCCATTTGATCACCGTCGGTCGCGAGACTCCCACCTGCCGGGCTGCGCCAGAGGTGCCGGCACCATTAGCCACCGCCAGCACGATCGGGGCCCGCTCGACATGACCGGCAGATGCCGTCGTCGACCGCGTCCACGACTCCAACGTCACGCGATCCTCAGAACTGATCACCAGCGCAGATGACGGCATACACCATCATCCCACACTGTAAACTAATTAATGACGCATGACACTAGCCTCGACGTTTCGTGAAATAGGCTGTTGACACGACCTGTAATGCACGGAAGTGCCTGTCCTGTTTGAGAAAATGTGACTTGTCTAGGGTCCATGTTCACAAAGCGGGAAGGCACTCCGTAGGTGAAGCGTAGCGCGGTTCGTTCTCTGCTGGTGGATTCAGGTCGCGAGTCGTTGGTCTCGTCGGCCGGCGGGCTGCTGTTGGCTCGGACGCTGCACGTCTCGGGACTGGAAAAGGCCATGTCAGAGGTCTTGAAGCGGTGGCGGGCACCACGAACCCTGCACGACCCGGCCAAGGTGCTCACCGATGTCGCGATCGCGGTGGCACTCGGCGGTGACTGTGCCGCCGATATCGCGGTGGTGCGTGCTCAGCCCGAGCTGTTCGGGGCGGTGGCCTCCGATGCCACCGTGTCACGTCTGATCGCCACGCTGGCCGGCGACGTCGATGCCGCCGTTGCGGCGATCCGCGCGGCCCGGGCAGCAGCCCGCGCGCACATATGGCGGCGCCAGCAACCGCTGGCCGGTACCTCAGGCAGCCAGGTCATCGTCGATCTGGACGCCACCCTGGTGACCGCCCACAGCGACAAACAGGGCGCCACCCCAACCTTCAAGTACGGATACGGGTTTCATCCCATGCTCGCCTTCGTCGACCACGGCAGCCACGGATCCGGTGAAGCCCTGGTCGGGTTGCTGCGACCCGGCTCAGCCGGCTCCAACAGCGCTGCTGACCACATCAGTGTCCTGGATGCCGCGTTGGCCCAACTGCCCGAACCCGAACGGGCCCGGGTGCTGGTGCGCACCGACACCGGTGGCGGGGTCAAGGACTTCCTGCACCACATCACCGACCTGGGACTGCAGTACTCAGTCGGGTTCTACGGCATGCCCCCGATCGTCGAAGCGCTGCGCCGGGTCCCGCGGCGGGCGTGGCGGGCTGCCCTCGACGGCGACGGCACACCACGCGAGGGCGCCCAGGTCGCTGAGTTGACCCGCTACCTGCCCGACACGCTGAAAGGCTGGCCGGCAGGGATGCGGGTCATCGCCCGCCGAGAACGTCCCCATCCCGGCGCGCAGTTGCGCCTGACCGATGACAACGGGTGGCGGATCACGTGCTTTGCGACCAACACCCGCGGTTGGTCGATCTGCGATCTCGAAGTCCGGCACCGTCAACGCGCCCGCGCGGAAGACCGCATCCGCAACCTCAAAGACACCGGACTGACCAACCTGCCGTTTCACGGGTTCGCCCAGAATCAGATCTGGCTGGAGATCACCCTGCTGGCCGCTGACCTGCTGGTCTGGACCCAAGTCCTGGCCTTCACCGGCCACCCGGCCAGAGGCTGGGAACCCAAACGACTACGCCTGCGCCTGCTTGCCGTCGCCGGACGCATCATCACCTCAGGGCGTCGCCGCTACCTACGGCTGCCAAGAGGCTGGCCGTGGAGCGACCTCATCGAATTCGGCTGGACCGCACTGCAACCCACCTAAAACACAGAAACCATTCCGACGAGCAAAGGACCCAGGAGCACCGGCGAGACGCAACGCCGGAACCCCAGGCCGCCCACGTCAGAACCGCCCACTCACGCCACGAAAAGACCTCAACTACCCGCCACGTGAAAGATCGAGGCTAGGAGGCGCTACGAAAGCAATGAGTTATCGCGGTCCCTGCAAAGTTCGTATTGAGGAAAAAGAGATCCCGGCGATCGAGCACCCCAACGATGCGATCGTTCGGGTGGAATTGGCGGCGATCTAGTGGTTCGGATCTGCACCTCTATCACGGCTTGATGCCCGACACCCGGATCGGGCACACCTTCGGACACGAGTTCATCGGAGTGGTGGAGAAAGTCGGCCCCACTGTAGAGAACATCCAGCCCGGTGATCGGGTGATGGTGCCGTTCAACATCTACTGCGGCTCATGCTACTTCTGTGCCAGAGGCCTCTACTCCAATTGTCACAACGTGAACCCCAACGCCACTGCGGTGGGTGGCATCTACGGCTACTCGCATACGTGCGGTGGGTACGACGGCGCTCAGGCCGAGTACGTGCGGGTGCCCTTCGCCGACGTCGGTCCATCGGTGATCCCCGACTGGATGGAAAGTGAAGACGCATTGCTCTGCACCGATGCCCTTTCGACGGGATACTTCGGCGCTCAGCTCGGGGACATCGCCGAGGGAGACACCGTCATCGTGTTCGGCGCCGGGCCGGTCGGTCTGTATGCAGCGAAAAGTTCCTGGTTGATGGGGGCCGGCCGCGTCATCGTCATCGACCATCAGGAGTACCGCTTGCAGAAGGCCCGGGAGTTCGCGGATGCCGAGACCTACAACTTCGGTGAGTACGGCGACATCGTGCTGGAGATGAAGAAAGTCACCGACTTCCTGGGCGCCGACGTCGCGATCGACGCGGTCGGTGCGGAGGCGGACGGAAACCTCATGCAGCACGTGACGACGGCGAAGTTCAAAATGCAGGGCGGCTCTCCAGTGGCTCTCAACTGGGCGATCGACTCGGTGCGCAAAGGCGGAACCGTTTCGGTGGTCGGCGCCTACGGGCCGATGTTCAGCGCGGTGAAGTTCGGCGATGCCATGAACAAGGGCCTCACGATCAACGCCAACCAGTGCCCGGTGAAGCGGCAGTGGCCGCGGTTGTGGTCGCATATCGAGAATGGCTACATCAAGCCGAATGACATTGTCACGCACCGCATCCCACTTCGAGCATATTGCCGAGGGCTACCACATCTTCTCTTCCAAGCTCGACAACAACATCAAGCCGGTCGTCGTCGTCAACCACAACTGATGGACCCAAGGAGAACTGTCATGACCCAGACTTCGCAGCGCGTGCCCGCCTACACGGCCGACCATCCGCCGGTACCGGACAGCGAGGCTCTTCGAGCGCGTATCCACGGATGGGGCGCGGATCTCAACAAGGAGGATCGACCGTCCGTCCCCAAACTGAAGTTCCTTGAGACCGGGGCGCATTGGGACTTCCCCGAGCGGCAGCCCGAGAAGTGGCCGCGTGAAAGGTCCGTCGAACATCGATTCCTGACTCCGGTGTTCGGTACCGCGCAGCCACCCAGCGGTTTGTCGGGGACTATGCGGAAGTTCGCTTACAAGTTCAGTGAAGGCCGCGCCGCCCATTGGATGATCTTGCTCTACGCCGACCGAGTGGATGCCCTCGAGCACCACCTTCGCTCGCTGGTCACCTTGCGGCCCGACAACCCGATCACCGAGTCGGGCGTGAAAGCCGAATTCAGTCACAACGGGCTTCGGTCGCGGTTCGGCCGCAAGCGGGTCGATGTGAGACACATGTGGATCGACCCGGTCATCGTCGCCGGTCCGTGGATCCTGTCCATCTATCTCGTGCGAAGGGTTCTCAGGCGCCGTAAGTAACGATGGGCGCACGCCGACGATCCCCTGCCGCTACTGCCGGCAGTCGCACTTGCCGGGGGGATGGCGCTGTTCTATCTCGGTGATGTCGCTTACTGGTGGCGCGATTATCGACAGATCCCGGTCGACCGGACCGCCACCGGGTGTGCCGCCGCGGCGACCTTGCCGGTTCTGTTGACATCCTTGCGATCGCAGCGCTCGGTGTGCTCACCGGCATCGGATGGGTCTGGCTGGCCTGGGAACTATGGCGATGACCGCGCATCGGCCCCGGCGTCGCGGGGCAGGTCCGTTGACACAACACGGCAGTGCGTGGGGCGTAAAAGTCGGTTGAGCGTCGACCGACAACGAAAGAGCAAGTGACGCAATGCATGACATCGACAGGAGGATGATGGCACACAAACGACGCCTTTCGGGGCGCACGATCGCGGTGCTGGCCGCCGACGGGTTCGAGAAGGTCGAACTGGTGGTTCCGCTACGTGCGCTGCAGCTTTCGGGCGCGAAGGTGGACATCGTGTCACTGCGCGAAGGCCGAATACGCGGGGTGAACCTGCACATGCCCGCCAGCCGCGTCGGCGTGGACAAGGTGGTCACCGACGCCGACCCCGACGACTACGACGGACTGCTGCTTCCCGGCGGCTTCATCAACCCCGATCTACTGCGGCAGTCGGCGGACGCACGAGATTTCGTGCGTGCCTTCGACCACGGCCGAAAGCCGATCGTCACCCTGTGTCACGGTCCATGGGTGCTGGCGTCGGCGGGACTGCTCACGGGACGGACCCTCACGTCGTGGCCCGGCATCCGCGATGATCTCGTGAACGCGGGCGCGACGTGGCTTGACCGCGAGGTGGTGCGCGACCGCAATCTGGTCACAAGCCGCGGGCCTCAGGACCTGAAAGCGTTCGTGCCTGCGATGCTGGACATCTTCGCCGAACCGACGAGTCAACAGCAGACGGTGTCCAGCCCTACCGGCTCCGATCCTGCGCGCAACGAGCCCATCGGTTGGGCGGTCGCCGCATTGCGCTGGTCGCCGAAGCCCTCGGCGGCAGCTCTCGCCGGGGTGGGTGCTGCCACGCTGGCGGCAGCGTTGCGCAGCCCGATGGCGGTCAGACGAGGGGGTTGATGGTGTCATTGCTCTCCACGCGGCGTGCTTCCTGTTGCTCTTGCTGACGGCGTGGTGGACTGCGGCCTCCGCAGCTGCTGGAACAGAACCTCGGGCACCCGGAGCTTCGGAGATTTCCTGAGGCGCCATGGCCGGTTGGCTCGCACCATACCGACTGGCCCGTTGGGTGGCACCTTGACACAAGGGGGTGAATGCAAACCTGCGCCTTCGGCGCGGCGGGAGCAGGAAATCGGCCGCTCCATCGCCCAGCCTTTAGGAGCAGGCGCGCGGCGCATCCGATGAATGAGCCTGCGATATACGTTTCTCGTCTATCGGATAGGGTGATCTCATCGCGGAAAACATTGCAGAGCACAAGGATTGCGGCTATCGGGTTCGTCCGCTGAGTTCGCACTATCCTTCCCGAAATTCTAAACGGCTAGTGTCATGCGTCATTAATTAGTTTTACAGTGTGGGATGATGGTGTATGCCGTCATCTGCGCTGGTGATCAGTTCTGAGGATCGCGTGACGTTGGAGTCGTGGACGCGGTCGACGACGGCATCTGCCGGTCATGTCGAGCGGGCCCGGATCGTGCTGGCGGTGGCTAATGGTGCCGGCACCTCTGGCGCAGCCCGGCAGGTGGGAGTCTCGCGACCGACGGTGATCAAATGGCGGGATCGATTCGCCGCGTACGGGATTGATGGACTTGCCGACGAGCCTCGCAGCGGTCGACCCAAGACTGTCGACGACGCGGCGATCCTGGCAGCCACCCTGGAGCCGCCGCCGGAGGTTTTGGCGGTCACCCACTGGTCGAGTCGACTGCTCGGTAAACACCTCGGCGTGGGGGACGCCACGGTCGCCCGGGCCTGGCGCCGTTACGGGGTCAAACCCTGGCGCCGGGAGACCTTTAAGTTCTCCACCGACCCGGAGCTGGAGGCCAAGGTCCGCGACGTAATCGGCCTCTACTTGAACCCGCCGACCAACGCGATCGTGTTGTGCGTAGATGAAAAGTCCCAGATTCAAGCCCTCAACCGGACCCAGCCGATCCTGCCGCTGCGTCCCGGGTTGCCCGAAAAAGCGACCCATGACTACCAGCGCAACGGCACCGCCACCTTGTTTGCCGCACTCGAGATCGCCACCGGCAAGGTGACCGACCGCTGCTATGAGCGGCATGGCAAAGCGGAGTTCCTCGACTTCCTCAAAGCGGTCGCCCGCGCTTACCCCCGACGGAAACTGCACGTGGTGTGCGACAACTACCACACCCACAAGCATGCCGACATCAACGCCTGGCTGGACAAGAACCCCCGCGTGACACTGCATTTCACGCCGACCTCAGGATCCTGGCTGAACATGGTCGAGGTGTTCTTCTCGATCATCACCCGCCAAGCCATCCGCCGTGGCTCGTTCAACAGCGTCAAAGAACTGATGGCCGCCATCGCCGCGTTCATCCAAGGCTGGAATCAGCGCTGCCACCCATTCGTGTGGACCAAATCCGCAGACGACATCCTGCCCCATACCCGTAAACCAAATTCAGACGCGAGACACTAGAGGCCAAGCCCGGCAAAGAAAGCGCTGTCGAGGAATTCTTGATCTCTGCCCTGCCGCTCGTAGAGCAGGAACCGGACACGAAGCCGTGGCTCGCGGTTCGATTCGGCCCGTCGACATTCGGGATCGTCGACGCGTTCCCGGACGAGGCGGCGCTCGAGGCAGCATCTTGGGGGCGCCGTGTGAAAAGCTCTCGCAGAAAGAGCCGATGAGCTGTTCGCCTCGCCACCAGACATCAGCCGACTCGATGTTCTGGCCAGCTGTTGCGCGTCATCGACGGTGACCATGTCGGAGTCACTGGCCGTGGCGATGGACCAGGTAGGTATGAGAACGGCCCCGCTCGGGTGAGCGGGGCCGTGGTGGTCTCGGTGACGGGATCGTCGTCGAGGTGATGCAGTTGTGGTCGGGCTGGTGGGGATCTCGGTCAGTCTGAGGCTGTTTCGCTGATGGCGATGCGGGCGGCTTTCTCCCCGACGATGGAATGACCGGCGGCGAACGCTGCCGTCAACGCGTGCAGGGCCAGGTTGTTGACTGCCCGCGGGTGGCCGCGGGAGGCGTTGTGAATCAAGGTGACGGCATCGTCGGCGAACAGGACATCGGAGCGGCCGGCGATCTTGGTGTGATGGCTGATGTAGTCAGCAGTATCCGCTGCGGTCATGCCGGGCAGGGTGTAGCGGACCGCGATGCGCTGATCCAGGGCGGCCAAGACACCGAGACGCAGGCGGTGCCGCAGGGTAGGTTGGCCAACCAGCACCACCGCGAACGGGGACCCGGAATCCATATCGTGGTTGGTCAGCAGCCGGATCGCTTCGAGTTGATGATTGTCGAGCAGATGGGCCTCATCGACGACGAGCACCGGGTTGCGACCCCGTTCGGCATGTTCAGCGGCCAAGGCGTCGGCGGCCTGCGGCGCGAGGCGGGCGGTGTGAAAGACCGGGGTGTGCCCGAGGGCAGCGACGATGTGGGTGAGCATGCCGCGCACTCCGATGGTGGGGTTGGCCAGGTAGATGATGACGTGCCGGGCCGGGTCCAGGGCGGTCGCGGCGGCGCGGATGGCCACCGTTTTGCCGGCGCCGACTTCACCGGTGATGACCCCGATGGCGCATTGATTGACACACCACCCGATGCGGGCGATTGCTTCACTGTGGCCGGGGTGGCGGTGCAGCATCGACGGCGCCAGATTCCGTCCGAACGGCATCCGGGTGAAACCCCAATGCGATTGCAGGCGTTCGATACTCATGCCGGCACCCCGTCTTCCTCGGCAGCGTTGTCGAGGTCGGTGATCGACAGCTGACCGGGCAGCTCATCTGCGTCGGCGGTGGGTCCGTAGAGGGCGTGGTAGCCGATACGTTCATCGTGGCGCAGCTGCTCGTGGTGGGCGGCGGCGGTCAACGCCAGGTAGTCGATCCCCGTCGCTGCCGGTGGCGTGTCTCGGGTTTCGGGTCGGGCTTTCGGATGCGCGTGGCGGGTGATGGTATGCGCGATCGCCGCACCGAAACTGGTGTCTCGGTAGCGGACCTCGATGGTCTCCAGATCGAACGGGCTGAAGATCAGCTCGACCTTGCGTCCGGCCAGGGCAGGATCGACTCGGTAGGTGTTGGCATGCAGCGAGACGGTGGCGGTCTTGGTCACCGTGCGAAACTCTGACCACAGGAACGCCTCGGTCAGATCCGCCGCCGTCGGTGACGCGGGCAACCCGCCGAGTCGGTCCCAGCCGTCCTCCCACCGGGTCAGCGGGGCTTGTCCGGTTTCGGAGTGGGTGCGGCGTTGGTATTCGGTTTCAACCCACGCCATGAACAGCCGGTTGAGCTCCAACAACGCCGCACGGTGATCGATCCCTGCGGCGGTCAGGTCTTCGGCGGTGGTGTCGGTGACCTCGACGAGGAACTGGTCGCGCACCGTGCGGAAAAATCGTTCGATTTTGCCGCGTCCTTGCGGGCGCCCCGGGGTCGAATGGATCAGCCGGATACCGAGTTTCGCGCACGCCCGCAGCAGCCAGGCATCGACGAACGCGGAGCCGTTGTCGACATAGATCGACGCGGGGACGCCGCGGGTGGCCAGCGCCGGTTTCAGGGCGGCCGCCAGGCGCACGGTGTCTTCGGCGAACCCGAACCGGTGCCCCACCACCACCCGAGAGTGGTCGTCGAGGAACGCGAACAGGTGAAGCGCCCCAGGTTTGATGCCGCATCTTTCTGAGTTGGAAGGATGCAAACCATGCCGAAGAAGATCGACCCGAACGTCAGGGAGCGCTGTGTGCGGCAGGTGCTGGATACCTTGCCGCTGTACCCGTCGGTGACTGCCGCGTGTGAGGCCGTCGCGCGGCGTGAGGGCGTTGGGAAGGAATCGGTGCGCCGCTGGGTCGTGCAGGCTCAGATCGACGGGGGTCAGCGTCAGGGCGCTACGAGCGAGGAGCTCGCTGAGATCAAGGAGCTCAAGGCCAAGGTGCGCCGGCTTGAGGAGGATAACGAGATTCTGCGGCGGGCCTCGATTTTCTTCGCGGGGGAACTCGACCCCCGCAACCGATGATCGTCGCGTTCATCGACGAGCTGCGGGCTGATCCGCCCCGGCGTGTCCGGAGAGTTCTTCTGTTGGGAAGGATGGGCACGTGGGAACGAAGTCATCGAAGCGGTATCCAGACGAGCTGAAGGCGCGAGCGGTGCAGATGGTGGCCGATCTGCGCAGCGACACGGTCTCGGAGTGGGAGGCGATGGGCCGGGTTGCTGATCTGCTGGGCGTCGGTACCGCCGAGACGGTGCGCAAATGGGTCCGCCAGGCCGAGATCGACGCCGGAGATCGGGCTGGGCAGACCAGCGAGGAATCCGAGGTCCTGCGCAAGCTGCGCCGGGAGAACGCCGAACTCAAGCGGGCCAACGCGATTTTGAAGGCGGCGTCGGTTTTCTTCGCTGCCGAGCTCGACCGGCCGTCTCAGTAGTCGTGGAGTTCATCAGCGCCCACCAGCACATGCGTGTGGGCGCTGATGGTCTCAAGTGGGGTGTCGAGTCGATGTGCGCCGTGCTCTCGGAGTTCGGCGTCGTGATCGCCCCGTCGACGTATTACGCCCACCGCGCCCGCCGTGGCCCCTCGAAGGCGGACTGGACTGATGCGCAGGTGATCGACGCCATCTGGCGGCTGCGCCGATCCAACAAGCTGTTCGCGGTTCTGGGTGCCCGTAAGACGTGGATTGTGTTGCGTACCAACGGACTCGATGTCTCACGGTGTGTTGTGGAGCGGGTCATGCGGGAGATGGGTTGGCGGGGTGCGTGCAAGCGCCGCCGGGTGCGCACCACCATTGCTGATCCGGCAGCAACGCGAGCTCCGGATCGGGTCGCGCGGCATTTCGTCGCCGGCGCGCCGGACCGTTTGTGGGTGGCCGATTTCACGTACTGCCGGACCCGTGCCGGCTGGGCCTACACAGCGTTCGTGACCGACGTCTACGCCCGCAAGATCGTAGGCTGGAAGGTGGCCACCGAGATGACCCAGAAGCTGGTGACCGATGCGATCAACCACGCCATAGATACCAGGAAGCGTTCTGGTGCAACATTTTTGGATGATCTGATCCATCACAGCGATGCGGGCTCTCAAGGCGGATTCAACTGGTCGTCGCAACACCTTGATCACGGAGGTGTGGTGTGGCCAAGCGTAAGGACGCGGAATCGGTTGGTAGGCGACGGCAGTGGGCGGCTGACCGTGCGTTGCGGCCTGCGATGCGCTCACCAGGGCGCCCGGACCCGTCGCGGTCGGTGCAGCGTCAGTTTTGGCGGCTGATCGCCCAGGGTGTCTCCACCGACGACGCAGCCGCAGAGGTCGGCGTGTCGACACCGGTGGCGACCAGGTGGTTCCACCACGCTGGCGGCATGACGCCGATCAGTCTGGATGAGCCCACGGGCCGGTATCTGTCGTTCGCCGAGCGGGAGGAGATCGCACTGCTACGCGCCCAGGGCGCCGGGGTGCGTGAGATCGCCCGCGAGATCAAGCGTGACCCCTCGACAGTTTCGCGGGAACTGCGGCGCAACGCAGCCACCCGCAGCGGCACGCAGGTGTACCGCGCAGGGGTGGCGCAGTGGAAGGCCCAGCAAGCAGCAAAGCGCCCGAAACCCGCGAAACTGGCAGTCAACCCGCAGCTGCGTGAGTACGTGCAGCAGCGGCTCGATGGCAGTGTCCGCGGACCCGACGGCACCGCCGTCGCAGGTCCGCAGACCAAGGCCTGGAACGGCCGCAACAAGCCGCACCGACAAGACCGACGGTGGTCGACAGCATGGAGCCCGGAACAGATTGCCCACCGCTTACCGCTGGATTTCCCCGATGATGAGTCCATGCGCATCAGCCATGAGGCGATCTATCAGTCCTTGTTCATCGAGGGGCGTGGGGCGCTCAAACGGGAATTGGTCGCGTGCCTGCGGACCGGTCGTGCGCTGCGGGTCCCGCGGGCCAGGACACAGAACAAACCGCAGGGACATGTCACCGCGGACGTCGTGATCAGCAAACGCCCTGCCGAAGCCGCCGATCGCGCAGTTCCTGGGCATTGGGAGGGTGATTTGATCATCGGTGCGGGCCGGTCGGCGATTGCCACCGTGGTGGAACGCAAGAGCCGCTCGGTGATGCTGGTTCACCTTCCCCGCCTCGAGGGGTGGGGTCTGGCGCCGCCGGTGAAGAACGGGCCGGCGCTCAGCGGCTACGGCGCCGAGGCGATGAACGCTGCCCTGATCGCCTCACTGGCACAGCTACCCAAGCAGCTGCGTCAGACGTTGACATGGGACCGCGGCAAAGAGTTGGCCGCGCACGCCCAGTTCACCTTCGACACCGGAACGAAGGTGTTTTTCGCCGACCCGCACTCGCCATGGCAGCGGCCTACTAACGAGAACACCAATGGCGTTCTGCGTCAGTACTTTCCGAAAGGCACCGACTTATCTCGATGGTCGGCTCAAGACCTCGAAGCGGTCGCACTGACGCTCAACAACCGACCCCGAAAGGTCCTCGGCTGGAAGACTCCCGCCGAAGTCTTTGCCCAACAGCTACACTCACTCCAACAACCCGGTGTTGCAACGACCGATTGAACCCGCCCAATATACGGCGGTAGCGTTCACTGAACACTTGGCCGCTGAAGGGATCCTGCCCTCAGTCGGATCGGTGGGCGATAGCTTCGACAACGCCTTGGCCGAATCGGTGAACAGCAGCTACAAGACCGAACTCATCGACCACCAGCCGCCGTATCCCGGTGCCGCCGACCTCTCGCTGGCAACCGCCGAATGGGTGGCTTTCTACAACCGGCAGCGACCGAATGGCTACTGCCAGGACCTGACTCCGGACCGGGCCGAAGCCCTCTATTACCATCGCCAACGGCACCCTCATACCGAGGAGGCACTCAGATAAGAGAACCTCCCGACATGCCGGGGTGGATCACCCGCGGCACTGACCACCTGAACCATCACCTCGAAGAATCACACGACGACGTCGTACACCACGTCCCTGGACTTGACCGAAATCCTTCCGTCAGGACTTACACAGACCATCTGACACCCCCGAACAGGTAGGTTTTGCGGTCCCCGACCCGCGGGCCATGCAGCGCATCGCCGACCCACAGTTCATTGGGGTCGGCAGCTTCGAAGCGACCGAACACCTCGACTGCCTGCCCGGCGGTCGGGCCCATCACCTCACACCGATGGAAGTGGCGCAGCAGCGTCGACTCCGAGGGCGCCCACCCCGTCGCGGTGCGCAGGATCCGCGCCACCTGAGCCACCGTGCGGGCCGGGTTCTCCCGTTTCAAAGAGACCGCCAGCTCCAACACACCGGTGTCGGTGCGGGTGCCCAGCCGCAGTGGCTCCGGGACCAGTGCTTCGAACCCGCCGGCCCGGTAGCGGCGGATCCAGCGGTCCAGGGTCGGTCGCGCTATCTGCACCCCGGTGCCGAACGGATCGACATGCCGGCGCTCGGCGATCTGACGAACCAGCTTGCCGCGCTGCTTGGTCGACAGCCCTTCCTCCAGGGCGGGGCAGATCAGCTGATACCGGAACAACCCGATCGCTTGGGCTCGTTCCCGACGTTTGTGGTCTTCCAACGACACCGCGACGTTCTCCTCACACCTGTGACGGCCCGGCCCGAAACCAGTGCCGGGCAGGTGCCTTGGCGAGAATCACCGAACATCGCCCCCTCGCGTCAGGGGCAACTGGTGTTGCTCACCACCGCCGAGCAGCCGGTGGCCAGTCAGGCGCCAACAGTCGGCCGCCGCTGACCGTCACCATCACCAGCGGTGCCGTCACCACGCCCAGCACCCCAGCCGGGCCGAAGCGCGCAGCGATCGCCGCCGCGGCTGCGGCGACGGCGGTCACGAGGTCACGCCAACCGCAGCCAGACCCGTCCGGGATCACCACGTCGATGCCGGTGCGGACCGCGACCTGGACGAACCAGGCCCGCAGCGGTTCCACCCGCCCAGCCAGTCGGCGCAACCACCCCCGCACCGTGCTCCTCGGCAAGTCCAGGTTGGCTGCGATGCGGCGATGTCCCCAACCGTGGTCCCGCAACGCCAACGCATTCCAAATGGTCTGTGCCGCATACCCTCTGCGCAGCAGCGTCATCACCGGCAGCAGCACGTGAGTGGCCCGGCATGACCGGCAACGCCCCCGCCGTGGCCGCACCGGGCCGATGACGCCGTGGATGCGGCGAACACGGGCGAAACCCCACCCACCCAGCACTCCGCCCGGGCAGGATGGGCAGCCGATCTGGCCGGCGGCAAGCCGCGATTCGACGTGAACAAGATCAGCCTCTACCGTCACCATGAGTGCCTCCGTGCACTACAGCGCGGCACCCTGCGAGCCCGCCAAGACTTCAGCGGGGTGCCGCGCGACCCATCAGTACGTCCTCACCCTGACAGTGCACACCAACACGGACGACTGACTACCCCGTGGTCATCATCCCGAGAGACGGCCAACACCAACAAGCTCTGACGCCATGGCGTTTGCCGCGGCTGTTGTCGCGAACTGCAAGCCTGTTGCACGCGGTTACTGACCCGCGGACCCGGCGAGTGTCGCGGCAAGGTCGCGTACCGGCGTATTGGTTTCTTGCGAGATTCTTCTCAGCATCGCGAACGCGCGGGAAGCATCGACGCCGAAGCGTTCCATGATGATGCCCTTCGCCTGTCCGATGATGTCGCGAGAGGCCAACGCGGTCCGGAACTGGTCCGCTTGTCGTCGGTTGAGAAAGGCAAGTGGGGCGTGGTCGGCCAGCATCGCACCGATGGCCTTCGAACGTGCGCCGAAGGCATGAAACCGAAATCCGAACAGAGTCAGAGCCACGCCGTTGTCACCAGGAACGTCAACCGGAAAGGACAAGACGCTGCGCACCCCGGCGGTCGCTGCGTGTGGTGCAAATCGCGGCCAGCGCGCATCAGTACCCAGATCATTGCAGCAAACAGCTACTCCGGCGCTGATTGCGTCCAAGCACGGACCATGCCCCGCCACTTGCTGAACGCTGTCGAGTGAAGCGGCCAGCTGTGTGTTCGCCACGATCGTATGCAGCCCGCCGTTGTCGATCACCGAGATCTTGGCGAAGTCCGCTCCGGGTACCAACGGCGAAGACGAGACGACCAGTCGGCCGAGTGCCTCCTCGATGTCACCGCCGGCCAGCGCCCCCACAAGTCCCGGTCCTGTGGACTGAACCGCCCCACCGCGGCGTGCGCGCGGAGTTGGCCCGGGATCAGCGATATCGATTACTGCGACCATGCCGAGGCCGTTCCGTGCACGGTATCGCGAATCGGCGAAAAGCACTGTAAGATAACCGATTGCGATCTCATCATGAAGCCCCCCGGGGTGCGCTATCCGTCACTTCGTCACACGACGATGCCTGCCGAATGGACTACAGACATCGACCCGGCAGATCAACAAATCGGATACGCCGTGGACCTCGTGGAGCCACCTATGCGCATCGCACCCGGCATACGGGATTCACGCACAGCTGCACACGGTCATGCCGACCTGGTAGATGTCGAGGCTCTAGCGCAATCAGCGCAGAAGCATGGCCTCGTCCACGGTCGCGAAGATCTCGAATCGCTCGATCAGATCCGCAGCGGCGAGCGCCTCCGCGACCGGGCCGGTCGGTGACACAATCAGGCAAAATGACGTGTCAGCCTCTCCGGCCAACGCCGAAGCGCCGGCGAGGGCGACGACGAATGCGTTGTCGACCGACGTGGCGCGTGACAGCTCAAGCACCAACTGTGCTGCTTCTCGTGCTAATTCGTCGGCGACCAAGCGGCCCAGCAACGATGGTTTATGACGGTCGACGTTCCCGGACGCGGAGACAATGCTCGTTCCGTCGGGAAGTCGTCGCACGATGAAGGGGTGTCCATCCTGCTTGTCGTCGGCTTCCTTCTCGCTCACTCTGTCACCTCCCGCAAGTCTCCATCGGCGATTCAATCCGGCCGAATGGCTGTCCGATATCCGCCGACGGCCTCGGTGTTACCCGATTCGCGCCACAGAGATTCAGACTGACTTCTTGGAGGTTCGGGGCTAAGGGGTCGAGTGTCTCGTCATTGACTCGTCATCGCTGAGAATGCCTTGCCGCGGAAGCTCACGCTCACCATGCGCCCACATCTTCCGTGCCCTCGATCGCGGCCATCCGTGGCAGCGCAAATTCCGGCGACGCCGACGAGTCCCGTACTTGGCTCGCGCGTCGCTGAAAATCGCTGTTTTCAAGGCTTTCGGGATTCGAGGATAAGCGTCAATGGAGTTTGGCGGTTCGATATGCTGGTACGTAGCAATTACCGCTGGCCAGGGTGATCAACCACCGCTGACCAGGGTGGTGGAGTACAATCAAGCTGTCCCGGCACGAAGGGAGGTGGACGGCTCCGGCTTGTCGTCGTTCCACGGCGCTTGTTCCAGACGTAGAGATGACCGGTGGCCCGTAGTGAATTCCGCGACGAGCCTGCCGCTCACCGATCTTCCCTCGGATCTAGCGAAGAGAAGTTGAGTCGGCCCAGCGCGGCCAGGCCAGTTGCTTGGGCATCGTCCGCTACCGTCGAAGGGGCATCCATGTCAGAACTGCACTCGCGTGACTTTCGCCGGGCTCGCGAACTCGCGAAGGCCAACGAGGAGCTGGAAGCCGCGGTGCGCCGGTTGAAGGCCCGCACGCGCACACATGAGTTGCTGGAGGCGGCCCTCGCGGCGGGTACAGGCGTAGAAGGAGTCGTCGAATCGCTTCATCGATTGACGGGTTATTCGGTCAGCGTCGAAGACAAATTCGGCAACCTCCTCGCGTGGTCTGGACCCGGGCGACCACTGCACTACCTGAAACCCCGGCCCAGTCAGCGGGACCAGCTTCTGCGCTTGTTGTCCGCACAGGCCGGGCCTGTGCGCATGGGGAACCGCGTATGCGTCCTGATACAGTCGCGCGCCGAAATTCTCGGTGTCGTGGCGCTCGTCGACGCTGGCGACGCAGTCGACGACGACCAGCTGTTCGCCCTCCGATATGGCAGCAGAGCGCTGGGACTGGAGCTTTCGCATCAGCGGAGCCTCGCTGAAATGCAGCTGAATCTGCGGCGGGAACTGGTTGACGACCTGCTCGCGGGTACCGACGCGAACGGGGCCTACGCGCGCGCTGAGGCGATGGGCTACGATCTACGCCGTCCGCACTACGTCGTGGTCATCCACTCCGGGCACGGCGCCGGCAAGACCGATATCTGCGCCGTGAGCCGTGCCGCGGCCAACCTGCATCTCGACTTCTTGGTTGGTCAACAGGAGGGTTTCATTGTCGTTCTCGTCGACCGCCATCCTGATGCCACCGTCCTACACAAAGAGGTCAGCCGACAACTCGGCCACCTGGCGAGTGCGATCGGTATCGGATCACTCTGCGAGGCGCCCAGCGATATTCCACAGTCGTACCTCAGGGCTCGCCGCGCGGCGAGCATCCGGTTGAACTCGGCCAATCCCCACGGTGCGTCGGACTACGACGATCTCGGCTTCTATCACCTGGTGGATGCGGCACATTCTGCCTGCGTCGCTGAAGAGTACATGCGCGAATGGTTGGGGGCGCTGATCGACTACGACGCCGAAAAGGGCTCCGACATGGTGCACACCTTGATCCAGTACCTCGAATGCGGCGGAAATTACGATGAATCCGCGGCCGCTCTGCACGTTCACCGCAGCACGTTGCGGTACCGGCTCGGCCGGATCGCGGATCTCACGGGCTTCGACCTGCGCGATGTCGACACCCGCTTCAACTTGCACGCTGCGACGCGCGTGTGGCGCTTCCTCAGCCCGCAACGCCGTGAGGATCAACCGGCGGACTGATTGGATCCGACCCCAGCGCACGAAGCCACAGAGCGGAAATCGTCTCGACGGCGCGAGGCGTTCGACCGCACTGCTGCGACATCCTTGCACCATACCGGCGAGCGACAGAGAGGGAACCAACATGACTTTGTCGATGCAGCGATCGGCTGGCCAAGCACAGAGATGGCGTCCGATCCGCGAGCTCGAGAATCTCTACACCGAGATGGACCGGCTGGCGCAATCGATGTTCGGTGGACGGGAGGGCGACGGCGCCTGGTCGCCAGCCGCCGACATCATCGAGACCGACAGCGCCTACATCGTCGAGATCGAGCTCCCAGGGGTGCGCCGCGAAGACCTCGATGTCTCGATGAACGGCAACGAGCTCGTGGTTACCGGCGAGGTGAAGGAACGCAAGCGTGAGGGCCTGTTGCGTCGGCGCACCCGGCGGATCGGTGAGTTCGAGTTCCGAGTCACGCTGCCCGGCGATCTGCGAATCGGCGAGATCGAAGCGTCGTTGGCATATGGGCTGCTCAGGGTCTACGTCCCGAAGGAACAGCGCACGACGACGAACAAGATCACTGTGAATGAGTCGGACGACCGAACACACTGAATGCTTGTAGAGGTTGCTCGTGGAGGGGGGACGACAGTTCCGCAATCCGACATGCGTTCGGTAGACGACTGTCGTAGCCAAGCCCAGATCCACACACCCGTGGGGCGGGCCGGCGATAAAATCGTCGTTACGTGAGCGGCAGCCGCCGACCGCGCAATGCACGCTGGGAGCAACAGATGAGCCAGGCGCCCGTCAATCAGGCAGCTGAGGTTCGGACAACTGACGTCGACGAGGCGACCGACGCCGGTGGGTCGTTTCTATGTGGCCGCCGAGCTGGCTCCGACCGGTACCACCGCGGTGAACATGCAGATGAAAGCGCTGCAGCTTCCCATGGTGACCGTCGGCCAAGTTGGCTTCGGCGTGGATATCGAGATCCGCGCTGATGAGGTCACGCCTACTACATCGATGCACCGCTATCAGGATCGGCGGTGAATCGCTGGCGTGACGGCGAGTCTATCCGCACGACGACCGGGGCCGCCGCCCTGTTCACACCGGGTACGCCTTGCGTGCTCGACTGTGACCAGGTCTGTCTCAAGATATCCGAATCACAGATGCGATGGCAGCTCGAAGCAATGCTCAACAAGCCGGTGCGCAAACGAATTACGTTCGATCGGCGGATCAATCTGAATACCGCCGCCGAATGCGATTGGTACTACTTGTTGCGGCTCTTGGCGCGGCAAGCCTGGCAGCCGGGGGGCCTTCTGAACCATCAGCTCGCCGTGGGAAACCTGCAACTTCTGCTGATTCAGGGGCTATTGCAGCTACAGCCCCACAACTACACCGACGCGCTGAGTGGACGTGAGGGGCCAGCCAGTGCAGCGGTGGCGAAGCGGGTGATCGACCTGATGCATGCTCATTCACAGAAGCCCTGGAGTACGGCCGAACTGGCACGAGTGACGGGGGTCAGCGCGCGAGCACTTCAGCGATCGTTCGAGAGGTCCGGCCACCCCTCGCCGATGGTGTATCTGCGGCGGCATCGACTGCACCATGTGCGTGCAGAACTGATCGCTCACTCTCCGCCCTCGGTCACGGTGACGATGGTCGCAGGCCGATGGGGATTCCTGCATCTGGGCCGGTTCGCCATTCAGTATCGTCAGCTCTTCGGGGAAAGCCCCTCGCAGACGCTTCGGTCCAGCGCCCAGCCGCCCCGCCCCGTCCCGTCTTCTTGATTTGCACGCCCCCATCGCGAGAAGCGTTGTGCGACTGGGTCTCCGCATGTGGATACTCGCCGGCGCGCGCATCCGCAGCGGGAATGTTCACCTGGCAGGCCTGCATTCGGCGGTGTCTTAGCCTCGATCCACCGATCAGCTGTTTGCGTGGTGATGAGTTCGATTGTGCGGCTTGATTCTGGTGTGTGCAGTGGTGTGCGTACCAGGGATCGCCCGGCCTCGCTGTCGGGTTGTTCCTGTTGGTCTTTCGCGTCGCGGGATGGGTTGAGAGGACCTGGTTAGGCGATGATGGGCCGATTTTGGTGAGACAGGCTGCCGAACAGGGTGTTCCAGGCATGTTCCCAGGGCCAGTCTCGTGGTAGGTGCAGGGTCAGCCGGCGGGCTGAGGACGCGATACGGGCTGGGACGCTGATCAGCGTTCGGCGGATGGTAGCGGTGCGGGCTTTGGCCAACGGTCCCCTGGTAAGGGTCGCGGCGGCGCGGGTGAGGTTGAACGCCATGGTGGCCATGACCAGCCAGGTGTTGCCCGTCGCTGTGGATGAGGATATGGGCATCATCGAGTTTGGTGACGAGTGGCCGATGGGAACGGCCCCGCTCGGTGTGGTGAGCGGGGCCGTGGTCGTCGTCGTGACGGGGTCGTCGTCGTGGTGACGTGGTGTTCGTCGCGGTGAAGCGACTTGGGTTCAGTCGGTTGCTGTTTCGCTGATGGCGATGCGTGCGGCTTTCTCTCCGACGATGGAGTGACCGGCGGCGAACGCGGCGGTCAGGGCGTGCAGGGCGAGGTTGTTGACCGCGCGGGGGTGCCCGCGCGAGGCATTGTGGATCAAGGTGATCGCGTCGTCGGCGAATAGGTACGTCGGAGCGGCCGGCGATTTTGGTGTGGTGGTTGATGTAGTCGGCGGTGTCGTCTGGTGTCATGCCGGGCAGGGTGTAGCGCACTGCGATGCGCTGGTCCAGGGCGGCCAGGACTCCGAGACGTAGCCGGTGGCGCAGGGTGGGTTGGCCGACGAGTACGACGGCGAATGGGGATCCGGAGTCCATGTCGTGGTTGGTCAGCAGCCGGATCGCTTCTAGTTGATGGTTGTCGAGCAGGTGGGCTTCATCGACGACCAGCACGGGGCTGCGGCCGCGTTCGGCGTGTTCGGCGGCCAGAGCGTCGGCGGCCTGGGGTGCCAGTCGGGCGGTGTGAAAGACCGGGGTGTGTCCGAGGGCAGCCACGATGTGGGTGAGCATGCCGCGCACGCCGATGGTGGGGTTGGCCAGGTAGATGATGACGTGTCGCGCCGGATCCAAGGAGGTGGCTGCGGCGCGGATGGCCACGGTTTTGCCGGCACCGACTTCGCCGGTGATGACTCCGATGGCGCATTGGTCCACACACCAGGAGATCCGGGCGATCGCTTCGCTGTGTCCGGGATAGCGGTGCAGCATCGAGGGGGCGAGGTCGCGTCCGAACGGCATCCGGGAGAATCCCCAGTGTGATTGCAGTCGTTGAATACTCACGCCGAGGCCTCACCTTCATGGTCAGAGTTCTCGGCACCGAGGTCGGTCAACGCGAGCTGTCCGAGGACCTGGTCGTTGACCACAATGTCGTCGGTGGCTGTGACCTCGGTGCCGTAGAGGGCGTGGTAGCCGATGCGTTCATCGTCACGCAGTTGGGCGTGGTGGGCGGCGGCGGTCAATGCCAGGTAGTCGATCCCGGTCGCCGCCGGCGCAGGCGCTGGGCCAGCGGCCTCGGGTCGGGCTTTCGGGTGAGCGTGGCGGGTGATGGTGTGCGGCGCCGCGGCGCCGAAGCTTTGATCGCGGTAGCGGACCTCGATGGTGTGCAGGTCGAACGGGGAGAACACCAGCTCCACGCGGCGCCCGGCCAGGGCGGGGTCGACTCGGTAGGTGTTGGAGTGCAGCGACACGGTGGCGGTCTTGGTCACCACGCGAAACTCCGACCACAAGAACGCTTCGGTCAGATCCGCGGCGGTCGGCAATGCCGGTGACCCGCCGAGCCGGTCGAAGCCGGCTTCCCACCGTGCCAGTGGTGCCTGTTCGGTCTCGGAATGAGTCCGTCGGTGGTATTCGGTTTCGACCCAGGCCATGAACAGCCGGTTGAGTTCCAACAACGCCGCGGTGTGGGCGACCCCGGCCGCTGTGAGGTCCTCGCTGCTGGTGTCGGTGACCTCGACGAGGAACTGTTCGCGCACGGTGCGGAAGAACCGTTCGATCTTGCCTCGGCCTTGCGGGCGCCCGGGCGCGGAGTGCACCAGCCGGATCCCGAGTTTCGCGCACGCCCGCAGCAGCCAGGCATCGACGAACGCCGAGCCGTTGTCGACATAGATTCCGGCGGGCACTCCGCGGGCGGCCAGCGCGGGTTTGAGCGCGGCGGCCAGGCGCACGGTGTCTTCGGCGAATCCGAACCGGTGCCCGACGACCAGCCGGGAATGGTCGTCGAGGAAGGCGAACAGGTAGGTTTTGCGGTCCCCGACCCGCGGGCCATGCAAAGCGTCGCCGACCCACAGTTCGTTGGGGTCAGCGGCTTCGAACCGGCCGAACACCTCCGTGCTCTGACCTGCGGCCGGGCCCATCAGCTCGCACCGATGGAAGTGGCGCAGCAGGGTCGATTCCGAGGGCGCCCACCCGGTCGCGGTGCGCAGGATGCGAGCCACCTGCGCGGCGGTGCGGGCCGGGTTTGCGTTTCGTCAAGTGATTTGGCCCCACCGTCGTCATGAATTTTGGCCCCAGCTTGGGTCAGTCGGCGCGTTTGGCTCGGGTGGCGGTTTTGCTGGTGCGTAGTCGGTAGGACTTGGTGCCGGTTTCGAGGATGTGGGCGTTGAAGGTGACGCGGTCGACGATGGCAGCAACGAGGCGGGGGTCGGGGAAGACGGTGCCCCACTCGCTGAACGGCAGGTTGGTGGCAATCGCCACGGACGCGCGTTCTTCGCGTTCGGTGATGATCTGGAACAGCAGTTCTGCTCCGCGAGGGTCGATTTGGACGTATCCGAGTTCATCGAGACAGAGCAGATCCAGGCGTCCGTAGCGGGCAACGACCCGGGACAGGATGCGCTCGTCGGCGGCTTCGACGAGTTCGTTGACCAGTTGCGCGGTGGTGACGTATCGGACTCGACGGCCCTGCTCGCAGGCCGCCAGCCCCAGCCCGATGAGCAGATGCGATTTGCCGGTTCCGGAGTCCCCGAGCAGCACAACCGGCTCGCCGGCATCCATGTAATGCCCGGCGGCCAGCTGCCCCAGCAGCGCCGGGGTGATGCCGGGTACGGCGTCAATGTTGAACTCCGCCAACCGTTTCAGCCGCGGGAACTTGGCGTCGTTGATGCGCCGGGCGCGGCGCCGTTCAGTGCGGTCGTCGACTTCGGCGGCCAGCACCTCGGCGAGGTAGCGCAGATGGGTGTGGCGTTCCCGGTCGGCGATCTCGGCCAGGCGGGCGGCTTCGGTGCGCACCGTGGGCAGGTGCAGTTCGCGTGCCGCGGCGCCGATGGAGGCTTGCGCGGCGGCATCAGCGGTCGCCGGCTTGGTGGTGGCGGTGGTGGTCATGAGTCACTTCCGGTCAGCAGGTCGTCGTAGTCGGTCAGCGAGGGTGCGGGCCGGTCGTAGCGGGCCAGGGCACCGATCGCAGCGATCGGCGCCTGCGGGGTGGTGTCGCGGCGGGCTTCGATGATCACCGCCTCGGGATCCAGGCATCCGGAGGTGACCGCGCGGTCCATCGCGGTGATCAGCGCGGCCGTCGGCAGGCTGCGGTGCGCCAGCAGCACGGTGATCAGAGCGCGGGTGCCCTTGGCGTCGCCGCGGGCGGTGCGGGCGGCATCCCAGTACCGCTGATGGCTGGTGGTGAACACGCCGCGGGCCTTGGCCTGGGCCAGGGCGGTCGCCCCGGGCAGCGCCCCAGGTTTGGTGGCCAGGACCTCCAGGTAGTGGTCCAGGGCGAGGACTTCGACGTAGCGTCCGGCGGCACGTTCGTGGCGGGCCACCAACCGGGGACCGTCATAGATCTCGACGCTGCGGGCGGCCAGACGCACCGGTAGACGCCGCCCGGCGTAGCGGGCCGGCACGGAGTAGAAGCATTGCCGCACAGACACTCTGGCCCGATTATCAACCCGCGCGTGCAGCAGCCTCGCGCAGTCGAACCCCTCAGCCGGCAGCCCCATCAACGCAGCGGCCTCGGCGGCGAACGCCGCCCCGACAGTGATCGGGCGCCCGGTAATCACCCGGTCGTCGTCGAGGACGTCGGCAGCGGCGATCACCTCGTTGAGCTCGGCCAGGGAGGCGACCGTGGGGACCGGGACGAGGTGGCGTCGCCGGAACCGGCCGATCTCACCTTCCACACCGCCCTTCTCATGCGCTCCCTCGACGCCTGGGCGGCAGAAGAACGAGTCGAACCCGTAGTGACTGCGCAGCGCGGTGAACCGTTCAGACTCGGTACGGTCGCGACCTTTGAGGACCCGGATCACCGCCGGTTTGAGGTTGTCATACCGGATCCGGGCCGGCACCCCACCGAAGTACTCGAACGCCAGGACGTGGCCCTCCAGGAACGCCTCCTGGGCCTGGGTGGCGAACGCGACGTGAAATGCTTTGCCCGAGTGGGACAGTCGCATCACGAACATCCAGCACTTCACCACCAGACCGGCGATCGTGGCGTAGAACTCACCGAAATCGACCTCCGCCTCGGCACCGGCCTCATGGGCCTGCGGGACCGACACCTCCTGCTGGTCCAGGCCCAACTCGACCCGCCGACGCGCGACATACCGCGACACCGTCACCTCCGCACACGTAGCCCCATGCTCGGCGACCAGACGCTGCCAGATCCGCCGAGCGGTGTGGCGTTGCTTGCGCGGAGCCTGCTTGTCGGCGATCAGCCAGGCGTCGATCACCGACACCCACTCATCGATCGCCGGCCGGGGCCGCGCCGGATAGGCCTTGCGCGGCGGGGGCACCGCATCAGCGAGTGCCTGGCGCACCGTCCGCCGATGGGTGCCATGGCGATCTGCTAACTCACGGATCGACAAGCCCTCGCGCCGCCGGTCCTTCCTGATCTTCTCGAACAGCTCCACGCGTGACCGCATCCTGACCGACCTCCCTGACGACCGCCAGGGACGACGGTGCGACAGGAAAGATCTGAACGAGGGTGGGGCCAAAATTCGTGACGACACACCGCCCCACCCGGCCGGAAACGCTCACCCACCCACCGGGGCCAAAATTGGTGACGAACACCGACCAAAGTGGGGCCAAGTCAGGTGACCACACTCACATCGGTGCTGTCCCCAACACTTCCTGGCTCGCCGGCACGGTCGAGCTCGACGACCACGGCTACGTGTCGACTGGGCCGGCAGCACTCTCCTCGGAGGCGGGCCGCAGTCAGAGACGGATGCACCGTCAACCGATGATGCTGGAGACCAGTCGACCGGGTGTATTCGCGGCGGGCGATGTGCGTAGCGGCTCGGTCAAGCGCGTGGCCTCCGCCGTCGGCGAAGGGGCCATGGCAATCCGGCACATCCACGAGTACTTCGGTGCCTGACCGTGTCCCGATGAGAGCTTCCCGGGCGACGGATGAGCGGCGCGCGGTCACGGTGCTGCTCACCGTTTGAGCCGGCGCGACCTCGCGCCGCGCACAACGTGGTGTCGGCTGTGTGCGAGCCGGTCCAACCGGGACAGGGCCACGCCTAATTCGCCGATCACCGGGAGTTCTCCGTCGGGATCGCAGATGGCCAGCAGCCGTTGCACCGCCGGGCTGGCGACGATCGCCCAGTCCACGTCACTGCGCGTGCAGTGCACGCTGATGTAGAACAGCGCGGTGAAACCCTGACTACCGAAGAAGTCGACCGCACGCAGATCGAGCACCAACTGCCGCGAAACGCGGGTGTGACGCTCGACGTAGCGGGCGAGCGCACGGCCGTTGACGGCGTCGATCTCGCCGATCACCGCGACCGCAACGCGGTGCGGGGCGCAAGGACGTACTGCGAATGTCGCGTTGCCGCAACGCTGCTGCTGGTCGGTGTGAGGTGAGCCCCCTGTAGTGGTCCAGTCGTTGTGGGACTCTGTTGCCCGAGTGTTCGGGCAGGAAGAATCAACGACGACATGGCAACGAACAAACGCCGGCGGCACACCCCGGATCAGATCATCCGCAAGCTCGCCGAGGGCAACAAGCTCCTGGGGACCGGCCAGGAGCTGGCCGAGGTGTGCCGGCACCTGGAGATCACCGAGTCGACCTGGCATCGCTGGGTGGCCCAGTACGGCGGCATGAAGGCCAACGAGGCCAAACGACTCAAGGAGCTCGAAGCCGAGAACGCCCGGCTCAAGAAGCTGGTCGCCAACCAGGCCCTCGATATCGACATGCTCAAGGAGATCTCGTCGGGAAATTTCTGACCCCGAACCGCAAGCGCAGCGCGGTCGTAGCGCTGCGTGAGCGGTTCGGGGTGTCGGAGCGCCGCGCCTGCTCGGTCGTCGGCTTGCACCGCTCCACGATGCGACTGGCACCGGCGCCGGTGACCACCGAGGAGGCTGAGCTGCGGGCGTGGCTGCGCCGGTTCTCGGTTGACCGTCCGCGCTGGGGGTGGCGCCGGGCCGCGAAGATGGCGCGGCGAGCCGGCTGGAAGGCCAACAACAAGCGTATCCGCCGGCTGTGGCGTGAGGAGGGTCTGCGGGTGCCGCAGCGGCGCCGCAAGAAGCGGCTGACCGGGATCGGCGTCGCCGTGGGTGCGATGTCCCCGATCCGTCCGAATGTGATCTGGGCGATGGACTTTCAGTTCGACACCACCTCCGATGGGCGCACCCTTAAGATGCTCAACGTCATCGACGAGTTCACCCGCGAAGCCCTCGCCATCGAGGTGGATCGGTCCATCAACGCTGACGGGGTCGTCGATGTCCTGGACCGTCTGGCGCTCACGCACGGGGCACCACATTACGTGCGGTTCGACAACGGGCCTGAGTTCGTCGCGCATGCCGTGTCTGATTGGTGCCGATTCAACAGTGCCGGTTCACTTTTCATCGATCCCGGCTCGCCGTGGCAGAACGCGTGGATCGAATCATTCAACGGCCGACTGCGTGACGAACTGCTCAACCTGTGGCGCTTCGATTCGCTGCTGGAAGCCCGCGTGATCATCGAGGACTGGCGAGCCGATTACAACTCCAATCGGCCCCACTCCGCCCACGGTGACCGCACCCCAACCGAGTTTGCCCTACAGTGGGCCGCGACCCATCAACCGAAAGTCGCATAGCGACTGGACCACCGAACGGGTCCCCCTCAGGTGTCGCCCGCAACGGTGTGGTTGGTGGGTTCAGTACCGACGGCGACCATCCTCATCTCCAATGCGTCATTGCAAAGAAGCCTTCATGGGGTAAGGGACGTCTTGCACGTGCCCAGCTACCGCCGTCAGGCTGCGCCATGAGGCGCGTACGCGGCTGGACACTCAACCTGGAGTCAGCCTAGTACGAAATTCGTAGGCTGTGGCCCACTCGGCACGATCGCGAGTTTCGTTTCGTACGGCTGGTTTTGTGCGCCTCGCCTGCGCGATTGCTGACGCGGTCGTCAATCCGCGCGTTCGGCGCGACGGAATCCGTAGCCGGAGCCGTCAGCCGATCTGCTCACGCAGCGTGGCCAACGCGCGGGCGAGCAGCCGCGACACATGCATCTGCGACACGCCGATCTGCTCGGCGATCTGGCTCTGCGTGCGGTTCTCGAAGAAGCGCAACTGCAGGACGATACGGTCGCGCTCAGGCAATTTCGCCAGCAGAGGCTGTACCGTCTGAACGTCGATGACGCGCTGGATGTTGTCATCGGGCGCGCCGATGGTGTCCATCAACGTCAATCCGTCACCGTCGCCGTTGAGCACAGTTTCCTGCTCGGTGGAACGGGTGGAATATGCATTCGCGGCGACCAGGCCCTCGACGATCTCCTCACGATCCATCCCGAGATACTCGGCGAGCTCACTCGGGGTTGGTGCGCGGTTCAGCGTATGGGTGAGCTCCGATTTGGCGCCATTGAGACGGATATTGAGCTCTTTGAGGCGACGGGGCACTTTCAGGGACCAGCCGTGGTCGCGGAAGTGGCGGCGGACCTCGCCCATCATCGTGGGGACGGCGAAGGCCAGGAAATCGTTGGCGGCGTCGACGTCGAACCGGTTGACGGCGTTGAGCAGGCCGACACGGGCCACCTGGACGAGATCCTCGTGCGCTTCGCCGCGACCGCGGAAGCGGCGCGCGATGTGATCGGCCAGGGGCAGGCAGCGTTCGATGATCGCTGCGCGCTGGCGCTGGAAGGCCGCCGATTGCGCGTCAAGAGCCGCGAGTTCGCGGAACATGTCGACCACGTCGTCGTAGGCGCCGCTGTTGCGGCGGCGGGTAGGGATATGTTGCCGGGGTTCGATCGTCGCGGTCTGGGTGGTCGCGGTGTCAATGGTGTCAATGGTCTTGGGGTGTTCAATTGTCTGCACGGGTCACGCTTTCGGGTCGTGAACGTGACGGTGAGATGCTCGGTGCCGGCCGACTCGACGTCGGGCCGGTGGGTGATCTGCCTCGGCGAGCGAGGGCTTTGATTGGGGGAGCATCAGGTCACGTCGTGGACCGCTCACTAGCGATTGGCATTCGGACCAACGGATCACGCCGGGTGCTCGACATGCGCTTGCTGCGGTAGGTAGGTCGCCGTCTATCGAAACGCCTGGTTGATCAAGCGGTTTCTGTTTTCGATGACGGTGACGCTCGTTCATCACCTGTTACCGACAATACGGGTCCGATCGGCAAGCGCAACCCCATGGCGGGGGTTATCAGGCTTCTGTGCTGCCGTGCACCCCTGATGGGTCCGGCCAACGCAGGTCACGGCCCGCGCGAGCGCGGACCGTGACCCTGCGGTTAGAACCAGACTTTGCGTCCGCCGACGGGCCGCCCCACAGCGCCCAGGATCCACAGGATAACGCCGACGACGACGAGGATTGCGCCGATGGTGTACAGGATCGAGAGGCTGGTGAAGTAACCGATCAGCAGAAGGATGATTCCGAGGATGATCATGTGTGCTCCGATCCGAGGCATGCGGGGTCAAGAACTGCGGGCAGTGAGTTACCGAAATGTCATACTTTGAAACTTCCGCCGGTGAGGCCGTCCTGATCCAGGTGCCAGGCGCCCGCTTATCTCGGGATCACCGGCGGTAGGAGTCCGGCCGCGGGTCCGACCGTCGACGGCGCCGGCAGCATTGCGGTCCCCACCGCGCCGCGCGTTTGGCGGGGGATGACGGCGGGCATCAACCGCCCATGACGCACCAGGTGGGAAGCCTTCAGCGCCAACAGCAGTCACCGCTTCCGATGAACGTCAAGAAGCGCAGCCCGCTCGCTGTGGCGGGGGCGTTCGCCGCCGGTGTGGCAACCGGCGTACTGACCCGGTCGGGACGCGCCAAGCTAAAGCCCGAGCCGCCCTTTCACGGGCCGGCTGCGGATCCGGCCGAGGGCCGTGCGGCCGGTTTCGACCATGCCGGGACCGAAGAGGCAGACGCGGCCCTCGCCGTGGAGGGCAACCCGCCCGCCGATGATCCGAAGAAACCCGACTCGCCGAGCGACCTGACCCGCCCCTCGCTGATGTTCGTCCTCCGGCAGACCGCCAGCCAGTTCAGCCGAGACCAATGCACCGACCTGGCCGCCGCGCTGACCTACTACGCGGTGTTGTCGCTCTTTCCGGCGCTGGTGGTGGTGATGTCACTGCTGGGAGTACTGGGTCAGGGAGAACGCACCGCGGACTCGATCCTGCAGATCATCGACGACGTCAGCCCCGGAGCAGCCGTCGACGTGTTGCGCGAGCCGATCGAGAACCTGGTCAACTCCCCGTCGGCGGGCATCGCGCTGGTGGCGGGCGTGCTCGGCGCGCTGTGGTCAGCGTCCGGGTTCGTCGGGGCGTTCGGTCGTGCGATGAACAGGATCTACGAGGTCGAAGAGGGCCGGCCGGCGTGGAAGCTGCGGGCCCAGCAGCTGCTGCTCACGCTGGTGGGTCTCGTCGTCGCGGCGGCGGTGGTCCTGCTGCTGGCGGTGAGCGGACCGGTCGCCGAGGCCGTCGGCGGTTACCTCGGCATCGGTCAAACCGGGTTGGCGATCTGGAATGTCGCGCGATGGCCGGCGTTACTGGCACTCGTGATCGTCGGAGTGGCGATGCTGTACTACCTCAGCCCGAACGTGCGCCAGCCCAGGTTCCGCTGGATCAGCGTCGGCGCCGCCATCGCGATCCTCACCTGGGTGGTGGCCTCACTCGGCTTCGGGTTCTACGTCGCCAGTTTCGGCAACTACAACAAGACTTTCGGCACCCTGGCCGGTGTCATCGTCTTCCTGCTGTGGGTGTGGCTGACCAACTTGGCACTACTGTTCGGCGCCGAGATCGACGCCGAACTGGAGCGTGGGCGTCAGCTTCAGGCCGGGATCAAGGCCGAGGACACACTCAAGCTCCCGTTGCGCGACACCACGGTGATCGACAAGAACCGGGTGAAGGAGCGCCAGAATCGGCTGCGTGGACGAAAGCTGCGCCGCTCCCGAGGCCGACAGGGCTGAGCCGTTTGTCCGATGAAAATGCCGGGTACGGAGCGGGGCATGAGCGTGGTGCGTCGTGGTCGTTCCTTCATCCGTCGCGGAGCGAAGGTGCAGCGCAGGGTGGCGCTGGTCCAACTCCTGTTCTGGCCGGTGCTGGTTGGTAGCGGCCTGGCCGCCGGCGCGACCGACCTGGCATTGCGGCGGCACCGCACCGCGACCACACCCACAGCCGCATAGATCGCGCCTCCCGGTGCAACGGCACCGCGTCGACCTCGACGTGTCGGCAACCTGTGTGACACGGCGGTCCGCGATGGGTTGTCCTAACATCCGACGCCCTGCCACCTGCTGCTTTAGGCTGTCGGCATGCGGTTGGGGTGGCCGTTGGTGGGTCGCGGACGGGAGACGCGGCTCGTCGAGGCGGCGCTGTCGAGCCCCGACACCGCGGGCGTGGTGATCTCCGGACACGCCGGGGTCGGGAAGAGTCGGATCGCCGCGGCGGCACTGGATGAGGCGGCCACACGGGGGAAGGACGTGCGTTGGATCGCCGGATCCTCGGCGGCCCGCGGCGTTCCGCTGGGCGCGATGGCATCCTGGGCGGACCCGGCGGACACCCATGCGCTGCAATCGGTGTGCGGGGTGATCGAACGGCTGACTGCGGCAACGCAACCCGTCGTGGTGGGTGTCGACGATGCGCATCAGCTCGACGACATGTCGATCTTCGTGCTTCATCAAATAGTCCAGCGGCGCACCGGGAAGCTGGTTGTGACCCTGCGGTCGGGGGAAACCGTTCCCGGCGGACTGGCCGAGCTGTGGAAGCTCGGGGATTTCGAATGGCTCGAACTCGGCCCGCTGTCCCGGGAGGACACCGGGGCCCTGCTGGCGGTGAGTCTCGGCCGGTCGGTCGACCCGGACTCCGTCAGCCGCCTGCACCAACTGACCGGCGGCAACGTGCTCTATCTGCGCCACATCGTCGAGCACGAGGTGGCGCAGGGCCGGCTCGCGCAGCGGCACGACCACTGGCGGTGGAACGGCGAACCGTCTGTACCGCCCACCCTCGTCGAGCTCATCGAGTCCCGCATCGGGTCGCTGCGGCCCGAGGTCGCCACGGTGATCGAGGTGCTCTCCGTCGGCGAGCCTCTGGAACTTGCTGCGCTGCAACGGATCACCGACCCCGAGGTGGTTGAAGAGGCTGACGTTCTCGGGTTGATCAGCCTGGACCAGACGGGCCCCCGGACCGAGGTCCGGGTGGCCCACCCGCTCTACGGGGAGGTGCGGCGAAACCGCGCCGCACCGACCCGCCTGCGGCGGCTGCGCGGACTCGTGGCCGCCGAACTGGCCGCCGGGGCCGACCGCGACGACGTTCGTGTACTCGTGCGCCGCGCGGCGCTGACCGTCGAGTCCGATCTCGACATCGACGCCGATCTGCTCTGTCGCGCGGCGCAGGGGGCGGTGTGCCTGGCCGATCTGCCGCTTGCCGAGCGGCTTGCCGAGGCCGCGATGTACGCCGGTGCGACGTCAGAGGCGCAGTTCATCCGGGCGCACGCGCTGTCCTGGCTGGGCCGCGGCGAGGTGGCCGAAGAAGTGCTCACCGAGGTCGACACCACCGCGCTGAGCGAAGACGATTTCGCGCGGTACACCTTCTTCCGGGCCAGCAACATGTTGTGGGCTCTCGCCCAGCCGGCACGCGCACAGGAGATCATCGCGGCCGCGGCACATCTGACGTCCGCACGGGCACGGCGCAACGTCGACGCGGTTCGCGCGGTGCATGCTTTCGCCACCGACCGCCCGGGAGAGGCACTGGCCGCCGCCCGCGACCTCACGTTGCAGGATCTGCCGCCCGTGGTCGGCGGGGAAGTGGCGTGGGTGCTGGCCAACATCTACGGCGACGCCGGGCGCACGGCGGAGGCGGAAGCCGTCGCCGCCGCGGGCTATGCGATCGTACGCAGTTCCGATGCACCTCAGTTGCAGTGCAACATCGCCGACGCGCACGTCGGTGCGCTACTGCTGGCCGGACAGGTCCGGTCGGCCGAGGCGGTCGCGGATCGGGAGCGCCGGCAGGCCGCCGACCTTCCCGGCGCCGCCCAACTCCTCGGAACGGCCATCGCGGGTCGGGCGGCGCTCGGGGCGGGCCGGCTGGCCGACGCGCGGTCGATGCTGGGCCGGGCCGCGACACTGCTGTCGGCGTCTGGTCATGACACCGGGTGGGCCTACCGCTACCGGATCCCGTACGTGACCGCACTCGCGGCGTCAGGTGAAATCGCCGAAGCCGCAGCCCTTCTGGAGTTGCTGCAAAGTCAACACCGTCCGTTTCGGTCGCTGAGCAAGGAGACGGCGACGGCGCGTGCGTGGGTGGCGGCCGGGCAGGGCGCGGTCAGTGAGGCGATCGACATCCTGCTGCGTGCGGCACAGAGCGCCGCCGCGGACGAGCTGTTCGCCGCGGAGGTGGAATGCCGGCAACTCGCGACCCAGTTCGGTGACAGGTCCTGCGGCCCGCGGCTGAGTGAGCTGACCACGATCGTGGAGGGACCCCGCGTCCGGGTGGCCGCCCGGTTCGCCGCAGCGCTCGAGGCCGCAGACGCGGGGGAGCTGGCGGCCGTCTCCGACGCTTTCGAGGAGCTGGGTGACCGCATCGCCGCGGTGGACGCGGCCGCGCATGCCACGGTCGTCTACCGGCGGGCGGGTCTGCGCGGGTCCGCCCTCGGCTGCGCGACGCGCGCCGAAGCGCTGGCCACAGAGGGCGGAGGAGTGCGCACCCCGGCATTGCTTGCGGCGGGTTCAGATCTTCCGGTGACCGACCGCGAACGTGAGGTGATCGCTCTGCTGGGGCTCGGGCTGTCCAACCGCGACATCGCCGAGCGTCTGGTGCTCTCCGTCCGAACCGTCGAGGGCCACATCTACAAGGCGATGACGAAGACCGGCGTCAACAGCCGCGAAGAACTCGCCTCACTCCTCAAACCCCGTCGACGAGACGGCGCCTAGCCCATCGTCGCCGCGGTCACCACCACCCGGTGGCCGCGGCGATCTGACTGCCCAGTTCGTCGGCCATCGTGCGCATGTAGGTCGCGGACACGTGGTGAGAGTCGTGGTACACCAGCACATTTCCCTCGCTGGCCCGGCAGTCCGTGGCATCGCAGATGGCGTCGCTGAGGTCCAGCGGGTTCAGCAGCGGATACTGCGCGGTGTAGGCCAGCGTCGGGTTGACTTCCGAGAGCGCCCAGGACCGCTTCACCCCGCAGCTGACCGAGTCGCCGCCGCGGGCCAGGCAATCCGCGGGGTCGAACAGGCGCCCGTTCTGGATCAGCCACGGGGTGTCGCGCATCCCGAGCATGCTGATCTCGTTGGCGGCGAACGTGTCCCAGATGCCGAGGTAACCCTCGGGCACGATGTCGCCCGGGCCGTCGGTGTTCGGCCGGGTGGTGGTGGTGAACACGTAATCCGGTCGATCGGTGACGAGTCTGTTCATCACCTCCTGGTTCCACAGGTGACACTGCGGATACGGGTTGTCCGAGATGGCGATCGTCGGTACGAGTTCCGTGGTGAGCGGACAGCCCATCTTCAGATAGGTGACCACCTGGAAGCCATGGCGCCGGCCCAGCATGTCGAGTGCGGTGACCCAGTGCTCGGCGTGCGAGCCCCCCGCCAGTGCGATGGTGCGGACGGCGTCCGGGTCGCCGTAGATGCAGTTGATGACGTCGGGGGTGAGGAAGTCGCTGATACAGCCGTCGCGGGTGGTCTCGGGAAGGTCGTCCCTGGCCTCCAGGACCGTCGGGCGCATCGGAAGCTCCGGCACCCGCACCCGGCTGGTCAGCGCCCGCGCTCCGGGGTAGTCCCGCTCGGGCAGCAGCGCGAGTTCGTGGCCATTGGCGCGCTGCAGGACGACGTGCTCGCGCCAGCTGAACGATGTCACGGTCAGCGCCACGGCCAGCAGTGCCACCGCCGAGCCGAGCGCGACGGTGGGACGCCGCCCCCAGCCCCACACCTGCCGCACCGGGTGGGCCTCGGCCGGCCCGGCATCCGGGTAGCGCAGCGGGTTCTCGATGAACCGATGGGTCGCATACGCCAGCAGCAGCGACACGGCCAGCACGCCGAGCCCGTCGAGGATGCCCGCGGTCGGCCGCCCGGTGTGCACCAGCCAGAAGATCAGCAGCGGCCAGTGCCAGAGATACAGCGAGTACGCCACGGCGCCGAGCCAGATCAGTGGACGGGTCGAGAGCAGCCGCAGCGGTGCCGCGACGCCGGCCGGACGGCCCGCCCCCGCGGCGATCACCAGCAGGGTCGCCGCGACCGGCACCAGCGCCCACGGCCCGGGGAACAGGGCGGCCCCGTCGAGCCAGATGCCGCAGGACACGATCAACCCGATCCCGGTCGCGGCGGCGGCCGCGCGCAGCCACATGGGCATCCGCAGCCCGGCCAGCAGCAGCGCGGCCATCACGCCGGCCAGAAGCTCCCAGGCTCGCGCGAAGCTGTCGTAGTACGCCGCGGCGGGGTTCTCAGCCTGCGCGACGATCGCGTACACGAACGACGCGACGATCAACGCGCCGAGCACGACGGCGAGCGCACCCTTGCGCCGGTGGGCGGCCAGCGGACGTACCAGCCACGTCAGCACCGTCACCACTGCGAGCAACGCCAGATAGAACTGGCCCTGCACGGACATCGACCAGAGGTGCTGCAGCGGACTGACCGCTTCACCTGCACGGGTGTAGTCCGACGCGGTTCCGGCCAGATACCAGTTCTGGTAGTAGCCGAGGCTGGCCAGGCTCTGGTCGGCGAAGGACTCCCACCGTGTCTGCGGCTGAAGTGTCACCGTCAGCAATGCTGCGCCGCCGAGTACCACGACCAGCGCCGGCAGCAGTCGGCGTGCCAGGCGCCGCACCACGGGCAGCGGGTCGGCCGACGCCGCCGGTTTCAGCGCGCGGCGCAACACCATCGCGCCGAAGAAATAGCCCGAAAGCACCAGGAAGACGTCGACGCCTCCGGACACCCGCCCGAACCAGACGTGGAACACGGCGACCAGAGCGATCGCCAGACCCCGAAGGCCGTCGAGATCGGCGCGGCGGGTGTTCTCGGGTGCCTGCGCCGGCCCGCGCCACCTGCCCGACAAGTTCACCACCTAGATCACGAACACGGCCTTCACGTCCAGCCGGTGCAGCCGCCGGCCGACGTCGCCAGTAATTTAGCCGATGTCCCGGCCTACCTGCTCATGCGGCGCAACGGTGAACCGCAGTCCTTGGTCGGTCTCCTCAGGGTCCACTCGGGTCTCGCGACCGCACTCCGGGCACGTCGCAGCGGTCGCGGGCGGCGGATCGCCGGGCAGTTCGCGGCCGGATCCTGGACACATCTGCATTGCTTCTCCTGGTCGATGTCGGTGTTCCCGAGCCTGATACCCGCCCGGTGCCGCGGTCTACCCCGCCAACGCCGGGTGCAATTGCACCTCGCGTGCCTTCACCACGAAGTACACCGTCTGCCCGGGCGCCAGATCCAGTTCGGCCGCCGCGGCCACAGTGATGTCGGCGGCCAGACCGGTCGCGCCGTCGGGCTGATCGACGCCACGCACACGCACCCCCGCGCCGTGCACATCGACTTCGGCGAGCGTCACCTCGATCACGTTGCGCGGGCTGCCGTGCGGAGGATCGAGATGCACCGCCACGGCATCGGGCCGGAACAGTGCGACAGCGGCCGCGCCGGCACCGACGTCACCGGTCCCGCGGAGCACGGTGTTCCACGGCGTGCGCAGGACACCGGGCTCGGCGGCGGTCCCGGCGACGAGGTTCACCCCGGCGATCCGGGCGGCGAAGTCGCTGCGCGGCGCGGCCAGCACGTCGCGCACCGGCCCGCTCTCGACGAGGCGGCCATTGTCGAGCACCGCGACTCTGTCGGCGACGGCCAACGCGTCGAACAGGTCGTGGGTGACGATGATCGCCGTCCGGCCGGTGTCGCGCAGTACCTCGCGCAGCAGCCGGCGCAGCGCGGGTGCAGCGGCGACGTCGAGGGCCGCCATCGGCTCGTCGAGCAGCAGCAGCTGCGGTTCGGCGGCCAGCGCGCGGGCCAGCGCGACCCGCTGCGCCTGACCGCCGGAGAGCTGCGCGGGCCGCCGGGTGGCCAGTTCGGTGGCGCCGACGGCGTCCAACCATCGGCGGGCCGTGCTGGCTGCGGCCTTCCGGGACTGCCCGGCGCACCGCGGGGCGTAGGCGACGTTGCGTTCGGCGGTCATGTGCGGGAAGAGCAGCGCCTGCTGGTTCAGCATCGCGACGCGCCGGGCGTGTGCCGGCGCGAACGTCCCCGTAGCGGTGTCGGTGACCACCGCGGCGCCCAGCTCGATCCGCCCGGCGTCGGGACGGATCAGGCCGGCGATCAGGTGCAGCAGCGTGGACTTCCCGGCGCCGTTGGGCCCGAGCACCGCCATCACCTCGCCGTCGTCGAGGGACATCGCCAGATCGATGCCGCGCTGATCCAGCCGGGCATGCACCCGCAGCCGGCTCACAACGGCCCCGCCAAACGGCGGCCGGCCGACGCGATCACGATCGCGGCGGCGACAACGATCAGCAGCAGCGACAACGCCACGGCGGCATCGGCGTCGGTTTCGCGTTGCAGATAGATCTCCAACGGAAGCGTCCTGGTGACCCCCTCCAGCGACCCGGCGAAGGTGAGCGTCGCGCCGAACTCCCCGAGAGAACGGGCGAAGGCCAGCACGGCGCCCGACATCAGGCCGGGCAGCACCAGCGGCAGCGTGACCGTGCGCAGCACGGTGGCCGGCCGCGCGCCGAGGGTGGCGGCGATCTGCTCGTAGTCCGACCCCGCCGAGCGCAGCGCGCCTTCCAGGCTGACCACCAAGAACGGCAACGACACGAACGACTGGGCCAGCACCACCGCGGTGGTGGAGAACGCGATGCGCAGCCCCATCATGTCGAGATACTGGCCGAGCAGCCCCTGTCTGCCGAAGGTGTACAACAGCGCGATGCCGCCGACCACCGGGGGCAGCACCAGGGGGAGCAGCACCAGCGCCCGCAGCACGGACCGGCCGGGGAATCGGCCGCGGGCCAGCACCAGCGCCATCGGCACGCCCACGAGCACACACACCGCGGTGCTGGCGGTCGCGGTCTGCAGGCTGAGAAGTAGTGCGGCGCGCGACGAGTCGGAGGTGATCAACGGCACGAATCTGGGCCAGTCGATACGGAGCAGCACCGCCGCGAGCGGCAGGATGACCAACAGCGCACCGACCGTTGCGGGGACAATGACCCAGCGCGGCAACCCGACCTCGATCCGACCACCCGGGCGGCGGCGCGCAGTCATGGCGCCCCGAAGCCGGCCGCCGCCAGCACCTCTCGTCCCTGCGGCCCGGTGATCAACTCGACGAACTGCCGCGCAGCCTCGGGATTCGACGAATCTGCCAGCACCGCAACGGGATAGGTGTTGACGGCGCTGCCGGCTTCGGCGAACGGTACGGCGGTGACCGCGTCGCCGGCCGCGGCGGCGTCGGTGACGTAGACCAGGCCGGCGTCGGCCTGACCGGAGGTGACCTTGCCGAGCACGTCGGTGACGGCGGACTCCTCGCTCACCGGAGTCAGCGTCACATCGGTGGCGTCCTCCACCTTCCGCGTCGCCGCACCGCACGGCACCTGGGGCGCACACACCACGACCTGAAGTCCCGGCCGGGTGAGGTCGGCGAAAGAGGTGATCCGATGCGGATTTCCGGGTGAGGTCACGATGGTCAACGTGTTCGACGCGAACTGCGCCGGCGCTCCCGCGACCAGACCCGCCTCGACGGCCTTGGTCATGTTGGCGGTGTCGGCGGACGCGAACACATCGCCCGGAGCGCCCTGGGCGAGTTGAGCGACGAGATCCGACGAACCCGCGAAATTGAACGTGACCACCGTTGCGGGATGGTCGTGTTCGAACCGTGTCCCGAGTTCGGTGAACGTGGATTCCAGCGATGCGGCGGCGAACACCGTCAGGGTGGCTTGCGGGTCGTGGTGCGGCCAGGCACACCCCGCCGTCATCACGGCCAGGCCGCACAGCACAACGGCGGCAACGGCTTTCATGGCACCTCGGCCGTCTCGACGATGACGGTGGTCGCCTTGACCACGGCGACGGCCACGACGCCGGGCTCGAGTCCGAGCTGGCGCGCGGACTCGGTGCTCATCAGTGACACCACCGTGAACGGGCCGCACTGCATCTGTACTTCGCTCATCACCTGATCGGCGGTCACCTTCGTGACCAGCCCGACGAACCGGTTGCGTGCCGAGCTACCCACGCCGAGCGGATCCGGCGGGGGAGAAGCGTGCTCGCGCGCGAACTCGGCGAGCGCCTTCCCGTCGACGGCTTTGCGGCCGGCGGCATCCTTGACCGCGGGCAGGCTGCCGCTGTCGATCCAGCGCCGCACGGTGTCGTCGCTGACGCCCAGCAGAGTGGCGGCATCCCGGATCCGGATGTTCGGCATGAACCCTCCCGAGGCGTCAGCTATCCGTGTATGCGGGTCAATGATGCCATTGCATCCGCTTCTGCGGATTCGTGGGGTCGGGAGTGTCGCGCTGCGCCAGGTGTCGTGACCGTCAGTCGTCGTCCTCGAGCACCGAGAACGGTTCGGTGGGTTCTTCGACCACCATCAACTGCGCGGCCGACTCCGACGGCACGACCTTGCGCGCCAAAGCGTGCAGCGCGCGTTCGGTGCCGACGTCGTGGCCGGCGCGTTCGGAAAGCAGCCATCGGACCTCCAGCAGATCGCAGTAGGCCTGGATCGGGGTTCCGGTGCCCCCGATCGCCGAGTGGGCCCGGTGCATCATCGGAGTGGCCACCTCCATCACCCACAGCTGCGCGGCGGTGCGCTCGTCGACGTCGTATCCGGCCTCCTGGCACAACTGCGCCTGGTAGGCGTGCAGGTCGCCGAGCAGGATCCGCGCCTGCCCCTCGCCGACGTCCAGTCCGGTCAGCCGCCGCAACTGGTCGGCGTGGAAGTTGCGGTCGCCGACGGCGACATGCAGGCGCAGTTCGTCGGCACCGGTACTGACGGGCTGCAGCGACACCTCGTCGACGGCGAAGCCCGCCTCGTTGAGTTTGCGAATCGTGCCCTCGACCCGGTAGCGGTCGGCAAACCCGAACGTCGGCTCGGCGCTCAACAATCCCCACAGCTGCTCGTAGCGTTCCCGGATCTCGATGGCCTCCTGGATGAAACCCGGCTGTAGCTCCGGTCTTTCGAGACTTGCCGCCATGTCCAGCAGGCCGGCGGCGACATTCTCGACGGTGATGTCGATGTCGTGGGCACGCTGCCCGTCGGACAGGGTCGGGTGCACCTCGCTGGTTTCGGCGTCGACGAGGAATGCCTGCAACACCTGCCCGTCGCGGGAGAACAACGTGTTCGCCAGCGAGCAGTCGCCCCAGAACACCCCGTGCCGGTGCAACTCCACCAACAGCGTGGCCATCGCGTCGAACAGGCGCGCCCGGTGTTTGGGCGCATCCGGTGGCAGCCGCATGAACAGCCGGCGGTACTGCCACGAGCCGGTGAGGTAGCGGGTCAGCAGGATCGCGGTGTCGAAATCCGGCTGGAACACCAGGCCCGCCGGCCGCACGGCGTTGAGACCCATCTCCTCGAGGCGGCTCAGCACGCCGTACTCGCGCCCGGCGATACGCGGCGGCAGCTCCTTGAGCGCCCACAGTTCGCCGTCGCATTCGACGAACCTGACCAGGTGCCGGCTCGGCCCGACCGCGATCTCGCGCAGCGGAACCTCAGGTGCCGTCCAGTCGGCGAGCGGACGCTCCCAGGGCAGCGCGATCAGTCCTGGCCGCGGGGCACGCAGCCGCAACTCGGGGGCGGCCATCGCCGTGGCGGCTGTCGGCTCAGCCGGTTGCCGCCGCGTGCCGGCCGCTGGACTCGCTGACCCTGGTGAGGTTGTCGCCGGACTGCGGGTCGAAAAGATGCAGCCGTGCGGAGTCCAGCCACAGGGTGGCCTTGTCCCCCGCGCGCACCCGGCTCAGCGGGTCGAGTTCGACGCAGATTTGCGTGCGCAGCTGCTCGCTGTCGAGCTCGCTGGCCAGCTCGGCCAGCTGACCGGAGATCTCGGCTGTCGTGTCGAACGGCACGAACGCGTACTGTTCGTTGCCCAGCCATTCGGTGACGTCGATCTCGACCTCGAAAGTGACACCGCGCGAGGCCTTGTCGCCGTCGACGAACTCCGCATCCTCGAAGGCCCCCGGCCGGATCCCCGCGATGTAGACCTTCCCGTCCTCCACCGTCTCGCGCCACTCGTCGCGCAGCGGCACCGTCGCGAAAGGCAGCTCGATCTCGTTGCCTTGCACCCGCGCAGGGACGAAGTTCATCGGCGGGGACCCGATGAAGCCCGCGACGAACAGGTTCACCGGCTGGTCGTAAAGCTCGCGAGGGCTGGCGACCTGTTGCAGGACACCTTTTTTCAACACCGCGACGCGATCGCCGAGCGTCATCGCCTCGGTCTGATCGTGCGTGACGTAGACGGTGGTGACGCCCAGTTTGCGCTGCAGCCGCAGGATCTCGGTGCGCATCTGGCCGCGCAGCTTGGCGTCGAGGTTGCTCAACGGCTCGTCGAACAGGAACGCATCGGCCTCGCGCACGATGGCGCGTCCCATCGCCACCCGCTGGCGCTGACCGCCGGACAGGTTGGCGGGTTTGCGGTCGAGGTGCTCACCGAGCTCCAACGTCGCGGCCGCATCGTTGACCCGTTTGCGGATCTCCTCGTCGGACAGCTTGCCCGCCAACCGGAGTGGGAATGCGACGTTCTCGAACACCGTCAGATGCGGATAGAGCGCATAGTTCTGGAACACCATGGCCAGGTTGCGGTCACGGGGCGCCTTGTCGTTGACGCGTGTGTCACCGATCAGCATGTCCCCGGACGTGATGTCCTCCAGGCCGACGATCATCCTGAGCAGGGTGGACTTGCCGCAACCCGACGGTCCCACCAGGATCATGAACTCACCGTCGGCGATGTCGAGGCTCACATCGTTGACCGCCGGATACCCGTCACCGTACCTCTTGACGATATTGCGCATGGTGATTGCTGCCATGGGGCTATCCCTTCACTGCTCCGGAGGTGAGACCGGCGACGATGCGCCGCTGGAAGATGAGAACCAGGATCACGACGGGGATCGTCACGATCACCGACGCGGCCATGATGTAGGGGACGGGGGATTCGAAGTACGACGCGCCCTGGAAGAAGGCGAGCGCGGCGGGAACCGTGCGGGCGCTGTCGGTGGACGTCAGCGAGATCGTGAACAGGAAGTCGTTCCAGCAGAAGAAGAACGTCAGAATCGCGGTGGTGAACACTCCCGGTGCGGCCAGCGGGACGATGACCTTGCGGAACGCCTGCCACTGGGTGGCGCCGTCGACCTGGGCGGCGTGCTCCATCTCCCAGGGGATCTGACGGAAGAACGCCGACATCGTCCAGATCGACAGCGGTAGCGCGAAGGTCAGGTACGGGATGATCAAGCCGAGCCAGGTGTCGTAGATGCCCAGGCCGCGCCACATGTCGAACAGCGGACCCACCAGCGCGGCCTGCGGGAACATCGCGATACCCAGTGCCAGTGAAAGGAGCAGCTTCTTGCCGGGGAACTCCAGCCGGGCGATGGCATAGGCGGCGAACATCGCGATGACCACCGAGATGATCGTCGCGATTACCGCGATCCCGATCGAGTTGATCAGCGCCCGGGTGAACAGCGGCTGGCTGAAGATCTGGGCGAAGTTGTCGAACGTGATCGAGCTCGGCAGGAATGACGGATTGCCGGAGACGATGTCGGACGGCGGCTTGAACGCCAGGCTGATCATCCACAGTATCGGCACGAAGCTGTAGATGACGATGACGATGCCGGCGATCGTCCACCACTTGGTGTTCTTGGTCACTGGTCACCCCTGACTTGCGAGAGGTCGGTCTTGAAGACCTTGATGAATATCCAGGCGATGGCCACCACCGACAGGAACAACAGCACCGAGACCGCCGATCCCATACCGAGGTTCACCAGGGTGACGTTCTGCCGATAGGCCAAAAACGAGATGGTCTCGGTGTTGTTGGCGCCGGCGGTCATCACGTACGGGTTGTCGAAGATCCGCCAGGCGTCCAGCGTCCGGAACAACAGCGCCACCATGATCGCAGCCTTCATGTTCGGCAGCGTGACCTTCCACAGCCGCTGCCATGCGGTGGCGCCGTCGACCTTGGCGGCCTCCTGCATGTCCTCGGGCACCTGTACCAGCCCGGCCAGCAATAGCAGCGAGATGAACGGCGTGGTCTTCCAGATCTCCGAGAGGCAGATCACGAAGATGGCCGACCAGCGGTCGCCGAACCAGTCGAAATCGGTCAGGTTCAGCCACTGGTTGACAAAGCCGGAGTCGATGGCGAACGCGTAGCGCCAGATGAACGCCGACACCACGGTGACGATGCCGTACGGGATCAGGATCGCGGTCCGCAACGGACCACGTCCCCGCACGATGCGCAGCATCACGAACGCGAACCAGAACCCGAGCACCAACTCGATGGCCACGGTGACCACGGTGATCGCCAGCGTGGTGACGAAGTCGTTCCACCACACGGGGTCGGTCAGGATCACCAGGTAGTTGCTCAGCCCGACGAAGCTGCGGCCCTCGGGATCGGTGAGCCGGAAGTTGTACAGCGACAAGACCAGCGCGTAACCGAGGGGATAGGCGGTGACGAGCAGCATCACCACATACGACGGTGCCGTCAGGTAGAGGCCGAGGCGGCGTTCGCCCTTGACCCGCTCACTGACCGAGGGGGTGCCTGGTTCCTTCTGGATGGACCCGTTCTGCACGGCGCCACTCACCCCCGTCGCTTCGCTCGCCCGGGCGGTCACAGCAGCCGCCTCCCCGCCAGCACGTCAGCCATGAATTGGTCTGTCCTTTCCGGGGTTTGGGCGTTCACTGCGTCCGGCGGATGCCAGGTCTGCTGGATCGCGCCCGAGATGTCGGTGTAGAACGGGGTCGGCGGGCGGGGGCCGCCGTCGCCGATGGACTCTCGGATCAGGTCGGCGTTCTCGTAGGTCTCCCGGATCTGGGGATCGTCGTACGAGGCGGCGTACGGCGACGGCTCACTTTCGTCGAGCATGTACTGGGTGGCCTTCGGCTCGGCGTTGATGCACTCGACGAGTGCGACGGCCTGCTCGGGGTGCTCGGTGTAGGCCCCGATGCCCAGGTTCGCCCCGCCCAGCGGCGGCGCGCTCGCACGGTCGGGGGACACCCTCGGATAGCGGGCCCAGCCGATGTCGTCGACCACCGCCTGGGGCAGCGTTCCTTCTTCGGCGGCGCTGCGCGCGGCGGCGAGCACATACGGCCAGTTGACCATGAACATGCCCTCATCGGACTGGAAGTTCGCGCGTGCCTGCTCCTCCGACGCGTTGGACAGGTCGGCGGGCGCGGCCGGGGAGCGGCCGAGGTTGCCGACGATCTCGGCGGCCTTCAAACCGGGCGGGGTGTCCAGCGACGGTTTGGCGTTGCGGCCGGCTTGCATGTCCTGCAGCAACTCGCCGCCGCCGGAGAGGACCAGCGCGTTGATCCACACCGTGTAGCCCTCGTAGCGCTGGGCCTGGACGGCGATTTTCTTCTGTTGGCTCACAGCTGCTTTGAGCATCTCGTCCCAGGTGAACGTCGGCGAGGCGGGATCCACCCCGGCCGCGGCGGCGGCCGACTTGCGGTACCAGAGCAACTGGGCGTTGGACTTGTAAGGCGCCCCGTAGAGCGTGTCCTCCCACATTCCGGTCTCGATGGGGGCGGGCAGCATTCCCGCGGTGAGCCGCTGCGCTTCCTCGGGGGTGTACGGGCGCAGGAATCCGGCGTTGGCGAATTCAGCCGTGAACACCACGTCCATGCTCACCAGATCGATCGACGAATCACCGGCGGCCAGTCGGCGCACCATCTGTTCACGCTGGGCGGTCGCGGTGCTCGGCAGCGATTCGATGCGCACCTGGTAGGCGCCGCCGGAGGCCTCCGCGCATTGCTCTGCGCGCGCCGCGGAGCCGCCGTTGTCGGGGAGGATGTACCACGTCAGCGTCGGGGGACCGCCCTCGCTGCCGCAGCCGGACAGCACCGTCGCCGCGATCAGGGGCGCAGTGGCCAGCGCGATCGCACGACGCCGTCGCCCGCGGGCGAACTGATTTCGTTTCATCACGTCCTCGTCTATGAAGTTGTGGTCTCCGATGAGGGCCACGGGCAGCACATTCGGTACGTATGTGAGTGTGTCACACCTCACAGGCTCGGTGGGGCAGCGGTGTCAGCGCGGCGGGGCGGTGGATCCGCGGATGACCAGCCTGGTCGGCAATGTGGTCACCGCAGACATGGTTTCGGCGGCCTCTCCGTCGTCGAGTCGGTCGAGCACCGCGCGTGCCGCGAGCCTGCCCTGCTCGCGCACCGGTTGCGCGACCGTCGTCAGATCGCTGATGTCGGCGGAGGGATGATCATCCACCCCGATCACCGAAATCTGCTGGGGCACAGTGATTCCAGCGCGTCGTAGGGTGCGCAGCGCGCCAAGCGCGATCTCGTCGGAGTGGCAGAAGACCGCAGTGGGCAGGCGGTCCTGGCTCAGCAGCGTCTCCATGCCGTGGGCCCCGCCGTCGATGCTCCACTTCACCGTCACCACGGTCGGGTCGGGCAATCCGGCCTCGTGCAGCTGCGAGTGGAACCCCCGGATGCGGGCCTGGTCGGTGGCCCATGGGATGTCGGTGTCGTCGGCGGCCTGGATCATCGCGATGTCGCGATGGCCGATCCGCACCAGGTGGCCGACGGCCTGCTGTGCGGCGCGCTCGTCGTCGATGCCGATCCACGGCCGGTGATCCCTGGCGCGATGCCCGCCGACGAACACCGTGGGCACCGCGAGCTGCTCCAGCCGGGTGTGCTCACGGGTGGACAGGGGAAGCGACACCACGATCGCCGCGTCGACCTTGCGACGCAACGGAAGCGCTTCGAAGAAGCGATGCCGCGCGCCCGAATCGGGCACCGTGCACAGCACCAGATCCACACCGACGGTGTCGAACTCATCGGCGATTCCCGCGAGGATCGTCGAGTAGAACCACGCGTCGATCCGGGGGACGATCACCCCGACGCGGCCGGTGGGTCCGCCCGACAGGCGCGAGGCCTCCGGGGACACGACGTAGGAAAGGTCCCGCGCCGCGGCGAGGATGCGGTCGCGGGTGGCGGGGGAGACGCCGGCCTCGCCGCGCAGCGCGCGGGAGACCGAGGCGATGGACACCCCGGACCGGCGCGCCACGTCGGTCATGTTGACGGTCTGCCTGGGGATCATAGGGTGACCAGAATAACCGTACGTAAGTATTTACGTAAGAGGAATTCTGATTGACAAATTCCTTTGAAAACGGGAATCTGGGCGAGAAAACGTTTACGTACGCTCATGCCCGGAGGAGTTCGCCCAGTGGCCCCCGAACAGTCGTGGTGGCAGACCGCCGTCGTCTACCAGGTCTACATCCGCAGCTTCGCCGACGGAAACGGCGACGGCATCGGCGACATCGCGGGCCTGCGGGCACGGTTGCCCTACCTGGCCCGGCTCGGCGTCGACGCGATCTGGATCAACCCGTGGTACCCGTCACCGATGGCCGACGCCGGCTACGACGTCGCCGACTACCGCGACATCGAACCCGACTACGGCACGCTGGACGAGGCTCAGGCGCTGATCGTCGAGGCGCACGATCTGGGTGTCCGCGTGATCCTCGACATCGTGCCCAACCACACCTCCGACCGGCACTCGTGGTTCCAGGCCGCCCTCGCCGGCGACCCGCGTGCGCGCCGGCGGTACCACTTCGGGCCCGGCCGGGGCGCCGACGGCGCGTCACCGCCGAACAACTGGCAGAGCGTGTTCGGTGGGCCTGCCTGGACCCGGGTGGAGGAAGGTCCCCTGAAAGGTCAGTGGTACCTGCACCTGTTCGCGCCCGCCCAGCCGGATCTCAACTGGGCCAACGACGAGGTGCGCGCCGAGTTCGAGGACATCCTGGCGTTCTGGTTCGACCGGGGTGTCGACGGCTTCCGCATCGACGTCGCGCACGGTCTGGTCAAAGAGGCCGGTCTCCCCGACGGTGTGAGCACCGACGATGAACCGCAGGCGTTGCTGCACACTCAGTCCCGGCACCCCGCGTGGGACCAGGACGGGGTGCACGAGATCTACCGGGGCTGGCGCGCGGTGGCCGACCGCTACACGCCGGAACGGATCTTCATCGCCGAGGCGTGGGTGCCCAGCAATGAGCGGCTGGCCCGTTACCTGCGCGCCGACGAACTGCACACCGCATTCCAGTTCGACTTCCTGCGCACCCCGTGGCGAGCGGAGCTGATGCGCAAGGTCATCGACGATGCGATCCGCTCAGCCGCGTCGGTCGGTGCACCGCCGACGTGGGTGCTGTCCAACCACGATGTCACCCGCACCGTGACGCGGTTCTCCCGGTCGCAGCCGGCACATCTGATCGACACCGACTGGGAGCGGGGACGTTGGGGCGGGGAGGCGGCCGACCACGTCTTGGGGCGCCGGCGCGCCCGGGCCGCCGCGCTCGTACAGCTGGCGCTGCCCGGTACGGCGTACGTCTACCAAGGCGAGGAACTCGCGCTCGAGGAGATCGAGGAGCTTCCCGCCGATGCGCGCCAGGACCCCACCTGGGTGCAGTCCGGCTTCACCGATGTGGGTCGGGACGGCTGTCGAATTCCGTTGCCGTGGACCGAAACCTCGGCGCCCTACGGCTTCGCCGCCCATCCGGAAACCGAGACGTGGCTGCCGCAACCCGAGCACTGGGCCGAACACAGCGTCCAGGCGCAGGACCGCGATCCGGCGTCGACGCTGAACCTCTACCGCGCCGCCCTGCAGCTGCGCCCGGCGCTGTGGCGCGACGCCGGGGACGTCACGTGGACCGAGGTTGCGCCCGGCGTCGCGGCGTTCGAGCGCGGGGGCACGCAGTGTTGGGTCAACACCGGCGACACCACCGTGCGGTTGCCCGCGGGGGCGACGGTGGTGCTGTCCTCCGAACCTGACGTGGGCGGCACGCTTGCACCCGACACCGCGGTCTGGTTGAAGTAAGTCACTCCTTAAAGGGTCTTTGTGCCCTCACCCTGAGAACCGCTTCCGAAGCACCCTTGATGGAGACGACAACTCCTGACGTGGAGACGAAGCGATGAGTAGCAATTTTCCGGGCGGCGAGACCCTGCGGTCGGCGCTGTCGTTGGCGAGTCGTGCCCCCTCGGTGCACAACTCACAACCGTGGCAGTGGCGTGTCGGTGAGCACACCATCCATCTGTACGCGAACCCGGATCTGCTGCTGCCCCACACCGATCCCGACGGCCGCGACCTGATGCTCAGCTGCGGCGCGGCGCTCAACCACTGTGTGGTGGCGTTGGCCGCGCTCGGCTGGCAGTCCAAGGTGCACCGGTTCCCCAACCCGGCCGAACCCGATCATCTTGCCGCGCTGGTTCTGCACCGCTATCCGGCGGCCGAGCTCGATGTGACGCTGGCCGCCGCGATCCCGCGTCGCCGCACCGATCGTCGGCACTACAGCTCATGGCCGGTGCCGCGCGGGGATATCGCGTTGATGGGCGCGCGTGCCGCCCGGGCCGGGGTGATGCTGCGGCGGGTCGATGATCTGGTGAACCTGAAACGGCTGGTGAACGCCGCCGCGTTCGCACACGCGAGCGACCAGGGTTACCTCGCCGAGCTGGCCGCCTGGAGCGGCCGGTACGCCGCCACGGCGGGGGTGCCCGCCCACAGCGTTCCCACCACCGACGGGACGGGGCCGGTTCCGTTGCGCGCGTTCGCCGGAGGCGTGCTGCCGCAGAGTCCGCAGGTCGATGCCGCTGAGGAGAACGCGGCGGTGCTCGCCCTGGGCACCCGCGAGGACGACCGGCTGTCGTGGTTGCGCGCGGGGGAGGCGACCAGCATCGCGCTGCTGAGCGCGACAGCCCTCGGACTGGCGAGCTGCCCGATCACCGAACCGCTGGAGATCGCCGACACCCGGGAGGCCGTGCGCCGCGACGTGTTCGGTGCCGACGGATACGCACAGATGCTGCTTCGGGTGGGGTGGGCACCGGTGAACGCCGACCCGCTGCCGCCGACGCCGCGCCGCGAATTGGGTGAAATTGCTGCGCGCCTTGATGGTTCGCCGCTGAGGTGAGTGGTCAGCCGCCGTCGGCGTGGCGGTGCCGTTCGAGTTTGGAGACAAACACCGCGGCCTGGGTGCGACGTTCCATGCCCAATTTCGCGAGCAGCCGCGACACGTAGTTCTTGACCGTCTTCTCGGCGAGGAACATCCGAGCGGCGATCTGCTTGTTCGTCAGACCCTCTCCGAGCAGGTCGAGCAACACCCGCTCCTGCTCGGTCAGACCCGAGAGCGGGTCGGAGGGGTCGCTGTCTCCGCGCAGCCGGGCCATCAGCGCCGCGGCAGCCCGATTGTCCAGCAGGGAGCGGCCGGCTCCGACCTCCTTGATGGCCTGGGCGAGTTCCATGCCTTTGATGTCCTTGACGACGTAGCCGCTCGCGCCGGCCAGGATCGCGTCGAGCATCGCTTCGTCGGACGTGAACGAGGTCAGCATCAGGCAGCGCAGGTCGGGAAGCCGGGAGAGCAGATCGCGACACAACTCGATGCCGTTGCCGTCGGGCAGGCGGACGTCGAGGACCGCCACGTCGGGCTGCAGTGCCGGGATCCGGGTCATCGCCTCGGCCACCGACCCGGCCTCTCCGATCACGTCGAGCTCGGGGTCACTCCCGAGCAGATCGATCAACCCGCGCCGTACCACTTCATGGTCGTCTACCAGGAAAACCCTCACCATGTCGCGACGTCATCCCCCCAACGGGCCGGCGCCCGGTCATAGAGCGTTGTGCGGTTCGCACACCAGTATCGAACAATCCGTGTCGCGAAGGGCGGCATTGCCGGGAGGTCCCACCAGAGCCGCCACGCCGCCGGGGCGGTTTCGGGCCGCGACCACGAGTTGGACGGTGTCGCCGTGCGCGGCGAGATAGTCGAGGGTGTCGCCGTGATCGCCGACCGGCACGATCTCCACATCCGGATAGGCGCGCTGCCATTCGGCCAGTCGGCGGTCCCAGTGGATTCTGGCCTCGGGGTGGGGTCGCGCCGGGGTCAGCACGCGCACCGGCGCCTTCCGGCGGCGAGCTTCGTCCAGACCGCGCCGCATCACCTCAGAACTGGCGGCACTGTTGTTGAGTTCGATGACCACGAAGCGATCCTGACGGTGGTGCGGCCGGTGGGCGCGCACGATCGCCACCGGGCAGTGGGCGGACGCCGACAGGGCCGTCGCGGTCGACCCGATCCGGCCCTGGGTCGAATGCCTGAGTCCGCGAGCGCCGACACACAACATCGCCGCCGTTCGAGCCGCCTCCAGCAGAGTCGGAACCGGCCTGCCCTGCAGAATCTCGACCTCGATCTTGACGGGTCGCTGGGCAGCCTCCACGGCGGTCAGCGCGTGGCGCAGGGAGACGTCCGCGGTGGCGATGCGGCGGGACTGGTCGTGCGGGTCGACCTCACCGTCCTGGGTGTCGATGACGTACACCAACCGCAGGGGAACATCGCGGTCGACGGCCTGGTCGATCGCCCACAGCGCGGCGTCCACGGCGGCCGGGGAGCCGTCGATCCCGACGACGATGTAGGGGCTGGGCTGTGCCTCGGTCATGATGCGCCTCCGCGGATTTCGAGCACGTCCCGAACGGCCCGGCGGGGAGTGGGCGGCGGCGCGGCATCCATTGTCGGGGTCAGTCCGACCCGTACCAGCGCCTGCGGACTGGCGGTGCTTCCGATCAACGAGGCGACCACGTCGCGCCCCTCGGGCACCTCGGTGATGTGTGTGACGGTGCATGTCGCCAGGCCCAATATCGTGGCCTCGAGCAGCACGGCCGACAGTGCTTCGCCGCAACGCAATACGCTCTCGGCGGAGTCGTCGTCGGTGGACAGCACGAGGATCCCCGCGCGGTCCTCGTCGGGCCGGCTGTGGCTTTCTCGTGCACCGCTGACGGGGAAGGCGCGCCCGACGTGTACCCGATCGCTGTCCGTCGCCGCGATCAGGGCGCTGCGCGGAATCCCCTCGGAGGCGCTGAATTCCGCTGTCCACCAATCGATCTCGGCATGGTAACGGGCATCGTAGAGGCGCACCACCTCGGCCAGGTGCGAGGCCTCGGCCAGCGGGCTGCGAACGTCGTCGGCGACGGCGTCCAGCCGGGCCGGGGTATGCCGGGTCGCGGCGGTGAGGGCGTCGATGAGCCGCTCCCAGTCCGGAGGCGCCGCCATGGGAAGGCGGTCACTGCGTCGCAGCAGAATCGCGTCGGCGCGACGCTTCTGCTCGTCGGAGACCGCGGTCGAGCTGAACTCGATCCGGGCCAGGTGGTGGGGATCTGCGGGGTCGGGGAAGCGCTGCACACTGGTGGCCCATCCGGCGGCGGCCATCGCGACCCTGAAGTGGTCGAGCGCGGCCCCACAGCTGATCAACGCCTCACGCCCGGTGGCGTCGGCGGCGCGGATCAGCCGCGCCGGGTCGGCGAACAGGTCGACTGCGTGGTCACCGGCGACCCACCGCCACGGTTGACTGTTGTGCAGAGACGGTGCCCGGCACGCCAATTGCAGTGCGTCGACGATCGCCGCGGTGTGCACACGTGTCGCAGTCATCAGGCTCCCTTCGATTCACCTCCACACTGCGCGCCCCACGCGTCGAGGACCAGGGTCAATGGTCCTCAACCACATCACAGAACGGCCGACACCGTGGTGCACTGACGGTGGAGTGGGTGCGCTGCGGGGCACTTTGTCCAGTTGAGGTTGCGTGAGCTGCTCGCCGAGGTGCAGGACCGGGTGGAGCGGATCATCAGGGGCCGCGACCGGCTTGGCGGCCTGGAACTCGACGACACGCTGCGCACCATCGTGCATACCGCGATCAACCTCGTCGACGCCCAGCTGATCGGGCACCTGCCGGAAGGCCGGGGAGTGCTCGGGGTGCTGATCGACGACCCCAAACCGATTCGGCTGGAAAATATCTCGGCGCACGCGGCCTCCGTGGGATTCCCGCCCAACCATCCGCCGATGCGCACTTTCCTCGGGCCCCGGTGCGCATCCGCGACGAGGTGTTCGGCAACCTGTATCTGACCGACAAGATAGGTGGTGAGCCGTTCAGCGAAGACGACGAGGTGCTGGTACAGGCGTTGGCGGCGGCGAGCATTGCGATCGAGAACGCCCGGCTCTACGAGCAGTCGCGCGCCCGTCAGGAATGGATCGCGACCACGCGCGACATCGGCACCGAGTTGCTGTCCGGGACCGACCCCGCGCGGCGGGACCGGCGCTGGTGCTCCCGTTACGGGCCGTCGACGCCGTTTCTGGCGTGTTGATCGCCGTCAGAGATGTTGGCGCGCAACCGTTCCGGTCCGACGACCTCGACATGATGGCGGCGTTCGCCGATCAGGCCGCACTGGTGTGGCAGTTGGCCGGCGCTCAGCGCAGAATGCGGGAACTGAGTGCGGCAGCGGCTTTCGGATTCCGTGGATGACCTCCAGGAGGTCATTGAGGAGATCCGTACGACGATCTTCGACCTGCACGGCGGATCGTCGACCAATCCCCCGGTTGCGCCAGCGACTCGATGGGGCGGTCGCGGCGTTTCCGGGCTCGGGAATCCGTGCGTCGGTGCAGTCCGCCGGACCGCTGTCGGTCGTGAATGCCGCGCCGGCAGACCATGCCGAGGCTATCGTGCGCGAAGCGGTCAGCAACGCTGTTCGCCACTCCGGATCCACTGTCGTCGCGGTGACGATCGCCGTTGACGACGATCTGGTGATCGACGTCCGTGACGACGGCCGCGGAATTGGGGCCGACGTCACCGGCAGCGGGCTGGCCAATCTCGCGCAGCGCGCCCGCGACGCCGGGGGTAGCTTCGCGGTCCAACCCGTCCCCGAGGGCGGGACCGTCCTGACGTGGCGCGCGCCGCTGCCGTGACCACCGGACCGGTGACGCGGCATCCGTGCTGTACCGCCGCGTCTGGCCAGCGTGACGGTGGTTTGTGCGCGCTGGGAAGCCGCTACGTTCTGTGACGGGATCGCCTCTCCTTCACAACGGTTGGATAACGCCGGTTCTGTCGCGTCGGTGATTCCGCAAATTGTCGGTTCAGTAAGCCCCGTAACTACGCGGATGTAATTCGCACGGCACGGACGCAGAAGGACTGGGGGCACATGTCTCGGACGAAAAAGAGCATCGTCGTTGTCATGATGGGCAGCGCGGGATTGTTCTTGAGCGCCCCGCTGCTGGGCCCATCGGCAAACGCGAACCCCACCCGGGGCGGCGTTCCGTGCGTGGGCATCCTCCAGCAGATCGTTTCTCGTCCGGGTGACATCCCGCAGGCTCTGACGGACACCGCGCGATCGTTCACCAACCCGGGCCAGCCGGCTCCGCCGGTCGTCGTGCCCCCGGCCAGCTCCTCGTCGTCGATCGGTACGCCGCCGTCGCCCCCGACACCGCCGGCCTCGGTGCTGCGACCGGCCGCGGGTGCGACACCGCCGTCCCCGCCTGTGCCGGGCGCTCCGGCGGTGGGCTCGACAAGCGCTGGGACACCGCCTGTTCCGGGTACGCCGCCCGGATCGGTGGTGACCCCGGCTTCGGGTGCGACCCCGCCGGCGCCCCCCATTCCGGGAACCCCGACGGTGACATCGACCGCAGGCGGTACCCCGCCGCTTCCTCCGGTTGCTGGTGCCCCGGCAGGTGTACCCGTCGCCAATCCGGCTCCACCGGTTCCGCCGGTTCCCGGCCTGCCCGTCGTCGGCGACGGCGGCGCGGCCCTGCCTCCGCTTCCGCCCGCCCCAGGCGGACCTGGCGCGGTGCCCGCCGGTGCGGCTCTTCCGCCGGCCCCGGCTCCCGGCGCGCCGGTCTTCGGTGAGGCCGGCGCAGTCCCGGCCCCGGGTTTGCCTGCCCCGGGCGCAGCCGGCGTGCCCGGTGGTGGCCCCGGTGGCGGCGCGGCACTCGAGGGTGCTTCCGGTGGGGCGGTCGGCGGTGCCGGCGGCCCGGGCGGCGGTGCGCCGATCGCAGCGGCGGCCGGCGAGGCCGGTCCTCCGGCGGCGGGCGCCCCGGTCGAGGGCGCGTCGGGCGCGGTGCCCCCTCCGGCTCCGCCGGCTCCGGGCGCCCCGATCGCCGGGGCTTCCGGCGTGGCGGCACCTCCGGCTCCGCCTGCGCCGGGTGCTCCGGTGGGTGATGAGGCCGGTGTGGTGACGCCTCCGGCTCCGCCCGCTCCCGGGGCTCCCATCGGCGATCACGCTGGTGTGGTGGCGCCCCCGGCTCCGCCTGCGCCGGGTGCTCCGGTGGGTGATGAGGCCGGTGTGGTGACGCCTCCGGCGCCGGGTGCGCCGGGTGCTCCGGTGGGTGATGAGGCTGGTGTGGTGGCGCCTCCGGCGCCGGGTGCGCCGGGTGCTCCGGTGGGTGATGAGGCTGGTGTGGTGGCGCCTCCGGCGCCGGGTGCGCCGGGTGCTCCGGTGGGTGATGAGGCTGGTGTGGTGACGCCTCCGGCTCCGGGTGCGCCCGGGACTCCGACCGTCAGCACGGTCGAGACGTTCTCACCGCCCGCTCCGCCGGCCCCGGGCACACCGTCGTCCGGCACGGTGGAGACCTTCTCGCCGCCTGCCCCTCCGGCACCCGCTACTCCGGCGGGCTCGTCGGTCGAGGTGGCGTCGCCGCCGGCTCCGGGTGTTCCGGGTGGGCCTGCCGGTGGCGAAGTGAATGTGGCGGCTCCTCCGGCCCCGGGTGTACCTGGCACACCGGTGCACTCCTCGCTCGAGGTGGCGACGCCGCCGGCACCCGGCGTTCCCGGCGTGCCGATCGAGGCGTCGTCGAGCGTGGTGACACCTCCGGCTCCGGGTGTGCCGGGTGTGCCTGCTGGTGGTGAGGTGAGTGTTGCGGCGCCTCCGGCGCCGGGTGTGCCTGGTGCGCCGGTGGTCAGCGAGGCCGGGGTGGCGACGCCTCCGGCTCCGGGTGTGCCGGGTGTGCCTGCTGGTGGTGAGGTGAGTGTTGCGGCGCCTCCGGCGCCGGGTGTGCCTGGTGCGCCGGTGGTCAGCGAGGCCGGGGTGGCGACGCCTCCGGCTCCGGGTGTGCCGGGTGTGCCTGCTGGTGGTGAGGTGAGTGTTGCGGCGCCTCCAACGCCGGGAGTGCCTGGTGCACCGGTGAATTCGTCGGTCGACGTGGCCACACCGCCGGCGCCGGGTGTGCCGGGTGTGCCCGCTGGAGGTGAGGCGGGTGTCGTTACGCCGCCCGCTCCGGGTGTGCCGGGTGCTCCGGTGGTGGGGGAGGCGGGTGTCGTTACGCCGCCCGCTCCGGGTGTGCCGGGTGTGCCCGCTGGAGGTGAGGCGGGTGTCGTGACGCCGCCCGCTCCGGGTGTTCCGGGTGCTCCGGTGGTGGGGGAGGCCGGTGTTGCGACACCTCCCGTCCCGGGCCTGCCGGTGGTGCCGGGTGTTCCCGGTGGTGGGGGTGCGGTGCCTGCCGGTGTGGTGACCCCGCCGGCGCCGGGTGGTCCCGGCACGCCCGCGATCACGACGGTGCCCGGCGCGACACCGGGGACTCCGCCGGTGCCGCCTGCGTCGACCGGCAGCTCGGTCAACGCGGGTACGCCGACGTCACCCGGCACACCCGGAACGTCTGTCGGCGGACCGGTTCCCGGCAACAACCCGGGTCTACCGCCCGCTCCGGGAGGATCCACCAGCGTCAATACCGGCACGCCGAGGTCGCCGATCCCCGGAACACCCGGCAGCTCGGTGGCGCTCGAAGATCTGCTGACGCCGCCCGGAGTGATCCGCTCGGTTCAGGACGCCACGTCCTCGGTCGCCGGCATCCTGCCGCCGCCGCCCGCCCCGGTGCCCGGTGGTGCCGGATCGGTCAGTGTGGGTGTCCCCGCGCCGCCCGACCCGTTCACCCCGCTCGCCGCGACGAGCCTGTCGAATCTGGTGGCGCCGCCGTCGCTGAGTATCCCGTCGATCCCGGGTCTGCCGGTGCCGTTGCCGAGTGAACTGCCCACGCCGTCGGACCTGCTCTGCGTCGGCACGGATTGGTCGGCGACGCAGGGTGATTCGGCTGCCGCTCCGGTAAACGCCGAGATCCCGCGGGCACTGGTCACGGGTACCGCCCCGGTCGGTGACCGACGTGACCGGTGGGACACCCGGTAACGACGCCGCGGGCGACCTGGCCGCCCGTCCTCCCGCCACCGGGAGTGCGGGCGGCCCGGCTCGCTTCGAGCACGGGCGTGTCACACGTGCGCCTGGGGCTTGCGGCCTGTAGCCGCACTCACCTGCCCGCCACGTGCATTGAACCGCAGAACTCCCGGCTGCCTCAGGCCTCCGAAGTCTGTGCGTCGGCGACCAGGTTCGTGGCGACCTTGATCAGCGGAACGTTGCTGTCCTGAGACAGCTTGCGCAGCAACTCGAACGCCTGAACGGCGTCCACGCGGTAGCGCTCCATGATCATGCCCTTGGCCTGGCCGATCACGTCCCGACTGGCCAGCGCCCGGCGGAACTGTTCTTCGCGGCGCGCCGAGTTCCATGCCACCGACGAATGTGCGGCGAAGATCAGTCCGAGAGTGCGCGACTCGTCCGTGAAAGCCCCCCCACTTTCGGAATAGATGTTGAGCGCACCCAACGTCTCCCCGGCGATGAACAGCTGGAACGCCATGATCGACCGGACAGGTGTCTCGGCCAGCGCATCACGCCGATAGTTCGGGAAGCGCTCGTCGGTCTCCAGATCGCGGACGTGGACGGTCTTTTCGTCCCATGCCGCGGTCAGACACGGCCCTTCCAGATGACGCTGCTGGATCTTGTCCAGCAGCAGCGGCCAATGGTGGGTCGCTGCCGGGGTTTCGATCTGTTTCGCGTTGCGAGTCAACGTGATTCCGGCGTACTGAGCACCCGGGATCTCCGCGGCGGCGAGTTCGGCCAATTCGGCGACCACGGTCTCTGAGTCGGTGTCAGGCCTGTTGTGCAGGCCCTGCACCAGCTCGGCCACACGCAGGTGCGCAGCCTCCATGGCAGCTGGATCGCTCATCCCTCACCGTCCGATACTCACGCGTCAATATGGCTCTTAAGGCTACCGCCGAGCCCGACGGTCGGTGCGGGCATGCGGAATGTCGCTATTGTGACCGTTTGGCGCGGTAGCCGTCATACCGGAAGGCCGGGCCGGCGCCCGTCCGGCAGCCTTTCCGTTCCGGGCAGCGCGCTGCCAGCGAAATCGGAGGCGCTCGGTCAAAGCGCCCGCAGGTACCGGTTGGTGACCACCCGCTGCACCAGCGAGGTCACCGGGGAAGCCAACCGACTCCACCATGTCGCGTGCCGGGAGAACGCGGTCACCTCCGCGTGCACGAGATCGGTGGCGGGGTCGTAGCGCACGAGGAAGAGTTCCTCTCCAGACTCGGCGTGGCCGGGCAGCGTGCCGTAGGCGAAACCGCGACGATCGGGCTCGTCGACGACGTAGACGACCCGGCACGGGGCGATCACCGGTCCCAGATGCACCAGCACCTCGGCGCCGACGGTTGCCACCGGCGCCGTGGCCTCCACCCGCAGCCCCGCCCCGCGCAGCATCCCCCAGCGCATGCCTTCGGCGGCGGCCCGCTCGAACCGGTCACGGCCGCGTCCGATCACCGACGACTTGTGCAGATGGTGGTAGCCGCCGGGCATGTCCGAGGCGGTCGCCCCCACCTCCGGATAGGTCAGCGCCTTGGCGGCCAGGTCGGTCAGTCTCACCATGTCAGCTTGTCATCGCCCGCGTACCGTCGGAGCGGTGACTGCCGCGAACGCACCGACCTTCACCCTCGGCGGCGACCTGACTGTCCACCGACTCGGCTTCGGCGCTATGCGCCTCACCGGTCCCGGCGTGTGGGGCCCGCCCGCCGACCGCGACGAATGCCTGCGGGTACTGCGCCGGGCGGTCGAACTCGGCGTCGACTTCATCGACACCGCGGACTCCTACGGCCCGTACATCTCCGAGGACCTCATCCACGAAGCGCTGCACCCCTACGACGGTGTCGTCATCGCGACCAAGGCGGGCCTGTTGCGGACCGCGCCGGACGTGTGGGAGCCGCTAGGGTTTCCGGCCTACCTGCGGCAGGAATGCGAGATGAGTCTGCGCAGGCTGGGGGTCGACACCATCGACCTGTTCCAGCTGCACCGCATCGACCCGAAGTTCCCCGCCGAAGACCAGGTCGGTGAGCTGGCGGAGCTCCAGAAGGAGGGCAAGATCCGGCACGTCGGCCTTTCCGAGGTCGACACCGACCAGCTCGCCGCGGCGCGGCGGGTCACCGTGATCGTGTCCGTACAGAACAAGTACAACCTCACGATGCGCGACTCGGAGCCTGTGCTCGACGTGTGCGAAGCCGACGGCATCGCGTTCATCCCGTGGTTTCCGCTGGCCGCGGGTCCGCTGGCGGCTGCCGACGGCCCGCTGCAGCGGATCGCGGCCGACCATGGGTGCTCCCCGTCGCAGCTGGCGCTGGCCTGGCTGCTCAAGCGTTCGCCGGTGATGCTGCCCATCCCGGGAACCTCGAAGGTCGCCCATCTGGAGGAGAACGTGGCGGCCGCGCAGATCGAGCTGACCGACACCGAGTTCGAGACACTGAGCAACGCCGGCGCCGCCGCGAGTTGAGCAACCAATACGGTGAGCGGGTGAGCACCAACAAAGCTGCCGACGCCCGCGTCGGTACTGGTTTCGACGCCCGCGTCGGTACTGGTTTCGACGCCCACGTCGGTGGCGGGTTCAACCCGCCCGAACCCACCAACCGCGGCGGCCCGGACTACGGGCGGTTCGTCGAAGCGGTCCGCACACTGCAGGACCATGCCCGCGCTGCGGACGCGCCCGACGCGGTGATCACTGAGGCCGCCGACCTGATCGAGAAGGTCTCGGCGCTGCTGGCGCCGTACGACGCCGACGAATGGTCGTCGCCGTCCGGCCGGCGGATGGACCTGCCCAACCGCGGCAACATTCTCAGCCCGCCGATCGACCTGCACCTGACCGAGGACGGCCGCGTCGCCGGCACTGCCCGGTTCCGTCGCTACCACCTGGGCCGCAACGGCGCCGCGCACGGCGGCGCGGTGGCCCACCTGTTCGATTCCCTGCTGGGGTTCACCGCGTTCAAACTCAGCGGCAACAAGGCCCAGCGCACCGCCTTCCTGCACGTGGACTACCGCAAGATCGCGCTGATCGGCGCCGAGCTCCAGGTCGAGGCCCGGATCGACGACATTGTCGACCGGAAGATCTTCGTGTCGGGCAGGCTTCTCGACGGTGACGACGTGCTGGCCGACGCCCATTCTCTGTTCGTCACGTTGAAACCCGGGCAGCCGTGAGCGAGCGCGGCGGGGTACGCGGACTCACCCGCAGGTGGGCGCGCTGGAGAGACCGGCTGCGGGACCGCCGGGGCCTCGATCTCGCCTACCGCATCGCGGTCGGTGTGGTCGGGCTCCTGGTGCTCGCCGTCGGAATCCTGGCGATTCCGTACCCCGGCCCAGGCTGGGCCATCGTCTTCCTGGGCCTGGTGATCCTGGCCACCGAGTTCGAGTGGGCACATCGCCTGCTGAAATTTGCACGCTCCCGCTACGACGCCGCGATGGACTGGTTCAAACGTCAGGGCCTTTGGGTTCAAGCGCTCGGCGCGCTCTTCACCTTCGCGGTGGTGGTGGGCACGCTGTGGTTGCTGGGGGCGCTCGGTTTCGCCGGCGGATTGGTCGGGATGGACTACCCGTGGCTCAAGAGCCCTATTGGTATCGGGAGCTGAGGCCCAGCACCGATAGCATGGTCGCGATCGATCCACGACCCGCACCTGAGAGTTTGGAGAGCCCAGCGATGAGCGCCCCCGCCCGCCCCGCCCCCGCAGCCTCGATCCGGGTGGCTGCCGGGACGACCGCCGGGCAGGCGGTGCGTGACGCGGGCCTACCGTCCCGGGGGGCGCCCGACGCCGTCGTCGTGGTTCAAGATCCCGAGGGCCGGCTACGCGACCTGTCCTGGGTTCCCGACGCCGACGTCGAGGTGATCGCTGTGGCCGCCGACACCGAGGCCGGCCGCAGCGTGATCCGGCACTCGGCCGCCCATGTGCTGGCCCAGGCGGTGCAGGACATGTTTCCCGACGCCAAGCTCGGCATCGGCCCGCCGATCACCGACGGCTTTTACTACGACTTCGACGTCGCCGAGCCGTTCACCCCGGAGCATCTTGAGGCGCTCGAGAAAAAGATGCGCAAGATAGTAAAGGACGGTCAGCTATTCGAGCGCCGGGTGTTCGAATCCATTGACCAGGCCCGCGAAGAGCTCGCCGCGGAGCCCTACAAGCTCGAGTTGATCGACGACAAGTCCGGCGCCGACGATCCGGAGGTCATGGAAGTCGGTGGCGACGAGCTGACCGCCTACGACAACCTCAATCCCCGTACCCGGGAACGGGTTTGGGGCGACCTGTGCCGCGGTCCGCACATTCCTACCACCCGCTACATCCCGGCGTTCAAGCTGACCCGCAGCTCGGCGGCCTACTGGCGCGGTGATCAGAACAACGCCAGCCTGCAGCGCATTTACGGGACTGCCTGGGAGTCCCAGGAAGCGCTCGACCGCCATCTCGAGCTGATCGAGGAAGCTCAGAAGCGTGACCACCGCAAGCTCGGCGTCGAGCTGGACCTGTTCAGCTTCCCCGACGAATTGGGTTCGGGTCTGCCGGTTTTCCACCCCAAAGGCGGTGTGGTGCGCCGTGAACTGGAGGAGTACTCGCGCCGCAAGCACATCGAGGCCGGCTACGAGTTCGTCAATACGCCGCACATCACCAAGGAACAGCTCTACATCACCTCCGGGCACCTCGAGTGGTACGCCGACGGCATGTTCCCGCCCATGCACATCGACGCCGAGTACAATGACGACGGCACGGTGCGCAAACCCGGTCAGGACTACTACCTGAAGCCGATGAACTGCCCCATGCACCATCTGATCTACCGGTCGCGGGGGCGCTCCTATCGGGAACTTCCGTTGCGGCTCTTCGAGTTCGGCAGCGTGTACCGCTACGAGAAGTCCGGTGTGGTCCACGGGCTCACGCGGGTGCGGGGCATGACCCAGGACGACGCGCACATCTACTGCACCCGCGAGGAGATGCGCGACGAGCTCGCCCGGCTGTTGCAGTTCGTCCTGGATCTGCTGGCCGACTACGGTCTCGACGACTTCTACCTGGAGCTTTCGACCAAGGATCCGGACAAGTTCGTCGGCTCCGACGAGATCTGGGAGGAAGCCACCGAAACCCTGCGTGAAGTGGCCGAATCCTCAGGGCTGCAGCTGGTGCCGGATCCGGGTGGCGCGGCGTTCTACGGCCCCAAAATCTCGGTGCAGGTGCGTGACGCACTGGGCCGTAGCTGGCAGATGTCGACCATCCAGCTCGACTTCAACATGCCCGACCGTTTCGAGCTGGAATACACCAGCGCTGATGGATCCCGCCGGAGACCCGTCTTGATCCACCGGGCGCTGTTCGGGTCGATCGAGCGGTTCTTCGGCGTGCTCACCGAGCACTACGCCGGAGCCTTCCCGGCCTGGCTGGCACCGGTGCAGGTGGTCGGCATCCCGGTCGCCGACGACCACATCCCGTACCTGCAGGACGTGGCAGCCCGGCTGCGCGCGAACGGCATCCGCGCCGAGGTCGACACCAGCGACGACCGGATGGCCAAGAAGATCGTCAACCACACCAACCAGAAGGTGCCGTTCATGCTGCTCGCGGGCGACCGCGACGTCGAGGCCGACGCGGTGTCCTTCCGGTTCGGGGACCGCACCCAGATCAACGGGGTGCCGCGGGACCGAGCGGTCGAGACCATTGTCGAGTGGGTGCGGCGGCGCGAGAATGCCACGCCCACAGCCCAACTCGTCGAGGTCAATGCTGAAGCGGGCGAGGGGTGACGTGGATCCCGAGGACACGATCGTAGACCGCGGCGTCGGGGACCCGGACCGTCTGCAGCGGCTGTGGACGCCGCACCGGATGACCTACATCGTCGACGCGGTCAAACCCGGATCGGCGTCGTCGTCGGAGCCGTTCACCGACATCCCGACCATGTCCGACGAGGACGGATTGGTGGTCGCTCGCGGGGAACTGGTGTACGCGGTGCTCAACCTGTACCCGTACAACCCGGGTCACCTGATGGTGGTGCCGTACCGGCGGGTGGCCGAACTGGAGAACCTGACCGACGACGAGAGCGCCGAGCTGATGGCGTTCACCCAGAAGGCCATCCGCGTGATGAAGGCGGTGTCGCGCCCGCACGGTTTCAACGTCGGCCTGAACCTCGGCACTTCGGCGGGCGGATCGCTGTCCGAACACCTGCACATGCATGTCGTGCCGCGCTGGGGCGGGGACGCCAATTTCATCACCGTGATCGGCGATTCCAAGGTGATCCCGCAGTTGCTGCGCGACACCCGCAAGTTGCTGGCCACCGAGTGGGACAGGCAGCAGTGAGCGACTTCTACCTGATGACCCGCGCCGCCTACGCCAAGGTGTCGCGGCCGGTGGCCAAGGGTGCGCTCAAGCTGGGACTGACGCCCGACAGCGTCACGATCCTGGGTACCGCAGGCTCGGTACTTGCCGCGCTGACCCTGTTCCCGGTCGGGCAGCTGTGGTGGGGCGCGGTCGCGGTCTCGTTCTTCGTGCTCGCCGACATGCTCGACGGCGCGATGGCCCGGTTGCGCGGCGGCGGCACCCGCTTCGGGGCGGTGCTGGACGCCACTTGCGACCGCATCAGCGACGGCGCGGTGTTCTGCGGTCTGTTGTGGTGGGCCGCATTCGGGTTGCACAGCACGCACTTGGTGGTCGCGACGATGATCTGCCTGGTCTCGTCGCAGGTCATCTCCTACATTAAGGCCCGTGCGGAGGCCAGCGGGCTGTCCGGCGACGGCGGTTTGATCGAACGGCCCGAGCGGCTGGTCATCGTGCTCGTCGGCGCCGGACTGTCGGATCTGCCGTTCTTCCCGCTGCCCTGGTTGCTCGATGTGGCGATGTGGGTGCTGGCGGTGACCAGCGTGGTGACGGTGGGGCAACGGTTGCACAGCGTGCGGACCTCCGCGGCGGCGATGGATCCGCTCCCGGTGCCCGAAGCCGGCGACACACCGGAGGCCACCGACCAATGACGGAGCACCCGGTCGGGTCGGGACACGGCATCGGGCGCCTGTTGTCGGTGCCGTCGACATTGAGTGGCCACCTGACCGACTGGGGGTACGCCGCGGGCTGGCGTCTGGTGCGTGCGGCCCCGGAGGTGTTGGCGCGCAACACCTTCGATGCCGGAGCCTGGTGGGCGTCGCGCAATGGCGGGCCCGAGCAGCTTCGCAGGAACCTGGCCCGGGTGGTCGGCGCGCCGCCCGACGACGTGCCCGCGGACCTGGTGCGCGCCTCGCTGGGGTCCTACGCCCGGTACTGGCGTGAGGCGTTCCGGCTGCCCGCGATGGACCACGAGGATCTGGCCAGGCGCCTGCACGTCAACGACGTCGAGCTGCTGTGGTCGGCACTGGAGGCCGGCCGCGGGGCCGTGCTGGCGTTGCCGCACAGCGGGAACTGGGACATGGCCGGGGTGTGGCTGGTCCAGCACCACGGCACCTTCGCGACGGTCGCCGAACGGCTCAAACCGGAGTCGCTGTATCACCGGTTCCTGGCCTACCGGGAACGCCTCGGGTTTGAGGTGGTGCCGCTGTCCGGAGGTGAGCGGCCGCCGTTCGACGTGCTGCGGGACCGGCTGCGCGACAACGGTGTGGTGTGCCTGATGGCCGACCGCGACATGACCCGCACCGGGGTCCCGGTCGACTTCTTCGGCGAGCGGAGCAGGCTTCCCGCGGGCCCGGCCAAACTCGCGCTGGCGACCGGGGCGGCGCTGTTTCCGGTGCACTGCTGGTTCGAGCCGGACGACTGGGGCATGCAGGTCTATCCGGAAGTGGACACGTTCTCGGGGGATGTCATCGCGATCACTCAGGCCTTGGCCGACCGGTTCGCGAAGAACATCGCCGCCCACCCCGAGGACTGGCACATGATGCAGCCGCAGTGGCTGGCCGACCTGTCCGACGAGCGCAGGGCCCGCCTGGAGGCTTCCCCGTGAGCGCTTGCGCCAAGAAGCGACGATGCTGATGCGGATCGGGATGGTGTGCCCGTACTCGTTCGACGTGCCCGGCGGGGTGCAGTCGCACGTGCTGCAGCTGGCGGAGGTGCTGCGCGGCAGCGGCCATGAGGTCAGTGTGCTGGCGCCCGCGTCGCCGGAGGCGGGGGACTCGCTGCCGGATTTCGTGGTGTCCGGAGGCCGGGCCGTACCGATCCCGTACAACGGCTCGGTGGCGCGGCTGCGGTTCGGCCCGGCGACCCACCGCAAGGTCAAGAAGTGGCTGCAGCAGGGCGACTTCGATGTGTTGCACCTGCACGAACCGAACGCCCCCAGCCTGTCGATGCTCGCGTTGAACATCGCCGAGGGCCCGATCGTGGCGACCTTCCACACGTCGACGACGAAGTCTCTGACGTTGTCGGTGTTCGAACCGATTCTGCGGCCGATGCACGAGAAGATCGTCGGCCGGATTGCGGTGTCGGATCTGGCACGGCGCTGGCAGATGGAAGCGCTGGGCAGCGACGCCGTCGAGATCCCCAACGGGGTCGATGTGGCCTCCTTCGCCTCGGCGCCCCTGCTGCCGGGGTATCCGCGGCCGGGCCGCACCGTGCTGTTCCTGGGTCGGTTCGACGAACCCCGCAAGGGCATGGCGGTGCTGCTCGCGGCGCTGCCGGAGTTGGTGGCCCGGTTCGAGGACGTAGAGATCCTGGTGGTCGGCCGCGGCGATGAGGACGAGCTGCGCGCGCAGGCGGGACCGTTGGCCCGTCACCTGCGGTTCCTCGGGCAGGTCGACGACGCGGAGAAGGCGTCGGCCATGCGCAGCGCCGACGTGTACTGCGCGCCCCACACCGGCGGGGAGAGCTTCGGCATCGTGCTGGTGGAGGCGATGGCCGCCGGCACCGCGGTGGTGGCCAGTAGTCTCGACGCGTTCCGGCGGGTGCTGGTCGACGGCCAGGCCGGCCGTCTGGTGGCTGTCGATGACCCGGCCGCCCTGGCCGACGGGCTGATCGAGATGCTGTCGGACGACGCCGCGCGGGCGCGTTACGTCGACAACGCGACGCAGGCGGTGCAGCGGTACGACTGGTCGGTGGTGGCGCGCCAGATCGTGCGGGTGTACGAGACCGTCGCCGGGGCCGGGGTGAAGATCCAGGTCGCCTCGTGATCCCGTGGGTGACCGCGGTGCTGGTCGCGGTGCTGGTCGCGCTGATCCTGTTGATCGTCGGCTGGGCCTATCAGACGGCGAACCGGTTGGATCGGCTGCACGTGCGCTACGACCTGTCGTGGCAGGCACTCGACGGGGCGTTGGCCCGCCGGGCCGTGGTAGCCCGCGCGGTGGCCGTCGAGGCGCACGGCGGGGGACCCGAGGGCAAGCGGCTCGCCGCGCTGGCGGACGCCGCCGAGCGGGCTCCCCGCCAAGCCCGGGAAGCCGTCGAGAACGAGCTGTCGGCGGCCCTGGCGCGGGTGAACCCCGCGTCGCTGCCGTTGCCGCTGGTGGCCGAACTCGCCGACGCCGAGGCGCGCGTCGTGCTGGCCCGCCGCTTCCACAACGATGCGGTGCGCGACACCCTCGCCCTGCGGGAGCGCCCTCTGGTGCGCACGCTGCGCCTGGGTGGAACCGCTTCGCTGCCAACCTATTTCGAGATCGCCGAGGGTGGCGAGCGGTCGGCCCGCGAGCCTGCGCCGGTGAGCAGACGGACCTCGGCGCGGGTGGTGTTGCTCGACGAGCACGGTGCGGTGCTGCTGCTGTGCGGATCCGATCCCGCCGCCGCGGGCGGGGACGGGCCCCCGCCGCGGTGGTGGTTCACCATCGGCGGTGCAGCCCAGGTGGGGGAGTCGCTGGCGCAGGCCGCGGTGCGGGAACTGCACGAGGAGACCGGACTGCTGGTGGCGCCTGACGTCATCGCCGGCCCGGTGTGGCGCCGCGACGCGGTGATCGACTTCAACGGGTCGGTGATCCGCAGCGAAGAGATGTACTTCGTGCACCGCACCACACGGTTCGAGCCGTCGGACGCGGGCCGGTCCGGGCTGGAGCGCACCTACATTCACGGTCACCGCTGGTGCGATGCGACAATGATCGACAAGCTGGTCGCCAACGGGGAGACCGTGTACCCCTTGCAGCTGGGTGAGCTTCTGGACGAGGCGAACGCGCTGGCCGACGCACCGGGTGCGCCGGGGGACGGCCCCCTGCGGTCCATCCGCTGACCTGAGTTGTATCGCTGCTCATGTCCGCGCGGATCGAATCGATTTGCGGCCACACCTAGACTGGATCAGTAGCGATTGAAGGAGAAAGCAGTGGAATCCGAAATGTCCGGCGAAGGGCTCGGGACTCCCACCCGGGGAACCGCGCGGGTCAAGCGCGGTATGGCCGAGATGCTCAAGGGCGGCGTGATCATGGACGTCGTGACCCCGGAGCAGGCGCGTATCGCCGAGGGCGCCGGCGCGGTCGCGGTGATGGCGCTAGAGCGGGTTCCCGCCGACATCCGGGCCCAGGGCGGGGTGTCGCGGATGAGCGACCCCGACATGATCGAGGGCATCATCGACGCGGTCACCATCCCGGTGATGGCCAAGGCGCGGATCGGGCATTTCGTCGAAGCTCAGATCCTGCAGAGCCTCGGGGTCGACTACGTCGACGAGTCCGAGGTGCTGACCCCGGCCGACTACACCAACCACATCGACAAGTGGAAGTTCACCGTGCCGTTCGTGTGCGGGGCGACCAACCTCGGCGAGGCGCTGCGGCGGATCACCGAGGGGGCGGCGATGATCCGCTCCAAGGGTGAGGCCGGCACCGGCGATGTGTCCAACGCCACCACCCACATGCGCAAGATCGGCGGCGAGATCCGCCGGTTGACCTCGCTGTCGGAGGACGAATTATATGTGGCGGCAAAGGAATTGCAGGCCCCCTACGATCTGGTGGTCGAGGTGGCGCGGGCCGGCAAGCTGCCGGTGACGCTGTTCACCGCCGGCGGCATCGCGACCCCGGCCGATGCGGCGATGATGATGCAGCTCGGCGCCGAGGGCGTGTTCGTCGGGTCGGGCATCTTCAAGTCCGGCAACCCGGCCGAGCGCGCGGCGGCGATCGTCAAGGCCACCACGTTCTACGACGATCCTGACGTGCTGGCCAAGGTGTCGCGCGGTCTGGGTGAGGCGATGGTCGGCATCAACGTCGACGACATCCCGGTGCCGCACCGCCTGGCCGAGCGCGGCTGGTAAGTGGCGATTGAAGAAATCCTCGATCTGGAGCAGCTCGAGGTCAACATCTATCGCGGCGGTGTCTTCAGTCCCGAATCCGGCTTCCTGCAGCGCACCTTCGGCGGTCACGTGGCCGGGCAGTCGCTGGTCTCCGCGGTGCGGACCGTCGACCCGAAGTTCCAGGTGCACTCGCTGCACGGCTACTTCCTGCGGCCCGGCGACGCGCGCGCGCCGTCGGTGTACATCGTCGAGCGCATCCGCGACGGCGGGTCGTTCTGCACCCGGCGGGTGAGCGCGATCCAGCACGGCGAGACCATCTTCTCGATGTCGGCGTCGTTCCAGACCGACCAGAGCGGCATCGAACACCAGGACGCCATGCCGTTCGCGCCGCCGCCGGACGACATCCCTGATTTCAAGTCCAGCAGCAAGGTGTTCGACGACGCCAGCTTCCGGCAGTTCGACGAATGGGATGTGCGGATCGTGCCGCGCGACCGGCTGGGGGTGCGGGAAGGCAAGGCCTCTCAGCAGCAGGTGTGGTTCCGGCATCGCGACCCGCTGCCCGACGACCACGTGCTGCACATCTGCGCGCTGGCCTACATGAGCGATCTCACGCTGCTGGGATCGGCGCAGGTCAATCACATCGAGGAGCGTGCTCACCTGATGGTGGCCTCGCTGGACCACGCGATGTGGTTCATGCGGGCATTCCGGGCCGACGAGTGGCTGCTCTACGACCAGTCCTCGCCGTCGGCGTGCGGTGGGCGCGCGCTCACCCAGGGCAAGATCTACAACCGGTACGGCGAGATGGTCGCCGCCGTGATGCAGGAGGGGTTGACCCGCTACACCCGCGACTTCACCCCGGGCCGAGGGTGAGCGCTCCCCAGGTCGGGGTGCTCGCGCTGCAGGGTGACACCCGGGAGCACCTGGCCGCACTGGAGGAAGCCGGGGCGCAGGCCCGCACCGTCCGTCGGCGCGCCGAGCTCGACGCGGTGGACGCGCTGGTGATCCCGGGTGGGGAGTCCACTGCGATGAGTCATCTCCTGCGCGAGTTCGAGCTGCTGGAGCCGCTGCGCGCCAGGCTCGCCGACGGGATGCCCGCCTACGGGTCCTGCGCGGGGATGATCCTGCTGGCCAGCGACATCGCCAACGCCGGGGTGCCCGGACGGCAGGCGCTGCCGCTGGGCGCCATCGATATGACGGTGCGCCGCAACGCTTTCGGGCGGCAGGTCGACTCCTTCGAAGAGGACGTCGACTTCGAGGGGCTGGACGGTTCGGTGCACGCGGTGTTCATCCGCGCGCCGTGGGTCGAGCGGGTCGGCGCAGGCGTCGAGGTGCTGGCCAGCGCGGCGGGCCATCCCGTCGCGGTGCGGCAGGGACGCACGATGGCCACGGCGTTCCACCCCGAAGTGACCGGCGACCGCCGCGTCCACAAACTCTTCGTCGCCTCCCTGTAGCGACGCCGCCGGTTCGCGTTAGCGCAGGGGCAGGCCGGTGAGGGCGCGGGCCATCACCAGTCGCTGGATCTCGCTGGTGCCCTCGAAGATCGTGAAGATCTTCGCGTCGCGGTGCATGCGCTCGACGGGGTACTCGCGCGTGTAGCCGTTGCCGCCGAGGATCTGGATCGCCTCGTCGGTCACGTACACCGCGGTCTCGCTGGCCACCAGCTTGGCCATCGACCCTTCGGCGGAGGTGAACTCCTTGCCGTTGCGGGCCATCCAGCCGGCGCGGTAGACCAGCAGCCGGGCGGCGTCGATGCGTGCCTTCATGTCGGCGAGCTTGAACGCGACGGCCTGGAACTCACCGATCTTGCGGCCGAATTGCTCACGCTCGCAGGCGTAGTCGCGGGCGTACTCGTATGCGGCGCGTGCCACCCCGACCGCCATCGCGCCGACGGTGGGTCGGGTGCGCTCGAAAGTGGCCAGTGCGGCCTGCCCGGCGGCCCTCTTGCCCTCGCGGACCTTGGCGATCCGCGCATCGAACTTCTCCTTGCCGCCGACGATCAGGCGGCCCGGGATGCGCACGTCTTCGAGGACCACCTCGGCGGTGTGGGAGGCGCGTATGCCGTGCTTGAGGAACTTCTGGCCCTGGCTCAGACCTGGCGTGTCCGGGGGGATGATGAACGACGCCTGACCGCGCGTGCCCAGCTCCGGGTGCACCGAGGCGACGACGACGTGGACGTTGGCGATGCCGCCGTTGGTGGCCCAGGTCTTGGTGCCGTTGAGCACCCATTCGTCGGTGGCCTCGTCGTAGCGGGCGCGCGTCAGGATCGACCCGACATCGGAGCCGGCGTTGGGTTCGGATGAACAGAACGCGGCAACCTTGGGATCGTCGACGGAGCCGAACATCTGTGGCACCCATTCGCCGACCTGCTCGGGGGTGCCGTTGGCGGCGACCGACGCCGCGGCCAGGCCGGTGCCCAGGATGGCCAGCGCGATGCCGGCATCACCCCAGAACATCTCCTCGAACGCAACGATCATGCCCAGACCGCTGGGTTCGGCGGCCTGCTCGGCGAAGAACTCCGTGGAGTAGAGACCGATCTTGGCAGCCTCTTGGATGATCGGCCATGGGGTCTCTTCGCGCTCGTCCCACTCCGCGGCCGCGGGCCGGACCACGTCGGCAGCAAACTCGTGAACCCACTTCTGCACATCCACCAAGTCCGGCGGCAGTTCCAGGGAGAACGTCATGCCTGGGTACCTTACTGCGGAGTAAGTTACTCGGCCAGCGAGTGTGGCTCAGCTAACAGCGTCGGCAAGTATTGGAAGAATCAGCTGGGAGTCGGACCGAACCGTGTTCAGGCTGCTGGTTCCGACCGACGCGTGCCGGAAGCCCATGATCGCCGGAGTGCGTGGATCCTGATCGTCGCTGGTCAGGGTGAGCTGCACCCGATGGCCGGCTCGGAAGCGGCGGGCATTGGGCACCAACGGGATTCGGTAGGTCACGGTATCGCCGACCGGTACGGCCACGGCGGTGTCACAGGGCAGCACCGGGGCGCCGTCGGTGCTGGCAGCCGCGTCGACGGAGCGCAGGCTGGCCCGAAGCCAGCCCGCGGTCACCTCGGTGATCTGATCATCGGGTCCGACGTCGCGCAGCGTCGCGATCCAGGCGGTGTCCGCGGCGGTGGCCGAGGCCTGCAGCCGCAACTCGATGTCGCCGACGAGGTCGAGGTCGCGCTCGAGTGGGGCGGAAGTCCAGCTCAGCGTCGGCGGCGGGTCGATCGGGCTGGCCTTCACTCGGTTGAGCCCGCCACCGAGGGTCAGGTATTCGCGTGCTCCGGGTTCGCCCTCATCGGCGCCGAGGGTGCCGTCGGCGCGTAGCGCCCAGTGCAGCGCAGTGGCGGCCGGTGGCCAGTTCGCGCTGGCGAGCCAGGTGTCGGCGCCCGGCAGGACGTAGCGCACCGGCGGGCCGTCCATGATGCCGGTGTTGGCGCCCTTGAGCCAGTGGTCGTACCAGGCCAGTGCCTCGCGGTGCAGGCTTTCCCACGGCCAGGTGAGCCCGAATTGACCAAGCATCGCCATCCGCACATTCGGGTTGGCCGATAACGCCTTCCATGCGGTGAAGGTCGAGGGCAGATGCAGCGGGACGTTCTCCCAGTCGCAGCCGAGATAGACCGGGATGTCGACGCGGTCCAGCAGCGGCAACAGGTTGCGTTCCTGCCACCACTGGTCGCGCAGGGGATGCCGGACCATGGCATCGAGCCAGAGGTCGTCCCACGGGTGTGGATTGTGGGGGAGTTGGAGCAGCCGACGCATCATCGTCACGGCGGCTTCCCCGTTCATCGTGGCCAACCTGCGATGTAACCGCGGCGTGTTCAGGATGCGGCGGGCGACGGCGAGGGCCGGATTGCGCCGCCAGAAAGCGTCGCTGCGGCCGGCGGTCAGTCCCATCATCGACAAGAACGGCGTGACGAACGACGAACTCGTCAGCCCATGGTGTGATGCGGCTTCGTAGAGGTCGGCGGTGGCCGCGATCGGGAAGATGGCTTTCAGGTGCGGTGGCCGCTCCACGGCGGCCTCCAGCTGGGCCATCGCGAAGTAGCTGATCCCGATCATGCCGACGTTGCCGTCGCACCACGGTTGGGCGGCTGTCCACTCGACGAGGTCGAAGAGGTCGCGGCGCTCCTGGGCGTCCATGAAGCCGAAGGTGCCGCCGGATCCGCCGGTGCCGCGCAGGTTGGCGATGACATGGACGTATCCGCGGGAGACCCAGAAGTACGTCGCCCCGGCTTCGATGAAGCCCGCGGGGGCGCCCAGGTCCTGAATCTGCCGCGGATACGGCGACGCGGCGATCAGCGCCGGGAATCGTCCCACCGAATCGGGGTGGTGCACATCGGCGAGCAGGTCGACGCCGTCGCGCATGCCGACCCGTTGGTTTATGCGGTGGGCGATTCCGAACCGCGGCCGGCTCAGGTTGCGGTATGTGCGGCCGGTGTCCTGCGGGCCGTTGAGGGGGCGATCGACGCTGGGCATAGTCTCACGCTACGTTGAGACTAGTTTCACCACAACATGAATTTCACGCTACGATGAAACTCGTGCCCAAGATCCCGTCCGGCCCCCGGGACGAACGCGGTGTGCTGTCGCGGCGAATCCTCGTCGCCGCCCGCGCGGCGTTCGCCGCCACCGGCTACGCAGGAACGACGGTGCGCGCGGTGGCCCGGGCCGCCGAGGTCGACCCGGCGCTGGTGTACCACTACTTCGGGTCGAAGGAAGCGCTGCTCGACGCCGCTACCGACCCACCTCAGCAGTGGTTGGATAGCGTCGCCGCGACGTGGGCCACGCCGGCTCCCCAACTGGGGGCCGCCCTGGTGCGGCTGATGCTCAGTGCCTGGGCCGACTGCGAGATCGGCCCCGTGCTGCATGCGATCCTGCAGACCGCGGCACATGAGGCGGCCACCCGGGAAAAGCTGCGCCTGGTGGTGCAGCGGAGTCTGATGGGTGTCTCAGAATTAGGTGCCGACGACGCCGACCGACTGTTCCGTAGCGGCCTGATCTCTTCGCAGATCATGGGGCTGGCGATGATGCGCTATGTATGGCGCATCGAGCCGATCGCATCGATGGACGATGATGCGCTCATCGCGGCGGTGGCGCCGAATCTGCAGCGCTACATCCTCGAAGACCTGGGGTGAGTGGGTTCGGTTCACCCGAACACCCACGTAGACTGGTCGATCGGACTGACGACGTGACATTGACCAGTAGAACTCGAAGGAAGTAGCACCTCTATGAGCGGCCATTCGAAGTGGGCCACCACCAAGCACAAGAAAGCCGTGATCGATGCGCGTCGCGGTAAGAACTTCGCCAAGCTGATCAAGAACATCGAGGTCGCGGCGCGCACCGGCGGCGGAGATCCCGCCGGCAACCCGACACTGTATGACGCCATTCAGAAGGCGAAGAAGAACTCGGTGCCCAACGACAACATCGAACGTGCCCGCAAGCGGGGCGCGGGCGAGGAAGCCGGCGGCGCCGACTGGCAGACCATCACCTACGAGGGTTACGGACCCAACGGCGTGGCCGTGCTGGTGGAGTGCCTGACCGACAACCGCAACCGCGCCGCCGGCGAGGTGCGGGTGGCGATGACGCGTAACGGCGGCAGCATGGCCGACCCGGGTTCGGTGTCCTACCTGTTCACCCGTAAGGGCGTGGTGACCCTCGACAAGAACGGGCTGACCGAGGACGACGTGCTGGCCGCGGTGCTCGACGCCGGTGCCGAAGATGTCAACGACCTCGGCGACAGCTTCGAGATCATCTCGGAGCCAACCGATCTGGTCGCGGTACGCACTGCGCTGCAGGACGCGGGCATCGATTATGAGTCGGCCGAGGCGACCTTCCAGCCTTCGGTCAGTGTTCCGGTCGACGTCGAGGCCGCCCGCAAGGTGCTCAAGCTCGTCGACGCCCTCGAAGACAGTGACGACGTCCAGGACGTCTACACCAACATCGACATCCCCGACGACGTCGCCGCCGCACTCGAACAGGAGTGACCGCCGCGCGGTGACGCCCGGTCAGACCCCGGGCGGCAGGAACGACAGGTCGGTGCATTCGGTGAGCATCGCGGTCAGGCCCGCGCACACCGCGGCATCGGTGCGGGAGTTCAACTCCTCGATCGCCTCGTTCGCGATAACCACGAGTTCGGTGACGCGACCCCGGATTCGATCGACCGCCCCCGAGCCCACCAGGACGCGCCGGGCCTCGGCGATCGCGGCGTCGTCGGCGTCCGCGTCGCCGACGATGCCGGTCAGGGTGCGCCGGTCCGGTGCGCTCGCCAGTTCCAGAGCGGTGCCCAGCAACTCTGTAGGTTTTCCGCCGCGGATGTCGTCGCCGACCCGCTTGCCACTTGCGGCCGTTGTGCTGAACACATCGGTCAGGTCGTCGCGCAGCTGAAAAGCCTGCCCTACCGCGCGGGCGAACTTCTTCAGGTGGGCCTCAATCGCTGGGGTCGCAGTCCCGGCGAGCGCGAGCCCCAGCTGCATCGGCCGCTCCACGGTGTAGCTGCTGGTCTTGTACCGCTGGATCTTCCCGGCCGCGGCCCAGGAGTAGTCACGCGCGGCCTGGGCCTGGAGCTCGAGGAGTTGGCCGGCGACCACCTCGACCCGCATTGCGCCGAAGGTCTGCCTGACGCGGCGGCGCGCGTCGGTGCCGAGCAAGCTGACCGCGCAGGCGACGGAGTCGTGCGCCGCCGACCACAGCAGGTCGCCGACAAGCAGTGCCATGTGGTCGCCGAACAGACGCGCATCACCCGTGCCGTCGTCGGCGCGGTGCCGGGAGGCCAGCGCCGCGCGCACCGACGGCTGTCCGCGCCGCACGTCGGAGTCGTCGATGACGTCGTCGTGAACCAGCACCGCGGCATGGAGCAGTTCGACCGCCGCGGCCAGGTGCACCAGCGGCGGGAGACCGGTGGCGGGCGGGCCGGCCGCCCGCCACGCCCAGAACATGAACCGGGGACGCAGCCGTTTACCTCCCGCCTTCACCGCCGACAGGCAGAGATCCGCCACCGGCTCCAGGTTGGCGTCGATCGATCGCAGTGGTGCGGCGACGGTGTCGCACACCGCCGCGCCCAGCTGGTCCTCCAGGGTCCCCAGGAACCTGGTCGTTGGTTGACACGGACTCGTTGGTTGGAACGGAGAAGCCACCGCGTTGTCGCCCACCACATCCTCGCTTTCTGAGCAGACCGGCGCGGCGAGTGTATGGGCAGTGGGGCCCCAGCGCTCGCCTGCGCAGCCGGTTGCCGGCACGACGCTGTAGATCCCTACATCCGTGCGGCGTCGGACTGTGCGCCCAAACCAGACTCGGCCGGTCCGGCTGCCGGGGCACCGCGCCCGTGCGCATACTTGCGTGAACTTTGGGGGTGACGAAAGGAAACCCGGATGGCCGGAAATGGTCAATTAGGCTCAGCGCCAACCGAACTCAAGCGCGAGTTCTCGTTGTGGTCGGCATTCGCGTTTGCGTTCGCGTTCATCTCGCCGATCGTGGCGATGTACGGCATCTACGGACTGTCGCTGTCCACTGCCGGGCCCGGGTTCTGGTGGACGTTCGTGATCGTCGGCGCCGGACAGTTCATCGTCGCGCTGGCGTTCGCAGAACTGGTGTCGCGCTGGCCGTTCGAAGGTTCCATTTACCAGTGGACCAAACGCCTGGCCGGGGAGGTGACCGGCTGGTTCGCCGGGTGGGTGTACATGTGGGCGCTGGTGATCATCATGGCCACGGTCGCCTACGGCGGCGCAGGGTTCCTGGCGGAGCTGGTCGGGATCGCGAGTCCGACCGCGGTGCAGCAGAGCATCATCGCGCTGCTGATTCTGCTGGCCGGCACCTGCGCCAACATCGCCGGCCGCGTCTTCCTGAAAACCCTGATGTTGGGCAGCATCATCGCCGAAATCGTGGCCTCGGTGGGGCTGGGCACCTACCTGCTGATCTTCCATCGCCACCACGGTCTCGACATCATCGTGCAGGGCATCGACCTCGGCAGCGGATGGTCGTGGGCCTATCTGTCGGGGCCGTTCCTGGCGGCCCTGGCCTTCACCAGCTGGTCGATCCTCGGCTTCGAAAGTGCCGGTGCGATCGCCGAAGAGGTCAAGGAACCGCAGCGAAACGTCCCCAAGGCCATGCTGTTCTCGGTGTCGTTCATCGCCATCGTCATCGCCTACGCATCGCTGGCGGTCACGCTGGCGGTGCCCGACTTCGACAAGATCACCTCCGGTGAGGTCTCCGATCCGGTCACCTACGTTCTCGGGACCGCGCTGGGCGAATCCTGGGTCAAACCGATCCTGCTGGCGTTCGTGATCGGCTTCCTGGCGAGCTTCCTGGCGCTGCAGGCCTCGGCATCCCGGGTCATCTGGGCCTTCGCCCGCGACAAGGTGCTGCCCGGCTCACGCGTGCTGTCGAAGTTGTCCAGGGCGGAGGCCCAGCCGGTCACCGCGATCCTCGTCACCACCGTGATCGGCGCCGTGGTCTACCTCATCTCCGCCACCGACGTCTACTCGGTGCTGGTCACCTTCACAGCGGGCGGCTACTACCTCGCCTTCCTGTTCCCGTTGGTCACCGGATTGGTTGCGCGCCTTCGCGGTACGTGGGTGCCGGGGCCGTGGCATCTGGGCAGGCTCAGCCTGCCGGTGGCGCTGATGGCCGTCCTCTGGGCGGGATTCGCGTTCCTCAACATCGTGTGGCCCCGCACGGTGTCGGACGCGTGGTTCATCAACTGGGCGTTCTTCGTGGCGATGGGCGCGATTCTCGCGCTCGGCATCGTGATCGTGAAGGTCCGCAAGGTCGGTCAGAGTCGGCCCGGCGCGCCCTCCGCGCCGGAGTCGACCCCGGAAACGGAACTCGTATGAGTGCCCCCGTCGCCGTGGTGACCGGCGCCGGCAGCGGCATCGGTGCGGCCATCGCCGCGCGGCTCGCCGAATGCGGGTGGACGGTCGCATCCATCTCCCGCGAACCCGCGCCCGACACCGACATGTGGTTGACCGCCGACGTCGCCGACGAACAGGCGGTGATCGATGCCGTGGCACAGATCGAGGCCACCCTCGGGCAGATCGACGCCGCGGTGATCTGTGCCGGTCACTACGAGGAGATCCCGGCACTGGACATCGATCCGGAGTCCTGGCAGCGGATGCTGCGGGTGCACGTCGGCGGGTTGGCCCACGTGTGCCGGGCGGTGCTGCCGCAGATGCGCCGGCGCACGCAGGGCCGGATCGTGGGGATCGCGTCCGAACGTGCCATCGGCGGCGGCAGCAACGACGCTCACTACGCCGCGGCCAAAGGCGCCGCGCTGTCGCTGTTGCGCAGTGTCGCCGCCGAGGTGGCGGCAGACGGGGTGATCGTCAATGCGGTCGCGCCGGGTCCCTGCGACACGCCGCTGCTGCCCGCCGACTCCTGGGAACGCGCCGAGGAGTTCCTCGAGTCGTTGCCCGCCCGGCGGATAGCCACACCGGTCGAGGTCGCCGAGCTGGTCCGGGCGCTGCTGGAAGACGATCTCTTCCTGTGCGGAGAAGTGTTGTCGGTCAACAGCGGAACGGTGATCTGAGCATGGGGACACAACAGCGGGTTCTCGTCACCGGGGTGGACACCGAGCTGGGTGCGGCCGTGCGGGACCATTTCCGTGCCGGTGGCGCGCGCACCGTCGGCACCTGCTCCGCTGCACCGGCGACCGCCTCCGGCGAGACGATCTCCGTCGTGGCGGACCCCGCCGACGGCGCCGCCGTACGGGCCGCCGTTGCAGCCGCCGCCGAGGCGATGGGCGGGATCGACACGCTGGTGACCGCGCACGGTCTGCCGCACGTCGCCACGGTCACCGCCCAGTCCATGGACGACTTCTGGGCGCACGTGGACAGCACTCTGACGGGCAGCTTCCTGTTCGCCCAGGCCGCCGCCGAGCGGATGCGCGACACGGGCGCGGGCGGCCGCATGGTGCTGACCGCCTCGCGCTGGCACATCGGTGCACCCGGCCTGTCCGCCGTCGCGGCCGCGGCGGGTGGCCTCGTCGCCCTGACCAAGTCGTTGACCCGCGACTTCGGCCGATTCGGAGTCGGGGTCAACGCCGTAGCCGTCGGTGCCGTCGCCTCGGAGTGGTCGGTGTGCGATGCCGCAGACGGTACTCCCGCGGCCGTACCTCCGATCGGTCGGCGGGGCACCGTCGCCGAGGTGGCCCGGACCATCGGTCTGCTCTGTCAACGCGAGCTCGGTGCGGCGGTGGGCCAGGTGGTCAACGTCGACGGCGGACTCTCTCGTAATCGCGTATAGGAAAGGCAATCAATGAACAACGACACCGGCCGGCCTCCCATCGTCGGCGCGGTCGACCCCCAGGTTCAACCGCGGTATGCGGGATGGACGACGTTCGCGCGGCTGCCAAGGCTGGAGGACGTCACGCGCGCCGACGTGGTCGTCGTCGGCGTGCCGTTCGACAGCGCGGTGACCTACCGTCCCGGAGCGCGGTTCGGCCCCAACGCGATTCGGCAGGCATCCCGGCTCATCCGCGGGTACAACCCCGAGCTGGACATCAAGCCGTTCGAGGTGTGCCAGTTCGCCGACGCCGGCGACATCGCGTGCAACCCTTTCGATATCGCCCAGGCGGTCGACCAGACCGCCCAGCAGCTGACCGCGCTGCAGGCCGACGGCACCCGCGCGGTCATCCTCGGCGGTGACCACTCGGTGGCACTGCCTTCGTTGCGGGCGGTTCACGCCGCGCACGGTCCGGTGGCCCTGGTGCATTTCGACGCACACCTGGACACCTGGGACAGCTACTACGGCGCCGACATCACCCACGGATCGCCGTTCCGCCGGGCCTTCGAGGAGGGGCTGCTGCTGGACAAGAACCTGCACATCGGCGTCCGCGGATCGATCTACGACAAGCAGGATCTCGTGGAGGACGCCAACTTCGGCTTCTCCTGCATCACCTGCCGCGACATCGACACGCTCGGCACCGAGGGGATGATCGAACGCGTCCGCGAGAGGGTCGGGGACGCGCCGGTGTACGTGTCGGTCGACATCGACGTGCTCGACCCTGCGCACGCGCCGGGCACCGGCACCCCCGAGGCCGGCGGGATGACCAGCCGCGAGCTGCTCGAGGTGATCCGCGGCTTTGACGGCGTCAACCTCGTCGGTGTCGACGTCGTCGAGGTGTCGCCGGCCTACGACCACGCCGAGATCACCGCCGTCGCGGCGGCCAACGTCACATGGGAATTCCTGTCCGTCTTCGGGAGAAAGGCACAACTTTGACCGCACTGACACCCGCGGGTCCGGTGTCGTGGCCGGAGGGGAAACGCTGTGCTGTGGCGTTCACCTTCGACGTCGATGCCGAATCACCGCTGCTGACCACTGATCCCGCGTTCGCCGACCGGATGGGTGCGATGTCGCATCAGGCCTACGGCCCTCTGGTGGGCGTACCGCGCCTCCTCGGAATTCTCGACGAGTTCGGGGTTCGCGGAACGTTTTTCGTGCCTGGATACACCGCGCACCGGCACCCGGAGGCGATCCGCTCGATCGCCCGCGCCGGTCACGAGATCGCTCACCACGGATATCTGCACGAGTCGCTGGTCGGCGTCGACGAGGACACCGAACGCGCGATCCTCGACCGTGGCCTGCGCGCGCTGGAAGAAGTAGCCGGTGTCCGGCCGTCCGGCTACCGGGCGCCGATGTGGGAGATGAATTGGCACACACCGAAACTGCTCGCCGAGTTCGGTTTCACCTACGATTCGACGCTGATGGACTCCGATCACCCTTATGAGCTGGCGGTTCCCGGAGCCGGGTCGCTCGTGGAGCTTCCGGTGAGCTGGGCACTCGACGACTGGCAGCAGTACTGCTTCGTTCCCGACTTCTCCGGCACGGGCCTGATCGAGACGCCGGCGAAGGCTGTCGAGTTGTGGCGCAGCGAGCTCGACGCCATGCGGGAGATCGGCGGCGCCTGGATTCTGACCAACCACCCGTTTCTCAGCGGCCGGCCCGGACGGGCCGCCGCGCTGCGCGAGTTCGTCGCCGACGTATGCGGCATGGACGACGTCTGGGTGGCCGGAATGGCCGAGATCGCCGATCACGTGCGTGCCCAGCGGCTGACCCCCCGTACATTGACCCGACCCGAGTTCGACCCGGTCACAGCCCGACCGACAGGAGAGCGACGATGAATCACGATGCACTGACCCCGGACAAACTGCGTGCGGCCTATCAGCACGTGTGGTTCGTGGTGGCGAGGTCCCAGGACATCGACACCCCGCAGTCCGCGACGCTGCTGGACCACAACCTCGTGGTGTTCCGCGACTCCACCGGCGCGGCGCGGGTCACCGACCGCCGTTGCATACACCGCGGCGGCAACCTCGCCGACGGCAAGGTGGTGGGCGAGGGCATCGCGTGTCCCTACCACGGCTGGCAGTTCGACGGCGGCACCGGCGTCTGCAGCCGCATCCCGTCCCTGCCCGAGGACGGGCGCATCCCGCCCAAGGCCGCCATCAAGTCCTATCCGGTGATCGAGCGCTTCGAGCACGTCTGGACCTGCCTGGGCGACCCCGTCTTCGACCTGCCCAACCCGCCGGAGCTCGACGGTCTCGAACTGAGTTGGCGCGCAGCAGAACCCATTCACGCCGACTGCGGATTCATGGCCGCCACCGAGAACTTCCGTGACATGGCGCATTTCCCGTTCGTGCACGCGCCGTCGATGGGCGACGTGAACCCGGTCGTCACCGATCTCGACGTCAAGCGCGAAGGACGTGAGGTTTGGGCGTCGTATTTCTATCGGCAGGTCCCCGATTCGGATTTTTCCGACGTCGGTGACGCCTGGATGCACTACCACTCGTACGCCCCGGGTATCGCGACCATCCTGTACGACTTCGGCCCCGAAACCGGCAAGCGCTACCTCGTCGACTTCCCGTCGCCGGTCAGCTACGACAAGTGCATCATCTTCTGGGGCGTGGCCACCGACAAGGACTTTCGCGGTGGCACCGTCGACGAGATCCTGGAGGTCGAGACCAAGGTCTTCAACGAGGACACCCCCGTCCTGGAGGGCCTTGAACCCAAAGAGGTGCCGCTGGCCGGGCAGGCCGTGGAGGTGTCCGCGCCCGCGGACATCTACACGCTGAACTACCGGCGGGCCACCCAATTCGCCGTACAGACCATCCAGCAGGCCCGCGATCCGGAGTTGGTTGCGACCAACGGTCACGCACCGCAGTGAGGCTGCGAGTCACCCAACTGCGCCTGGAGGCCGACGCCGTCATCTCCGTCGAGCTGCGAAGCCCGAGCGGGGAGCGGCTCCCCGACTGGAGCGCCGGGGCCCACATCCCCGTCACGCTCCCGTCGGGGGCGGTGCGCCAGTATTCGTTGTGCGGGTCCGCCGATGACCCGCACAGCTACACCGTCGCCGTGCTGAAGGTCGACGGCGGCCGTGGCGGGTCCCGGGAAGTCCACGACCGGCTACGCCCGGGCGACGTGCTGGAGGTGGGGGAGCCGCGCAACGATTTCGCCCTGGTCGACTCGCCGCGCTATCTGCTGCTGGCCGGGGGCATCGGGATCACTCCGATCCTGGCGATGGTCGAAGCACTGCAAGCCCGGCCGCTGCCGCCCCCGGTGACGGTGCTCTACGGCGGACGCAGCCGCGCCGCCATGGCGTTCACCGACCGCCTGGCCGGGCGCGACTTCGTCCACCTCTACCCGCAGGACGAAGTCGGTCTGCCCGACATCGAACGCGCCTTCGCCGACAGTCCGGCGGGCACGGCGGTGTACTGCTGCGGGCCGCCGGCGATGCTCGCGGCGGTCAAGCAGATCAGCACCCGCTACCCGGACATGCTGCTGCACGTCGAACAGTTCACCGCCGCGACCCCGGCCTTGGAGGCGAGATCCGAGGACGGGGCGTTCGAGGTCGAACTGGCCCGCACCGGCGTCACGGTCCGCGTCCCGCAGAACCAGAGCGTGCTCGACGCGGTCCTCGCCGTGGCACCCGACACCCCGTTCTCGTGCACCAGCGGCTTCTGCGGGACCTGTGAGACCAAGGTGCTCGCCGGTGACGTCGACCACCGTGACGAGCTGCTCAGCGACGCGGAGCGGCGGACGAACAGCTCGATGATGATCTGCGTGTCGCGCTCGCAGTGCGGGTCCAAGCTCACGCTCGACCTGTGACGGCGCGCTCCGGCGCTTAGACTCCGCTGGCATGGCAGTGCGAGCGGCGCGATGACGACGAGCGAACGGAGCGCCGAGGAGAGTGCGACGACCGTGAAAGGGCCTCACGACGGCACGGTCAGCGTCGGGGAGTTGCTCGCCGAACCCAGCCTGCACGTCGAGATCGTGACGCCGATCGACGATCTCGACCGGCCGATCCGCTACGTCTATCCCACCGAGCTCGCCGACCCATCGCCGTACCTGATCGGCGAGGAGCTCATCCTCAGTGTCGGCGTGCCGGTGGCCGGGCAGCCGGACGCGGCCGTGCTTCGATACGTCGACATCCTGGCCGAGCGCGGCGTGGCGGGGCTGGTGATCGGGCTCGGCGACGTGTTCGACGAGCTGCCCGAGCCTCTGGTGCAGGCGTGCCTGGACCGAAACCTGCCGCTGATGGTCCAGCGGCCGGCGGTGCCTTTCCGCCGTATCGTCGACTGGGGCGAGTCCCGGCGGGCCGCCGATCGTGACGTCGATGCCCGGGAACGCGACCTCGGATCGATGTTGCGGTGGTTCATCGCGGGCACGCTGGGCGTCGGTCCGGTCGAGGCCGCGCTGGCGCGCCACGGACTCAGCGAGGCACCCGTGGCGGTGTGCGCGTTCCCGTCTGAGGGGCATGCGGACGTGCACGCGCTGGTCGACCGCCACCGCGGGGCGGTGGCCCTACTCGATGACCGCATCGTGGCGCTGTGCCCGCAGACTCCGGAACTTCGTGCCGATCTGGCCGCATCGCCGTTGGTCTGTGGGGTGGCGCTGGGCGCCGACGCCCAGTCGATGGCGCATGCGATCCCGGAGGCCCTCGAAGCGCTCCACGAGGCGGGTCGCCGGCAGCGCACTGTGCACATCGATGAGATCGCCACGCTCGAAGGGTTGTTGGCGGCGGTGCCGAAGGTGCGACTGGTCCCGTTCGTCCATAGGCTGCTGGGACCGCTGGTCGACCACGACAGGGTCAACAACTCCTTCCTGGTGGCCTCATTGGAGGCGTTCCTGGCCCCCGGCAACGACATCGGCGCCGCGGCCGGTCAGTTGTACGTGCACGTCAACACGCTGCGCAACCGGCTGGCCAAGATCGCCGAGCTGACCGACGCCAACCCGCTCGACGAGAGCGATCGCATCAATTTCCGCATCGCGCTGTGGGCCGCCCACAACATGGGGATGGAGGAGCGCGGCGAACCGGACGGCGCGACGCCTGTTCCGGGACCCAACACCCTCCGGCACAAGGTTTTTACGCCTTCATCCCGGCAACGGCGGTAGCCCCGCAGCTGTAGCCGGCCACAACGGCACCCCCGTGTGTTGTCGTGTTGTCCATCTGCTGCGCACACACCCGCGTGGCTGGGTAGGGTGGCGTTCATCCCCGCTTCTCTCCTTCGACCACCAAGGGAAATGCTTTGATCCTCTACGCATTTCGGTGCCGATCCGGTTGTGGAATCACCCGGCAGATGCATTCGATGGCGAGTCGCCCCGACGAAATCGAGTGCCCGACGTGCCGGGGGATGGCACGCCGGATGATGGGCACGCCGCACCTGGGACGTTCGGGCAGCACCGCGATGGCGCTGCAGGACGCCACCCGCAGTTCCGCCGATACCCCCGCTGTTGTCGCGGCGCCGCCTCGGGGCGCCCCCGCCCGCAAGATCACCAC